>CAJXTZ010000044.1 GCA_913061345.1 uncultured Erythrobacter sp.
ATGCCTAGTCTCGTGGGCTCGGAGATGTGTATAAGAGACAGGCAATGGACCGCTCGGGAATGGGTATCGCCAGCCTCACCTCGCACGCAGGGCACCGCGCAACCCCGCCACCGCTGCGCGAGCCGGTGACGCTGACCATGGCCGATATGGGCATGGGTGGCATGGCCCATGATGCGACGGATCACGCGGGTCATGGCGGCATGGATATGAGCGATGACAGCACAGGCGGGATGGAACACTCCATGCGCGATACCTCGCTGTTGCCGCCCGATGTGAAGGTCGGCCCGGGTATCGACATGGTTGCTCCGATGCCAATGGACCGCATGGATTTTCCCGGTCTCGGACTAGACAATGCTCCGCACCGCGTGCTGCGCTATACCGACCTGAAGGCGAAGAACGCCAATCCGCACCGGATGCCCACGCGCAGCCTGGAGATACATCTTACCGGCAACATGGAGCGTTACATGTGGTCGTTCGACGGCAAGCAGTTCAGCGCCGTCAGCGACGATCCCATTCGCTTCGGCTATGACGAGCGCGTTCGCGTGAAACTGGTGAACGACACCATGATGGCCCACCCCATCCACCTGCACGGCCATTTCTTCGAACTGGTGAACGGCGCGGGCATGATGAACCAGCCGCTGAAACATACAGTGGTGGTGCAGCCGGGCAGCACGGCGACCTTCGACCTGACGGCGAACGAGCCGGGCGACTGGGCCTTCCACTGCCATCTGCTCTATCACATGCATGCGGGCATGATGCAGACCGTCACCGTACGGCCCTTCCCCGAAGAGGGAGAGGCATGATGCACAGTATTCTGCTGGCCAGCGCCGCCTTAGTCGCAGCTCCGGCTGCAGCGCAGGATCATTCCGGCCATGCCGGGCACGATGCGCCGGCGCAGGAGGAGATGGACCCTTCCGCGCATGAGGCGATGGACCATTCGCAGCACGCGCTGGAGATACCTGAAGAGCCTGCAATGGATCATACGCAGCATCGCCAAATGGATCATTCCACCATGGATCACGGCGAGAGGGATCACTCGCAGATGAACCATGGCGATCACGCAGTCATGGAAATTCCTGCCAGACCTCCGCCGCCCCGAGCCTTCGAGGGACCGCGCCATGCCGCCGAGATGTTCTTCGACGCCGATCGCCTCGCCGCAGCACGCGCCTACAACCGCATCGCGCATGGCAATATGACCACCGGCATGGTTCTGGCCGAAAGGCTGGAGGCGCGCATCGCCGACGGGCACGATGAATTCCTGTGGGATGTCAGCGCTTGGTACGGGACATCGCTCGACAAGATCGTGTTCAAGAGCGAAGGCGAAGGCGAGTTCGGCAGCGGCGAAGTGGACGATGCCGAGATACAGCTTCTATGGGGCCACGCCATCGGCCCGTTCATCGATCTACAGGCAGGCATGCGCGTGGACGTGGAGCCCGCCACCACCGCGCATCTGGCCTTGGGAGCGGCGGGCCTGGCGCCCTACATGATCCACTTCGATGCCGCCGCTTTCCTTTCCGACGAAGGCGACCTGACCGCGCGGATCGAGGCAGAGCATGACATGAGGTTCACGCAGAAGCTGATCCTGCAACCGCGCGTGGAAGCCGAATTGTCGGCGCAGGATATTCCCGAACGCGGCGTGGGTGCCGGGCTTTCGAAGATAGAGGTAGGCGCGAGGCTCCGTTACGAAATCGTGCCCCAGTTCGCGCCCTACGTGGGCGTGGAATACGAAGCCGCTACCGGCCAGACGGCAGATTATATCCGCGCCGCCGGGGATGACCCCGACGGCGTTTCAATATTGCTCGGTGTGCGCTTCTGGTTCTGACGAACCGTCAGCCACCCATCCGGCTGCGCTGGGCTGCCTCGACCTGTTCTGTCGTCCATTCCACCGGATACTGCGTCTGCGGGTTGAACACATCGCCCTGGTAGCTGGCCGCTTCGGCGGCAGCGATTTCCTCCGCGGTCAGGTGTTCGCTGGGCTCCAGCGCGAACACGTCGATCCCGCGGACGATCTCGGTGGCGTAGATGCGGCCGTTGTACCAGTAGGCAGACCAGTACCCGCCGGTAACCAGCTGATCGTCATCGATCGGACCGCGATCGAAATAGGCGATCTCGAACGGGTTTACCGGATCGGTGAAGTCTATCACCGAAACGCCGCCCTGATACCATGCCTGCACGAAAATATTGCGCCCCGGCACCGGGATGATGGAGCCGTTGTGCGCCACGCAGTTCTCGGTATCGCCCTGGGGTGCGGGCAGCTTGAAGGTGCCGCGATATTCCAGCTGTCCATCCACGATGGCGTAAAAGGCATTGGCACCCCATTCGCGCGGATCGGTGGCCTGGCAACGCGGCCTGCCGCCGCCGCCCCATTCATCGGTGAACAGCACGATATCGCCGGTGTTGTTGAACGTGGCGGAATGCCAATAGGCAAAACCGGGGTCCACCACCTCATCCATCCGCACCGGGTTCAGCGGGTCGGAGATATCGAAGATGATGCCGTTGCCCGAACACGCCCCTGCCGCAAGGTTTAGCGAGGGGAACACGGTAATGTCGTGGCACTGATCGGTACGGCGGGTCTCCTGCGTTTCGTCGCCGTGATCGCCGCCCTGCCACAGGCCTGCCAGCCGCCCGGTTTCAGGATCGGCGAAAACGGCGGGGCTGGATACGATGCGCGACAGTGAAGGATCGGCCAGCGGAATTTCCACCACGTCGATACGGAACAAGGCGGTGCGTTCGTCGCCCGGCACATCGCCGATGCAGATTTCCAGTTCCTCTGTGTCGCGCACGGAGCCTGTGCCGGAGTTGTAGACAATCAGGCTGTCATCGGTGCGCGTGACGATGGAATGGGTGTGGCTGCCCCGGCAGGTTTGCACCTGCCCCACCTGCACCGGGCGCGTGACGTCGGATATGTCGAAAATGCGCAGGCCGCGGAAACGGTCTTCGCTCACGCGGTCGGTTACGCCCTCAAGGCCGCAGTCGGTGCGTCCGCGCGTTTCCTCCACGCTCATGATGAGAAGGTCGCCCGCAATCGACACATCGCCCTGTCCGCCCGGACACACCACCGAGCTGACCAGCTGCGGAACTCCGTCCGTGCCGAGGCGATAGGCGTTGAAGCCGTGATAGTTGCCCGCAACCATCAGATCACCGGCAAATGCCATGTCGGTGTTGGAGAAACTCAGCATCCCGCCGCGCTGGGCATAGCGGCGCTCATCCTCCTCGGCCCCCGGGTCACGGATTGCAGATGCGGCCACTTCGGTGTGGTCCGCATCAACCTCGCGGTGATCAGCGTCATGCTCCATGTCGCTGTCTGCTTCGCCCTCGTCCTCCTCCTCGTCGGAAAGGATTTCCGGACGCAGCCCGGCAGGGTTCTCCGGATCGAAGAAGCCTGCGGGTTTGCGCAAGAAGGCTACGTGGCGAAGGTTGCTGATGGCTTCGCCCGCATCGAACACGCCTGCGGCCAGCGTGGCGCGCGGATCGTCGGAGAGGCTGGCGAGGAAGGCGTTCATCCGCTCGATCTCGGCGTTCTGATCGTTCACCACTTCGCTGGTGAATTCGTACATCACCGGATCGGCGGCGGTACCGCGCTGGCTGTGCAGTTCTTCCACCATGGTGATCGCGCCCTGGTGGTGGCGCACCATCATCTCCAGAAACAGACGATCGAAATTGGTGCCGCGGGCTGCTTCCAGCGCAGCCAGCTGTTCAGGTGTTGCCATCCCGACCATGCCCGAATGCGCGGCGTGCCCCATGCCCGCCATGTCCAGCGGCTCGCTACGGTCGGACAGCCAGCCGCGCATGAAATCGATCTCATCCTCTTGCGAGGCGTCGATCCGGCCCGCGACCGCCAGTGTCTCGGACGTATTCGTGCGATCTTCCACCAGGGCCGCCATGTCTACAGCTTGCTGATGGTGTACGATCATGCTTTGCATGAAGACCACGTCCGCCTGGGAGTAGGCGTTGCGCGCTAACTGCCTCGCCTCGTCCTCGCTCAGCGTGCGCGGTGCCTGTCCTATGCCGCCGGGTTGTACGATGGTCACATCCTGCGCGGAAGCGGTGGCGGCACTGGCCAGAAGGATAGCCGCGAGCGAGGCTCCCGACGACAGGCGAAAGCAATTGGTCATGTGGTGCGATCCCGAAACTGTTTTCATTCGAAAGCTTTAGGAGCGGTAAAGCGTGTCCTCGTCAAGCCGGTACCTTTGATCAACGGCCCGCTTGTCGTGGGCACAAGTTGAGCGTAGTTTTCTTGTTGAGAGAGAGCGAGGGGAGAATGTTCGTGCGCAAAGCCATCATGGCGGGTGCTCTGCTGCTGGGCCTGGCGGCCTGCGGGGATCAGCCGGAGCCTACCGACAATGAATCCACCGAATATTCGGCGCGGCAATACATGCAGGCGGTCAACGATATCGCGCGCATGGATGATCGTCAGTTTGACGATGCGCGCAAGCCGGGCGACCTGCTGGCTTTTGCCCGGATCGACAAGGGCGACGTGGTTGGCGACTATATAATGGGCAGCGGTTATCTCACCCGGCTGCTGGCAACAGCGGTTGGGGCCGACGGAAAGGTCTATGCCTTTCAGCCGGAGGAATTTATCGCCTTCAGACCGGAATATGCCGCAGAGCAGGACGCTGCCGTTGCGCCCTATTCCGATATTGACGGCAATCCGGTGAACGTTTTTCCGCTGCGTGGTCCGATTGCGGAGCCGGGGTGGCCCGAACCGCTCGATACCATCATGACGGTGATGAATTTCCACGATCTTTATATCGCGCAAATGCCCGAAGACACGGCGGATGCGGCCGTGCAGATGCTGTATGATGCGCTGAAACCCGGCGGTACGCTGGTGGTGGTGGACCATCTGGCCGCAGAAGGCGGCGGCGTGGAAGCGGCCGACCAGTTGCACCGAATGGACCGACTAATGGCGCTGGATGCGCTGACGGGCGTCGGCTTCGTGCTGGAGGCGGAATCCGATCTTTATGCGCAGCCAGGCGATCCGCGCGACGCCAACGTGTTCGACGCATCCATTCGCGGAAACACCGATCAGTTCGCCTGGCGTCTGCGCAAGCCAGATGCGGGCTGATCGCGCGCGCTTTTCCCGGCACGAATTGGCTGCCCGCCCGTTGTCCAGACTCATCATCAATTGCAGGAGAGCAAAGCAATGAAAGTCCCGCACAAGGCCCACATCGCACTCGTCGATGGAGAGCGATTCGTGCTGTTGCGCAACGAAGGACAAATTTTCGAACCCAAGCTTTCGAAAGTTGCAGAACCCAAGCTCGACCCCACCAATTTCAGCGCCGGTGTAAAGCACCAGGACCATGCCGGACAGGTTGCCGGTAACACCGATCTCAATGAACTGGCCCACGGCGCGGCCGCTGCGGAATGGCTGAATAACAAGTCCATCGCGAACGAGATCGACGAACTGCTGATTGTAGCCGACCCGAAGACGCTGGGCGAGATGCGACGGCACTATCACGTCGAACTGGAAAAGCGGCTGGTCGGTGAAGTGGACAAGGCACTGACGCACGAACCTCTCGATAAGATCGGCAAGGTTCTCGCCAACGCCTGATTCCCGCACGCGCCGCCCAAAAACAGCCATACTAACTCGGTACATCGTCAATTCCGCGCGATTCGTCGCGCGGGATTGTTATTCCCTATGCGATTAAGCATTTGCTAAGCACGTTTCAGGCAATCTCGCTTCATGGATAAATCGGTGATCGCACGCATAGTTGCTCTTTTCGCCCTGATGCTTACCCCGCTGGCAGCAACGCCGGCGGTCGCACAGGATTTTGAATCCGCTTTTGACAGCGCCTTTGGCACGCAGGTGCGAGAGCCGCCGGAGATCATCGCAAGGCCCAGTACCCCGCTGGAAATGCGGATCGCGCAGATCGCCGACGGCAGCGATGGGCGTATCGGTGTGGCCGCGATCGACCTTGTCAGCGGCGAAGAGGTATCCATTCTGGGAGACCAGCGTTTTCCCATGGCGTCGACCAGCAAGATTGCCATTGCCGCTACCTTCCTTGAAGGGGTGGACCAGGGTCGCTGGAGCCTGACCAGCGAATTCCCGCTGATGTGGGCGGTTCGTTCCCCGCGCTTTTCCACTGCCGTTGCTCCTGTGCGCGCAGGTGAACACATGTCTGCTCGCCAGCTTATCGACCTGATGATCACGCGCAGTTCCAACCCGGCGACCGATGCGTTGCTGGCAGCGGTGGGCGGCCCTTCTGCCGTCAACGACTGGGCACGGCGCGCCGGTCTGGCCGAATTTAGCCTGGACCGCGATATCGCGACGCTCGTCCGCGACGATGGCGAGTTCGATCCCACTTACCATATCGATCCGCGCGACAGCGCGACGCCGCAAACCATGGTGCGCCTGCTGGCAGGTATCTATCAAGGCGAATGGCTGAGCCCGCAGAGCCGCGAAGTCATTCTCGATGCCATGGAACGGTGCCGCACGGGCCGTCGCCGTATCCCCGCAATGATCCCCAGTGAAGCGACCGTTGCTCACAAGACCGGTACGCTGAACCGCATGGCTGGCGATATCGGTATTGTCGAAACGCCCGATGGCCGTGCGATTGCCCTGGCGATCTTCGTCACCGGGCAAAGCGCATCACAAGCGGATGAAAACCGCAACAAGGCCGAAGCGCGCCGCCGCCGCGATGCGCGCATCGCCTCGATCGCGCGTGCGCTTTACGATGGCTTTGCCGAGCAGGCCGAGGCACGCCGCTTCGCAAACGCCAGCCATTCATCCACTGGCACAGCGGCGGCGCGATAATTTCGAGCAACCGCAACGCCATCCAGGCATAGAAAAAGGGCGCTGCCATCGCTGGCCGCGCCCTTGATCTTTTGTAAGCTTGAAAAGCCGTAAACCGATTACTCGACTTCGTTGGCTTCGGCTTCCATTTCGGCGCCGGCTTCCTGCATTTCTTCGCCAGCAGCAGCCATGCCGTCTTCCATTTCCATCTCGGCTTCCGTGGTGGCAGCTTCGAGATCCTGCTCAACGGCTTCAGCGTTGGCTTCGGTGTCGGCGGCTGCGCTTTCAGCGGTTGCTTCTGCAGCGTCTTCGGTGCCTTCCGAGCAAGCGGCCAGGGTGAGAGCGCCAGCAGCTGCGGCGGCGACGAGAGCGATCTTACGCATAGGTAAAAAATCCTTGAATTGCACAGTTTTGGGTGTGGCTAATGCCGTTCCCGAAGCCAGCCTTTCCGCCGGCTCTGCTGCCCAAATAAGGCCACAATTGTAACCGCGCAAGCAGAATGTGGCACAATTGCGGCGAACCGAGGGCCAGAATAAGGCAGGATCATCGGTGCTTGCTTGGTTCATTGGTGCTTACAGGGGCGCGGTGCTCGTGCTAGCAGGCGCTCATGGCCGACAAACAGCATCTCTACCTGGTCGATGGTTCGGCCTATATCTTCCGCGCTTATCACCGCCTTCCGCCGCTAACCAACCCCGAAGGGACGCCGGTGGGCGCAGTATATGGCTATACCACCATGTTGTGGAAGCTGGCCGAAGATCTCGACAAGGCCGTGGGGCCGACACACCTCGCGGTGATCCTCGACAAGTCGAGCCAGAGCTTTCGCAACGAAATCTATAGCGAATACAAGGCCAACCGCCCGCCCCCACCCGAAGACCTCGTGCCGCAGTTCCCGCTGATCCGTGATGCAACGCGCGCTTTCAGCCTGCCTTGTATCGAGGAACCCGATGTGGAAGCGGACGACGTGATCGCCACCTATGCCCGCGCTGCCACGCGCAAAGGCTGGGATGTCACCATCGTCTCCAGCGATAAGGACCTGATGCAGCTGATCGGCCAGTGCGCCGAAGACGAGCTGGAAGACGGCGTGGCCGAAGGCGGCTGTATCGACATGCTCGACACCATGAAAAACGCGCGCATCGGACGTGACGAGGTGATCGAGAAATTCGGTGTCCCGCCCGAGAAAGTAGGGGACGTTCTCGCGTTGATGGGCGATTCGGTCGACAATATTCCCGGTATCTTCGGTGTCGGCCCCAAAACCGCCAGCAAGCTGATTGCTGAACACGGCAGCCTGACTGCCGCGCTGGATTCGGCAGAGGGGATGAAAAAGTCCAAGCTGAAGGAACGCCTTATCGAGCATCGCGCGGATGCCGAACTGTCGCGCATTCTCGTAACCCTGAAGGAAGACTGCGAGCTTCCCCAGCCGCTGGAGGATTTCAAGCTGGATGGCGTGCCCGCCCAGCCGCTGGCCGCGTTTCTCGAAACCCACGGCTTCTCCAGCCTGCTGCGTCGTCTCGATGCCGGAAACGGCAGCCCCGATCGCACCAACGACCTCAACCCCGCCAAGGCGGACAACAAAGGCGCCGCCGCATCGCCTGACGGCAATCGCCAGCCCATGCCCGATTGGCCCGCCGTCGATCGCACCCAGTATGAATGCGTTCAGACGCTGGAACGGCTGGAGCATTGGATCGAGCGCGCCTTTGCCGCGCGGCTGGTGGCGGTGGACACCGAAACCAGCGATCTGGACGCGATGGCCTGCGATCTCGTTGGTTTCAGCCTCGCGCTTGGCCCCAACGATGCCTGCTACGTGCCGCTGGAGCACTTCGGCGGCGATGGGGGCAGCGACGATATGTTCGCCGACAAGCCGCAACAGGTGGAACGCACCGCGGCCCTCACCGCGATCAAGCCGCTGCTGGAAAGCGATGCGGTGCTGAAGGTGGGGCAAAACGTCAAATACGACATCAACGTGCTGAAGCGCTGCGCCGGTATCGACCTGGCACCGGTGCACGACACCATGATTATCAGCTTCGACATGGATGCAGGCCGCATGCTGGATGGCATCGGCGGCGGGCATGGTATGGACGAATTGGCAGAGCGCCACCTTGGCCACACCTGCCTGAAGTTCAAGGATATCTGCGGCACCGGCAAGAAGGCGATCCCGTTCGGCCAGGTGCCGCTGGACAAGGCCACGGAATACGCCGCCGAGGATGCCGACGTGACCTGGCGGCTTTACCAGCACCTGCACCCCCGCCTGCCGATGGAAGGGGCCACGCGCATTTACGAGCGGGTCGATCGTCCGCTGATCCCGGTGGTCGCCGCGATGGAGCGCGAAGGCATCAAGGTGGACCGCGCCGCCTTGTCGCGCCTGTCGGAACAGTTTGCCGAGACCACCGCCCGTATCGAGAAGGAAATTCACGAACAGGCGGGCGAGGAGTTTACCATCGGCAGCCCCAAGCAGCTGGGCGATATCCTGTTCGACAAGATGGGCTACAAGGGTGGTCGCAAGGGCAAGAGCGGGCAGTATTCCACCGATCAGGCGATCCTGGAAAAACTCAGCGCGTCGGGCGCGACCATCGCCGACAAGGTGCTGGAATATCGTCAGCTATCGAAACTCAAAAGCACCTACACCGATGCTTTGCAGCAAGCGATAAACAGCGAAACCAGCCGCGTGCATACCTCCTATTCGCTGGTGGGGGCACAGACGGGACGCCTGTCCTCCACCGATCCCAACTTGCAGAACATTCCCATCCGCACGGAAATCGGGCGCGAAATTCGCAAGGCTTTCGTGGCCGAGGAAGGCAACGTCTTGCTGGCGGCGGACTATTCGCAGATCGAACTGCGGCTGGCCGCGCACATGGCCGACGTGCCCGAACTGAAGGAAGCCTTCGCAAAAGGCGAGGATATCCACGCCCGCACGGCTAAGGAAATGTACGGCGAGGTGGACCGCGATACGCGGGCTGCGGCGAAGACCATCAACTTCGCCATCCTCTACGGCATATCGCGCTGGGGGCTGGCAGGCCGTCTTGGCGTGGAGGCGGATGAGGCGCAGGAGGTGATCGACACCTATTTCAAGCGCTTCCCCGGCATCCAGAACTACATGCACAAGACCCTGGAAAGCGTGCGGGCCAAGGGCTATTCGGAAACGCTGTTCGGTCGCAAGACGTGGTTTCCGCGCATCGGCTCCAAGAACCAGAACGAACGGCAGGGCAGCGAGCGCGCGGCGATCAACGCGCCGATCCAGGGAAGCAGCGCCGATATCATCAAGCGCGCCATGGTCCGCATGTTGCCAGCGCTGACAGAGGCTAACCTGCCAAACGTGCGCATGCTGCTACAGGTGCATGACGAACTGGTGTTCGAATTGCCCGAACGCGACGTAGCCGCAGCCGCGCCCGTGATCGAGAAGGTCATGGCCGAGGCAGCCCTGCCTGCGGTAGAACTCAGCGTTCCTCTGGGTATCGAGATCGGCACGGGGGCAAGCTGGGACGCAGCGCATTGATGAACGACATGCTGACCCCGCTGCGCGACGCCGTTCCCGATCACCTGGAAGCATGGCTGGTGGCCGCGCTGGCCGCTTTCATCGGCGTTCTGCTGGCGCTGCTGGTGCACCGAATCCTGTTCGGAATCCTGCGCAAGATTGCCAGCGCCAGCCACAGCCAGGCGGATAACGTCGTGGTGCGTCATCTTGCGCGCCCCAGCAAATGGGCCATGGTGGCATTGGGTGTGGTGCTGGCCGCCCGTGAGGTGCCCGTACTCGATACGGTATGGGAGAAAATCGCCGGTTTCGTCATGCCCGCGCTGATCGGTTGGATCGCCCTTTCCATCTTGCGCGCGCTGGTGGCGGCGATGGAACTGCGGGCCGATATCGATGTGGAGGACAATCTGCAGGCCCGGCGGCGTCGCACGCGGCTCGCGATTTTCAGCCGCATCGGTACCTTTATAATCGTCTTCGTCACCATCGGGCTGATGCTGCTGTCGATACCCGGCGTGCGCGATATCGGGGTGACGCTGATGGCCTCTGCCGGGCTTGCCGCACTGGCCGTGGGCGCAGCGGCGCAACCGGCCCTGAAGGCACTGATCGGCGGGCTGCAAATGGCGCTGACCGAGCCTATCCGTATCGATGATGTGGTTATCATCGATGGCGAATGGGGCAGGATCGAGGATATTCGCACCACCTACGTCGTGGTGCGCATCTGGGACGAACGGCGGCTGGTCGTGCCGGTCAACAAATTCCTGGAAGAGACTTTCCAGAACTGGACTCGCAAGGGATCGGAATTGCTCGGCACGGTGTTCCTGCACTTGGACCCGCTGGCCGACGTAGACCGGCTACGCGCAGAATTCGAACGGCAGGTGGAGGCCAATCCACTGTGGGATAAGCGCGCAAAGAGCGCGCAGGTTACCGACACGACACTCGATTCGATGGAGCTTCGCCTGTTGATGAGCGCGCGCAATGCCTCGGATGCTTTCGATCTCAGGTGCCAGATCCGCGAGGCGATGCTGGCCTTCATCCGTGCCGAGATGCCCGAGGCCATCGCCATGCGCCGGGTGGCTTCCGCCACCGAAGCCTTATGGGAAACGGGCGAAGCCGGGATGGATACCGGGAGTTAGGATTGTTGTTTGTTTTTCGATTGCGCCTCCGCGCAATCGTCCTCGCTAGACGCGCAGCATAGCTGCGCCCGCTGCGGGCGGCCGTTCGGCCTTGCGGTTCACGAGGGGTGAACCGGCCTTTGCGATTTTCCCATATCATCGCGCGGGACACGGTCGCGATAGCGACTGCAGGCGCGAACGCGCGCCCGAGCTTATGCGAGGAAAGCCAAGCGAGCCGGACGGCTCGCGCCCGGCGCTTGAGGAAACAAGAAAACTAATGCTTCGATTCGCGCGTGCTTTCCACCATGCCTTCGGTGATGAACCCGATGGGACTCACTTCCAGCGCGCGTTTCTTCAACTCGCCCTTCATCTTCTTGTACTCGGCTTCCATCTTCGGCGTTACCGTGGCGCGGCTATCCTCCAGTGCTTCGGTGAAGTCTTTGTTCGTCACCTTGTCCGGGTCGCCCCGCGAACGGCGGATAGCATTGAGGCCGGCACGGCGAACGACGTCTTCCAGATCAGCGCCTGTAAAGCGTTCCGTCTCTTTCGCGATCGCGCCAAGATCCACGTCGTCCGCCATAGGCATGGCTGCCGTGTGAATACCAAGGATATGCTCGCGGCCCTTCTCGCTCGGCGCGCCGACATAGACCAGCTCGTCAAACCTGCCCGGTCGCAGCAATGCCGGGTCTACCAGTGTCGGGCGGTTTGTCGCCCCGATCACCACGATAGACGACATCTCCTCCATCCCGTCCATTTCCGCCAGGATCGTGTTGACCACGCGGGCTGTCACCTGCGGCTCGTTGGCGGATGATCCGCGCGCGGGCACCAGGCTGTCGATCTCGTCGATAAAGATCACGCAGGGCGCAACGGCGCGGGCGCGGGCGAACATCTTGGCGATTTGCTGCTCGCTCTCGCCATACCATTTGGATAGGAGGTCGCTGCTCTTGATCGAGATGAAATTGGCTTCGGCCTCTTTCGCCACTGCTTTTGCCAGCAAGGTCTTGCCGGTACCTGGAGGACCGTAGAGCAGGAAACCCTTGGCCGGGCGGATACCCAGCCGTTCGAAAGCGCGCGGATTCTTAAGCGGCAGCTCGACGCCTTCCTTGAGCTTTTCGGCAGCATCGTCCAGCCCGCCGATATCGGCCCAGCCCACAGTAGGAGCCTGTACCATCACCTCGCGCATGGCACTCGGTTGCACGCGCTTTATCGCTTCGCGAAAATCGTTCTTCTCGACGCAGAGTTCTTCCAGCACCTCTGCCGGAATTTCGCGCGCATTGAGGTCCAGCTTAGGCATTATGCGTCGCACTGCTTCTATCGCTGCCTCTCGCGTCAAAGCCGCAAGGTCCGCGCCCACGAAGCCGTGGGTGGAGCGGGACAATTCCTTCAGGTCCACGCCTTCGCCCAGCGGCATGCCGCGCGTGTGAATACCCAAAATTTCGCGCCGTCCGCCTTCGTCGGGCACGCCGATCACGATCTCGCGATCGAACCTGCCGGGTCGGCGCAAGGCCTCGTCAATGGCGTCGGGACGGTTGGTGGCAGCAATCACCACCAGATTGGCGCGTGCCTGCAATCCGTCCATCAGGGTGAGGAGCTGGGCCACGAGGCGCTTCTCCGCCTCGCCCTGCACACGCTCGCGCTTGGGGGCGATGGAATCCACTTCGTCGATGAAGACGATGGCAGGCTGACTGCGCTCTGCCTCCTCGAAAACCTCGCGCAGGCGTTTTTCGGATTCGCCATAGGCGGAGCCCATGATTTCCGGGCCATTGATGGTGAAGAATTGCGCGTCCGATTCGTTGGCAACAGCCTGCGCCAGACGGGTCTTGCCGGTGCCCGGGGGGCCGTGAAGCAGCACGCCCTTGGGGGGATCGACGCCAAGGCGGGTGAACAGTTCAGGATAGCGCAGCGGCAGTTCCACCATTTCGCGCAAAGCGGTGATGGTATCCTCCATACCGCCCACGTCGTCGTAATTGATCATCCCACGGGCATCGCGCGGTTCCTCGAACTCGGCGCGCAGTTCCACCTCTGTGTTCTCGTCAATATGGACGAAGCCCTTGGGGACGGTGGATACCACCTGCAGGCGAATTTGCGTAAGAGCATAGGCGGGCGGGTTGAACATGCGGCGCACTTCGGGCGGCACGTTCTGCACCGGCTGCTGGCCGTGCGTGGCGACCAGATCGCCCGTGGTAAGCGGCTGTTTGAAAAACACTCTTTTCAGCGCCTCGCTAGGGCCATGCAGGCGCATTTCACGGCGCGAAGGCGCAAATACAACGCGGGTAGCGGGCTTGGTCTCGGCGCGGCGCACGATAACATGCTCGCCCGAAGCGGTCTCCGCATTGCCACGCTGCAGGCCATCCAGCCGGATTACGTCGAGCGCCTCGTCCTCCTCGTAGGAGGGCGCAGCCACGGCAACGGTGGCGCGCTTGCCTTCGATCTCTACCGGATCGCCTTCGGTGATGCCGAGCTTCTGGAAGGCGCTGCGCGGCATGCGCACGACACCGCGTCCCGATTCTTCCTGCCTGGCGGCGGCGACCTGCAGCCTTACCGTGCCTTCTTCCACATTCGCTGCATCTGCCTCGGCCATCGCTATCCTGTCCTTTTGGGTGTCAACGTTCAGCGGACCTAGGAAGCGCCCGCTGCTATTGCAAACAGGCAGGCTGTCAGAAGGTGCCGAAAAAAGCGCGGAGTAGCGACATTCGGACGGCCCCATGAAAAAAGGCCCGGTCGTTGCCGACCGGGCCCTGAAGTTTTGGGAGAGGATGCCTGAAAAGGCAGGGAGAGATATGCGCGAATCACCCTCATCTCGCAAGTGCGAAAAGAGCATCGCATGTTGCAGGCAATGCAACTCACTCCATTTAAAAGACAATATCAGTGTCTTACGGGATACCGCATGAGTCATGCTTGCATCAAAATTGAATCCTGAATCATCTTTTAGGTACAGAAATGCTGCAATGCGCCATTTGAGGGTTCGCTGGTGACAATGGCGCCGCTCCGCATTATTGCGCTGGCACGACCCGCACCGACCACAGACAAGGACGCCGCGATGCAGAAACTCTTTCCTTCCGCCGAAGCCGCTCTGGAAGGCGTGCTGCAAGATGACATGCTCATAGCCAGCGGGGGCTTTGGCCTGTGCGGCATTCCCGAGCGTCTGCTGAAAGCCATCCAGGACAGCGGCGTGAAGAATCTTACCTTCGCCAGCAACAATGCCGGGATCGACAACGAAGGCATCGGCATGCTGCTGCGTTCCAAACAGGTAAAGAAGATGATCTCCAGCTACGTGGGCGAGAACAAGGAGTTCGAGCGCCAGTATCTATCGGGAGAGCTGGAAGTGGAATTCTGCCCGCAAGGCACGCTTGCCGAGCGCATGCGCGCAGGCGGCGCGGGCATTCCCGGCTTCTACACCAAGACAGGCGTTGGCACGCAGGTTGCGGAAGGGAAGGAAGTGAAGAACTTCGACACCAGGGATGGGCCGGAGGACTTCATTCTGGAGCGCGGTATCTTCGCCGATCTTTCCATCGTCAAGGCGTGGAAGGCGGACGAGACCGGCAACCTTATGTTCCGCAAGACCGCACGCAATTTCAACCAGCCTGCCGCCACCTGCGGGCGTGTCTGCGTTGTCGAGGTGGAGGAAGTGGTGCCGGCAGGATCGCTCGACCCCGATTGCATCCATCTGCCCGGCGTGTTCGTGAACCGCATGGTGGTGGGCGCGCCCTACGACAAGAAAATTGAATTCGTCACCACTCGCGAACGGGAGACCGCATGATGGCTCAGGATACAACAGCGCAAACGAAGGGCTGGAATCGCAACCAGATGGCGGCACGCGCTGCGAACGAGCTGGAAGACGGCTATTACGTCAACCTGGGCATTGGCATCCCCACCCTTGTGGCGAACCATATTCCCGAAGGCATGCAGGTAACGCTGCAGAGCGAGAACGGCATGCTGGGCATCGGCCCCTTTCCTTACGAGGGCGAGGAGGATGCCGACCTGATCAATGCGGGCAAGCAGACCATCAGCGAACTGCCGCATTCGGCCTACTTCGACAGCGCCACCAGCTTCTCCATGATCCGTGGCGGACATATCGACCTTACCGTGCTGGGGGCGATGGAAGTGGCCGAGAACGGCGACATCGCCAACTGGATGATTCCGGGCAAAATGGTGAAGGGCATGGGCGGCGCGATGGATCTGGTCGCCGGGGTCAAGAAGATTATCGTGGTGATGGAGCACACCAGCAAGCACGGTGATCCCAAGTTCATTCCCGAATGCACCCTGCCGCTGACTGGCACCAATGTCGTCGACATGATCATTACCGATCTCGCCGTATTCCAGCGCCCCGATCACGACAGCCCGTTCAAGCTGGTGGAACTTGCCCCCGGCGTGAGCGCAGAGGAAGTGGCCGAGAAGACCACCGCGCACTACGAAAGCTGAGCTGCGCCTTCTTACAGGCGTGCGCCTGATCTGGATCGCCGGCTTCGTTATCGGTGCGCGCAACCATGCGGCAGACGTCCTGGGCCGAGGCTGGCTCCCCTACGATTTCGCCCCGCTGGCGCTCAACTGGTTCTGGACCATGCTGCTGCCGCTAGACGTTCTTGCAGGCGCCCTGCTGGCTTTGCGGCAACGCTGCGGCGTGGCGGTGGGCGTGGTTGTGATCCTGGCCGATGTCGCCGTGAACAGCTGGTACGCCTACCGCACCGACTGGCTCGACCTGTTGCGCGCATTGCAGTGGCAAAGCCTGTTCTGCGGCTTCGTGATCGGCACCGCGCCCTACCTCTGGCGACGCCAGACGGAAACGCTTAGGCATAACGGCTAGCTGCGATTGCAATTGACGGCCCTCCCCTCATCGTGCATTTCTGACATTACAGAAATAGAGAAAGGAACGTCCGAGTCGTGCGAGTGACCGACATCCCCGAAGCCGAAGCCTTTATCCTCCACTGGGGGGAAATGGGCTCGCACTGGGGCGTGAACCGCTCGGTCAGCCAGGTTCATGCCCTGCTCTACCTTTCGGACAAGCCGCTGCATGCCGAGGAGATTTGCGATACGCTGGGCCTTGCCCGCAGCAATGTCTCCACTGCGTTGAAGGAATTGCAGGGCTACGGCATTATCCGCCGCACCCACATCATCGGCGACCGGCGCGATCATTTCGTGGCCGAGACCGACCTGTGGGAAATGCTTATGCGCATCACGGTGGAACGCAAGAAACGCGAGATCGACCCCACGCTGGCGACGCTGGCGGACCTTTCGGCCAAGCTGAGAGATCGTGACGATGTGCCACCGCATATCGCGGAACGCATCGGGCGCATGCACGAATTCCTGGGCACGCTGACCGGCTGGTTCGACGATGTGCGCCGCCTGCCCAAGGGCACGCTTGTTTCGCTAATGAAGCTGGGCGGGAAGGTCGCCCGCTTCGTGCCCAGCCGCAACCAGCGCGACTAACTCCCGACGACGAAAGGATCAAATGCCATGACTGCCGATCCACATGACACAGTTTCTGATTCTTCAGAAATGCCTGACGGAGAGCTCTTGCGGATGATCGGCTCGTTTTTCCGGGCGACCGGCTGGGGAGCGATAGCCGGTGGTGGCTTCTTCATGGTCTTTACCGTCCCATTCGGCCTCATAACGCTGATAGCAGATGGTGAACCCGGGGGCATCCTCGTTGCGCTGCTGCCGCTGGGCATAGCTTTCACCGGGACACTCGCCGGCATGATTGGGCTCGGTATCCCGCTCACCGCGCTACTCAGTCATCTGGAATGCGAGCGTTTGGGCATCTATTCGGCCATCGGCATTTTCGGCGGCTTGCTGCTGCCCGCATTTTTCGCCGCATGGCTCGATGGTTCGTTCAACAGTGGCAGCGTCTCGGTCGGAATTTTTCTGGGTCCGTTCGGAGCGATGGCAGGAGGCGTGTGCGGCAATGTTTGGGGCGCTTATCGCGTAACCCTCGCCGACCAAGAAACCGCCCCGTCCGCCAACCCCTTCCACGACATGATTTACTAAGCAGGAGAAGTACGATGACCGAACTGAGCTATTTCGCCTATCTCTTCATCGCCATTGCCCTCACCGGCTGGGTGGCGCGCACGTTGAGCGTGAATGGAGAGGTTTTCCTGGTCGATTGCTTCGGCCATGACGAGGTGCTTGCGCGCAGCACCAATCACCTGCTGGTGGTGGGGTTCTACCTCGTCAACATCGGCTTCATCCTGCTAACGATCAGCCTGGGCGCAGAGCCGACCACCCTCGCCGAAGCCATCCGCTTCGTCGCCACCAAGGTGGGGCTGGCGGTGATGGTGCTAGGATGCTGGCACTTCTTCAACATGCAGATGATCGCCCGTTATGGCCGCAAGGTGGGCCGCTGGGTGCGCGAAAACCATGGTGGGAAGCCCGCCTGACACGTCCAGCCTCGTAGACGACGAAGGGCGGCTCCATCGCGGGGCTGCCCTTTTCGTATATGCCCTTGCGCAGAAAAGCGCGTGAGAACACGCCAGGCATCGCCCACGCTGGCGCTGGTGGTGATCGCATGGATCGCCACGGTCGCTTTCTCGGCATAACCTATGCCACCCTGCAAGACCTGATGCACCCCGGATACGCGCGACGGCGGCAGCAATACCCAATGGTGCTTATGGCGTTGCGGGCGAGCTTGGCCCTTCAATGCTGGGCCTGCCTAGCGATGGGCTTTCGTCAGAATTTGGCGCGGCGCGGGGCCTTGTGATTGCCATGGGAACAAATGGGCTAGGCTATCTCTGGGCCTCGGCACATTGCTTTCGTGGCGGCGCGGCAATCGGTCGATGGAGCGATGGCGCGGCGGCAAGGGCGATGCCCGTTGCCGCCGCGCCATCAGACCAGATCTCAGGAAAGCGCTGCCTTCAGGTCATCCGCCAGATTTGTGCGCTCCCACGGGAACAGATCGCCATCGGCCTTGCGACCAAAATGTCCGTAGGCCGCGCTGGTCTGGTAGATCGGCTTGTTGAGGCCGAGGTAGGTGCGAATGCCGCGCGGGGTAAGTCCGCCCAGCTTCTCGATACCGCGAATGGCGTCCTCGATCGCGTCGTCGGCAACGGTGCCCGTGCCGTGCGTATCGACATAGAGCGACAGTGGCTCCGACACGCCGATGGCATAGGCGATCTGGATGGTGCAGCGCGTGGCAAGGCCAGCGGCCACCACGTTCTTGGCCAGGTGACGGGTGATATAGGCAGCCGACCGGTCCACCTTGGTGGGGTCCTTGCCGCTGAAGGCACCGCCGCCATGCGGAGCCGCGCCGCCGTAGGTATCGACGATGATCTTGCGCCCGGTCAATCCGGCATCGCCATCGGGACCGCCGATCACGAACTTGCCGGTGGGGTTGATGTGCCAGGCGGTTTTATCCGACAGGAAACCGTCGGGCAGTATCTTCTCGACCACGCCCTTCACATATTCATGCAGTTCGGCTTCCTTGTCGCCTTCGTCATACCCTTCGGCATGCTGGGTGGAGACGACCACCGCCGTGCAGGCCACGGGCCTGCCGTTTTCATAACGCAGCGTCACCTGGCTCTTGCTGTCAGGTTCGAGGAACGGCGCGGTGCCGTTCTTGCGATCGGCCGCCATCCGTTCCAGAATCTTGTGGCTGTAATCGATAGGCGCCGGCATCAGGTCAGGCGTCTCGTTGCAGGCAAAGCCGAACATGATGCCCTGGTCGCCCGCGCCTTCATCCTTGTTGGAGCCTTCGGTGCCCGCATCCACGCCTTGTGCGATATCCGCGCTTTGCGGGTGGAGGTGGTTGACGAAGGTCAGGTCGCCCCAATGGAAGCCCGACTGCTCGTAGCCGATGGCCTTTACAGTCTCGCGCACGGCCTTCTCGATCTCGGCCTTGGCCCCGATCTCCCAGTTGCCGTCCGTATCGATCATGCCCTTCCCGCGAACTTCGCCGGCCAGCACCACGTTGTTGGTGGTGGTAAGCGTTTCACATGCCACGCGCGCTTCGGGATCCTTCGACAGGAAGAGGTCGACCACGGCATCGGAAATCTGGTCGGAAACCTTGTCGGGATGACCTTCGGAAACGCTTTCGGAGGTGAACAGGTAGGATTGGCGCATGTTGGAGATTGCCTTCTCGTCTGTCTCTTATACACATCTGACGC
>CAJXTZ010000045.1 GCA_913061345.1 uncultured Erythrobacter sp.
GCCAACGCTGTGTTGCAGAATTGCGCGCGCGCAATTCTGCAACACAGCGTTGGCGGTGGCAAATGACTACATGACCAGCGCACCGGAAGAATTCTCGTTGTTCGCGATGAGCGGTTTGCAGCGTTTCGAAATGGCGTTCGACCAGTTCTACACCACTTACGAACGGTACCAGGCGGCATCGAGCGAATGGGATGCCCTTTACGGCGACCGGTACGGCTATTCGCAGCCTGGCTGGGTGGCGCTTTATGGAACGGCGGATCAACAACGTGCGGCCGGTGTGGCCGTGCAAGGCTATGTGCCAAAGGATCCCGTCGGCGTACCCGATACCGCAACAGGAGCGCTAATCCCGGTAATTACGATCGATGATAGCGCAGCCAGAACGCCGGTGGTGCAACCCTTGCCGAACGATGCGCAGGATTGACCGGCGAGGGGTGGATTACCCCTTTGCGTACCTGTCGATCTCTCGCTAGAAAGTTGCTGGCCTGGCTGCGCTGCGTGGCGCGGGCAGGCCAACGACACTGGAACGGGGCCGTAGCTCAGTTGGGAGAGCGCGTCGTTCGCAATGACGAGGTCAGCGGTTCGATTCCGCTCGGCTCCACCAGTTCTGGCTCTCTGCTCACGTTCGGGGTTACTTACCCCAGATTGCCGAGTAACTGGCGCGATTGCGCAAAAGCGCATAAGGGCGCTTCATGCATTTCCTAGACCAGGCCAAGATCTATCTGAAATCAGGCGCGGGCGGCCCCGGCGCAGTCAGCTTTCGGCGCGAGAAGTATATCGAATATGGCGGCCCCGATGGCGGTAAGGGCGGCAAGGGTGGTGATATCATCTTACGAGCCGTGCCCGGCCTCAACACTCTGATAGACTTCCGCTACAATCAGCATTTCAAGGCCAAGCGCGGCAATCACGGCATGGGCCGCGATCGCACCGGTGCAGGCGCCGACGATCTGGTGATTGAAGTCCCTATTGGTACCCAGGTGCTGGACGAGGACAAGGAAACCGTGCTCGTCGACTTTACCGAGGAAGGCCAGCGTGTCGTCCTGTTGGAGGGGGGCATGGGCGGTCGCGGGAACGCCAGCTATAAAAGCAGCACCAATCGCGCGCCCCGCCAGCATCAGCCCGGCGAGGCCGGTCAGGAAATGTGGGTCTGGCTGCGGTTGAAGCTGCTGGCCGACGTTGGCCTCGTAGGTTTGCCCAATGCGGGGAAATCCACCTTCATCAATGCCGTTTCCAATGCGCAGGCGAAGGTGGGCGATTATGCCTTCACCACGCTCGTCCCCAAACTGGGCGTCGTACGTCACAAGGGTCGCGAATTTGTGCTGGCGGATATCCCCGGCCTGATCGAGGGCGCGGCAGATGGCGCGGGTATCGGTGACAGGTTCCTGGGCCACATCGAACGCTGCCGCGTGCTCGTCCACCTGATCGACATCAGTCATGACGACCCGCCGTCTGCGATGCGGATCGTGGAGCAGGAACTGGAGGCTTATGGCGCGGGCCTTGAGGACAAGCCGCGCCTTGTGGCCCTGAACAAGGTGGATCTGGCCGATGCCGAACTGGCGGCAGGCTTCGGCGATGAACTGATCGCGGCAGGCGCCAGCAAGGTTTTCCCGGTATCCGGTGCCACGGGCGATGGTATCAACAAACTGCTCGATGCGGTGCTATCCTACCTTCCCGACCGCACTGCGACCGAGCAGCCGGGAACGCTGCCATCGGATGATGCTGATTCTCCAGAGGAAAAACCCTGGACGCCAATCTGATCTGGCATCCGGGCCCGACAGGCCCTATCTGGCGCCCATGCCTATTGAAACACTCGAAGACTTTCGCGATCCCGAAATATGCCGCCGTCTTGTCATCAAGATCGGCAGCGCCTTGCTGGTCGATGCCGCAGGGCAGGTGCGCGTCGAATGGCTGCGTACCATTGTCAGCGAAATCGTAAGCGCGCAGGAGCGCGGCCAGGAAGTGGTGGTCGTCAGCTCCGGCGCGATTGCAATCGGTGGCAAGCAACTGAACTTCACGCACGGCGGCAGGCGTACGCTGGCAGAGGCGCAGGCGTCCGCTTCGGTCGGCCAGATATCGCTCGCCACGACATGGTCCAACCTTCTTACCGAGCGGCATCTGGTGGCCGCACAATTGCTGCTAACGCTTGACGATTTCGAGCATCGCCGCCGCTACCTGAACATCTCCGCCACGCTTCGCCGCTTGCTGAAATCGGGCGTCGTGCCGGTTGTGAACGAGAATGATACCATTGCGACAGGCGAAATTCGCTTTGGCGACAACGACAGGCTGGCCGCCCGCGTGGCGCAGGCCTGCGATGCCGACGGCGTAATTCTGCTGACCGACGTCGATGGCCTCTACGACCGTCACCCCGACCATCCCGAGGCAGAACGGCTGGACGAGGTTCGCGGCGTTACCGACGAAATTCATGCCATGGCCGATGGCGGGTCCGGATCGGGCCTGGGGTCTGGCGGCATGACGGCAAAATTGCTGGCGGCGGAAATTGCCGAACGCGCGGGGATTGCACTCGCCATAATCGACGGCCAGCACGAAATGCCGATGGCCCGCGCGCTGGCCGGGCAAACGGGCACGCTGTTCCTGCCCAAGCGCGAAGATACGGGCCGCAGGGCGTGGATCGGGGGCCGCATGCGCTTCAACGGTGCGCTTACCGTGGACGATGGCTGTGTGGAGGCCTTGCAGAACGGCAAGAGCGTGCTGGCCACGGGCATTATCAAGGTCGAAGGCGAGTTCGAGCGCGGCGATATTCTGCCGGTCTACGACGAAAGCCGACGAATGATCGCCAAGGGCGTAGTCGAATATGACTGGTCCGACGTTGTTGCGATCCAGGGCCATTCCAGCGAGGAGCACGAAGAGATCCTCGGCCATACACCGCGTTCGGCGGTGATCCACAGGGATCATCTGGTACTTCTATGACGCTGGCTGTCACAGGCGGCACCGGCTTTGTCGGCCAGGCCGTTCTTGATGCAGCTGGCGAGCAGAATGCGGCGGTAAAGGCGCTGACCCGGCGCCAGCAGGACAGCCGCCAGGGCGTCACCTGGGTGCGAGGCAACCTTGCCACGCATGATGCCCTTCGCGATCTTGCGAGAGGGGCGCGTGCCGTCATCCACATTGCCGGCGTCGTTAACGCTTCCGACACAGCAGGTTTTCATGCCGGGAACGTGGCTGGCACCGGTGCTGCGATAGATGCGGCGCGGGAAGCCGGCGTTTCGCGGTTTATCCATGTCTCATCGCTTGCAGCGCGAGAGCCCGGCTTGTCCCATTACGGCCATTCCAAGCGCCTTGGCGAAGAAGTTGTGCAGACCAGCGGCCTCGACTGGACGATTGTGCGTCCGCCCGCGGCTTACGGCCCGCGCGACACAGAGATGTTCGAACTGTTCAAGGCCGCGCGCTGGGGCATCGTTCCCATGCCTCCCCGGGGCCGGGCGTCGATCATCCACGTGAACGATCTGGCCCGCCTGTTACTGTTGCTTACCGACGCCGGTACAGACAGCTTTGCACGTATATTCGAGCCTGACGATGGCCGCGATGGGGGCTGGAAACATTCCGAATTGGCACAGGCCATAGGCGCGGCGGTGGGGAAGCGCGTGTGGTCGCCAAATGTGCCGCGCGCGCTGCTGTTTGGCGCGGCGCGGATAGACCGCGCTATACGCCGGAAGGGGGCAAAACTGACGCCGGACCGCGCCCGCTATATGTCGCATCCGGACTGGACCAGCGCCACGGATCGCGCCGTGCCTCCAGACCTGTGGGAACCAGGGATCGAGACACGACACGGTCTTGCAGAAACCGCGCAATGGTACGAACGAAACGGCTGGTTCTGACCTTGCGCGTTATTATCGCGCGCTGCCTTCTGGTATAACTTTTTTAGGGCCTGAGCGTCACCAGCTACAGGAAGGGTTCGTAGCCCGGCGGCAGTTCGCCATCATCACCCTTGGGAACATTGGGGGAATGGATGCCGCATTCGGTCTTGTCCCAGCCGCGCCAGCGTCCGGCGCGTGCATCTTCGCCCGGCAGCACCGTGCTGGTGCAGGGGGAACAGCCCACGGAAGGGTAGCCCAGCGCCTCGAGAGGATGACGCGGCAAGTCGTGCTCCTCGAAATAGGCATCGAGGTCGGCTTTCGTCCAGTCACCCAGTGGATTCACCTTCATGCGGCCATCTTCCACTTCGAACCGGGGCAGGTTCTGGCGCGTGTGAGACTGAAAGGCCTTGCGGCCCGATATCCAGCTGTCCAGCGATTGCTTGGCCCGGCGCATAGGTTCCACCTTGCGAATCTCACAGCATCCGTCGGGATCGTAGGACCAGCGCATGCCGGTCTCGTCTTTTGCTTGAAGTGCTGCGGGATCGGGCTGCACCACGCTGGCGTTGGTGAAGCCCAGGAAGTCAATCACCTGCTCGCGATAAGAGAGCGTTTCCTCGAACATCTTTAGTGTATCGACGAAAATAATCGGCACCTGCTTGTTGGCCTGCGCCACAAGATGCAGCAGTACGATGGCCTCGGTACCGAAGCTTGACACCACGCCGATGCGCCCCAGGCTTTCTTCGGCCAGCAGTTCCCTCAGCATTTGCGGTGCAGGCACGCCTTCGAAGCGCGCGTTCAACGCGTCGGCATCGGCCTGCGTGAAGGCCGGAGCGGTATCGATCCTGTCTATCCTGCGGGCAGCTTCACCCATGTCGCAGGCTCCAGATCGGCACCGCCTCGTCTGCGGCGGGCTGGTAGACATGGTCGAACCGTTCCAGTGCGGCGGCGGCGTCGGCCTCGTTGAGCGGCGCATCGGGCGCGAAGGCATCGAAACCGCAACGGCGCATGAAGCGCAGTTGGTCAACCAGCACATCGCCCACGGCGCGCAACTCGCCGGTATAGCCATGCTCGCGAAGCAAACGCGCGGCAGAATAACCGCGGCCATCGCCGAAGCTGGGGAAGTTTACCTCCACAAGGCGTAGGCGCGAAAGATGCGGCAACAGGTCTCGCGCATCGTCGCCGGGTTCCACTCGCACGGCTTCGGCGTCCGGCTGGTCGAGAAAGGAATCCACCGTTACCGCTGCAATGCCAGCCTGTTCGTCGCTGCGGAAGCGCAGCTGCACGTCGTCGTACCCCGTGCCAAGGTCCACAGTGTTGCGATCAGCCATAAAGCGCCTCCTTGAATGGATCCATGCCGAGCCGACGATAGGTATCGAGGAAGCGTTCCCCGTCCTCGCGGCGCTCCAGATAGAGGTCGGCCACGGTTTCCACCGCGTCGACAATGCCATCCTCGTTGAAGCCGGGGCCGGTAATCTTGGCCAGCGAGACGTCTTCCGCCTCGCTTCCGCCCAGCAGCAGCTGATAATTTTCCACGCCTTTGCGATCCACGCCGAGGATACCGATGTGACCTGCATGGTGGTGCCCACAGGCATTTATGCAGCCGGAGATCTTCAGCTTCAGCTCGCCCAGCAGTTCTCCTTTGCCGTTGGCGGCAAAGCGTTCGGAGATTTTCTGCGAAACCGGGATCGAACGCGCGTTGGCAAGGCTGCAATAATCAAGGCCGGGACAGGCGATGATATCGCCGATATTGTCGAGATTGGCGGTGCCAAGCCCTGAGTCGTCCAGCTTCTGCCACAGTTCGTACAAGCGACCGATTTCGACATGCGGCAGAACGATGTTCTGCGCATGGGTCACGCGGCATTCGTCGAAACTGTATTCCTTGGCCAGGTCCGCCATCATGTGCATCTGCTCAGCCGAGGCATCTCCGGGGATACCGCCGACGGGCTTCAGGCTGATGGCTGCCGAGACGTAGCCTGCCACCTTGTGCGGCGAGCAGTTGCGATCGATCCACAGGGCGAAATCGGGGTCCGAACGGTCCGCCTTCTCAGGTAGGCCAGTGCCGAATTCGGGCGGCTGAAAGAAACTGCGAATACGGTCCAGTTCGGCAGTGGGCGGTTCGATGCCCTGATTCAGCAGGTGGGCGAATTCTTCCTCCACCTGGCGTGTGTATTCCTCCGCGCCCATTTCATGCACGAGGATCTTGATACGTGCCTTGTACTTGTTGTCGCGGCGACCGTGCCGGTTGTAAACGCGCAAGGCTGCCTCGCAATAGGTCACCATCTGGTCCAGCGGAACGAACTCGCGGATCAGCGGGGCGATCATGGGCGTGCGCCCCATACCGCCACCGACGTAGAAAGCAGCGCCCGGCGCACCCTCGTCGTTCTTGACGATATTGATGCCGATATCGTGCAAGCGCATGGCCGCGCGATCTTTCTCGGACGCGATGACGCAAATCTTGAACTTGCGCGGCAGGTGAGCAAATTCCGGATGGAAGCTGGACCACTGGCGCAGCAGTTCGGCATAGGGGCGCGGGTCGACCACCTCATCCGCGGCGGCACCGGCATACTGGTCCGAACTGATGTTGCGAATGCAATTGCCGCTGGTCTGGATGGCGTGCATCTCGACCTTGGCTAGATCGGCCAGGATGTCGCCGCAATCTTCCAGCTTGATCCAGTTGTACTGGATGTTCTGCCGCGTGGTGAAATGGCCATAGCCGCGATCGTACTTGTCCGCGATATCCGCCAATGCGTGCATCTGCGTGCCGCTTAACGTGCCATAGGGAACGGCAACCCGCAGCATGTAGGCATGCAATTGCAGGTAAAGACCGTTCTGTAGCCGCAGCGGCTTGAACTGGTCCTCGGTCAACTTGCCTTCGAGGCGTCGGCGGCACTGGTCGCGAAATTCCTCTACGCGGGCATCGACCATTGCCTGGTCGTATTGATCGTATTGATACATGTCAGATTACCCAGTCCCAGCCCATCTTGTCTGCCGCAGGAACGGCGAGATCGGGGCGAATGGTGGGGCCGAGCGCGCGCACCCGGTCCTTGATATGCGCCGGACGTGGACCGTCTTCGGTCTGCTCGGCTTCGATGGCGTAGGCCGCATTCACGCGGCGCGCTGCGTCTTCGGCGGCGATGATGCTTTCGGCATCTTCGCCAGCGTCGATGGCGTCGGTGATATGGATTGACCAACCCCTGCCATCCCACCACACGACTGCGCCGGATTTCAGATCGTTTCCTGTCAGGATTTTCACGTTGCAGTTTCCCCAGCGGTTTCTTGGGCGATTTGGACAAGCGCAGCATCGCCGCGTGCGGTGACATGGCCGATCACGATCAGGGCCGGGCTTCGCACCGTTTCACGTTCGACAAGATCGGGCAGCCCCGCCAGTGGACCGCGCAGCACGCGCATGTCTTCCCGGCAGGCCTTTTCGATCACGGCGACGGGCATGTCGGGCGCGAGCCCGTCTTCCATCAGCTTTTCGGCGATTCGGCCTGAGGTTTTGACGCCCATGTAGATTACCAGCGTGCGCCCCTTGCCGGCAAGACCGGCCCAGTCCTGGTCCGACAATCCCTTGCACTGGCCCGCCACGAAGCTGACGATGCTGGCATCCTCGCGGTGGGTCAGGGCAATTCCGCTGGCCGCAGCCGCGCCATTGGCGGCGCTGATGCCGGGCACCACTTCCACCCGTACGCCTGCGGCCTGGGCCGCCTCCATCTCTTCGCCGCCGCGGCCGAACACGAACGGATCGCCACCTTTCAACCGCACGACATCGCGGCCCGCCAGCGCTTCGCGCACCAGCAGCGCGTTGATATCATCCTGCGGCAGCGTGTGTTTCGAGCGTGTCTTGGCCACCGACACAAGCGTTGCATCCTTGCGCGCCATGGCAAGGACCGCCCCGTCAACCAACCCATCATGGACGATGAGCTTCGCGTCTTCGATCAGCCGCGCTGCGCGCAGCGTAAGCAAATCGGGATCGCCCGGGCCTGCGCCCACCAGATAAATCGTGCCTTTTTTCATGAGCCTCAAAATGCGCGACGCACCGAAGGCTTGCCAGTGAGAAAGCTTTGGCGGTGCCCTAGGTCAGCTTTAGTCGAGGTGGGTTTGGGCCAGTGTCATCATGGCATATACTGGCAAAAACCAGACGATGTTGCGCGTGGCCAGAACGGCGGATAGCAGGCCAAGTCCGATCGCGAGATTCAACAGCAATGTACCCATCCATTTTACCGAGAAACCACTTTCGAAGAGGATCGGCACGTGCATGATCGCGATAGCCAGGGCTGCCAGCGCCAACGCGACCCTGATTGACCAGCCATCTGCAACGAGTGCCAAAAACGCGGCCACGGCAAGGCCTTGAAGCATGGTTTTCAGCATGACTACTGCGATTTCGGCCTGGAGAAGCGACCGTGCCAGTGCAGGCAGTTCGGCACTCAGGCTGGCGGACGAAACGAATGCTGCAAGGGCAAGTATCGCCAGACAGACTCCAATCGCAAGCGACCGCAGCAGGTTTGTCTGCGGGATAAGCGCAGCGCCCCGGCCTCCGAAGAGGGCAATGTAGGCAAGGAAGGGCAGGAATACGATCAGTTGGTTGGATGCGTCGAGAAGAGTGCTGGCATTGTCGAACAGGAGGCTGGACCGGCGAGCATATTCTAGCGCAAACGCGGCAAGACAGGCCCCGCCAAAAGCGGCAATCCGGTGCGAGCGCTTTGCTCTGCCAGAGATTGCCGACGCCGGGATCAGCCGCGGGTATAGCAGCGCGGCCAGCCACGCCAGAATGGCGACCGCGCCATAGGCGGTTATAATACTCAGATATTGCGTCATGACCCTCGTCTTTTGCAGAGGGCCTAACATGGTGTTTTACGGGAATGAAACACTCGTCGGACGGGATCAGCTTTTGGTGGAATTGTTTTCCAACCGCTGACCGATAGCTGCGACAAGCTGCTCAAAAGGTTCGTTTCGGCGCAAGTTAATGTCGTTCTGCGGGAAAGGAATTTCGATATCGTTCTCTTTGAACAACTGCCAGATGCGCTTGTAGACATCCGAGCGAATGTTGGCGAGGCCGCCTTCGGGGTCGCTGATCCAGAAGCGCAATTCGAAATCGACCGAACTGTTGCCGAAAGCCATGATATTCACGCGCGCCTTGGGAGCGTTGAGGATGCGCGGGGTCTCTTCCACTGCCTTGTAGAGCAGCTTTTCTACAAGTTCGAGATCGCTGTCGTAGGATACGCCCACGGGTGCTTTCACCCGCACGTCGCGCGAACTGTAGGACCAGTTGACCACCTGGTTGATCATCAGGTTCTCGTTAGGAATGAGATATTCGGTCTGGTCCCGCGTTACTACCGAGATAGCACGGATGCCGATCTTGCGGATTTGGCCGAAACCCTCGTTACCGGCTGAATCTGCGACGGAAATCACGTCACCCGGTTTGATCGACTTATCCATCAGCAGGATAATCCCCGCGATCAGGTTACCGAAGGTCTTCTGCAGGCCGAAACCGATGGCGAGACCGAAGGCTCCGGAGAACACCGCCAGCGCCGTCAGGTCGATACCCAGCAGGTCTATCCCGATCAGGAAGGCCATCGCCCAGATCACGATGGTGGAGATTTTCTCGGTCAGCAGCCGCTGCGAACTGTCAAGCTTGGTGATGCGACGAAGTGCAAATCGGCTAAGCCGCGTTATCGCCCAGGCAATAAAGATGACCAACGCGATGACGAACATCAGAACGACGGCATCCCAGAGCGAGAAACTGATCGAACCGATTCTCACGGCTGCGGAATCGAGGGTGTCCACGATACCACCTACGGTTTCGCTGCGCTCGGTTACTGCATCGCGCAGATCGTCCGACGTGGTTATCGCCGTGACCGCTTCTGGTTCGATTGTGGGCTGTGGATCGGGAATAGCCAGCAAAGGCTCGCCCGTTTCAGGGTCGAGGATCGGTTCGCCGGTTACAGGGTCCATGATGGGCACAGCTTCCTGCGGGGCGGGAACGCCCATCAGTTGCTCTCCCGTTTCAGGATCGATCAATGGTTCGCCCGTGTTTGGGTCGCGCAGCGGCACCGCGTCGGGGTTTATCTCCTCGGTGGAGGTCGGATCTGCCACAGTAGCGGAAACGGGCAGTGTCGCAGTCGTGCTCATCAGCTTCCCATTGCGTCCAGACCCCCGGCGAGATCGCCGATCAGGTCGCCTGCATCTTCTAGCCCTATCGATAGGCGCACGCCAAGTCCGCTGCCCTCGTCAATACCCGGCGGCCATGGTCGCAGCGTATGAACGGGGGCCGGGTCGAACGGGATGGCGAGACTTTCGAAGCCGCCCCAGCTAAAGCCGATGCCGAACAGTTCGAGAGCATCGATCAGGCGTGTGCGGGCAGCGACATCCGCGCCCTTCGCCAACACGAAGCTAAAGAGGCCGCAGCCGCCGGAGAAGTCTCGCTGCCAGAGATCGTGTCCCGGCACGCCGGGCAGCATGGGGCATAGGACTGCGGAAATAGCCGATTGGGCGGAGAGCCACTCGGCTACCTCGATCGCCGTGCCGGTCGATTGGTGCAACCGCACCTGCATGGTGCGCAGCCCGCGCAAGGCGAGAGCAGCATCGTCGGGCGAGACGACCTGACCCATGAATTGCGCCTGCCGCCGGATGCGGTTGATAACGGGCTTTGCGGCAGTGGCGCTTCCCATCATCACGTCGGAATGCCCACCCACATGCTTGGTGAGGCTCATCACCGAAACGTCGCAGCCGTGTTTTAGTGCGGGAAAGCCGAGCGGGGTGGCCCATGTGTTATCGAGAATGGACAAGATCCCGTGCTGGCGGGCCATCGCCGCGAGCTTGGGAATGTCGCACACTTCCAGCGTCAGACTGCCGGGACTTTCCAGCATGACCGCCTTGGTCTTGTCGTTGATCAAGTCTTCCAGACTATCCGGCTGGAGCGGATCGAACGGGCGCGCGGTGATGCCGAACTGCTTGAGCATCGATAGCGCGATATTGCGCGTCGGCTCATAGACATTATCCGTCACCAGCAGTTCATCGCCCGGACGCAGCAGCGCCATCAGCGTGCAGGCGATAGCGGCAACCCCGCTGGGGAACAGTTCGGTTCCCTCGGCCCCCGGTTCGAGTTCGGTCAAGGCATCGGCCAGCGCCCATTGCGTAGGTCCGCCGCGGCGACCGTAGTAGAAATGACCATCCTCGTTCGGGCGGCCTCCCGCCAGGTCTTCGCAATCTTCATAAAGATGCGTGCTGGCGCGCCAGACTGGCGGGCTTACGACCCGGCCCTTGCTGCCGGGTACGCTGGTCCATTCGCGCTTGCGACCCACCTCGACCAGACGGGTGGCAGGCTTATGATCGTTGCTGCTCATTCGCGGCTTTCCCCCGTGCCGGAACCGGCGCCGGCCCCGGTCTCCTTCGGCGTGTCCGGATCGGTTCCCCAATCGCTCCAGCTGCCATCGTACAAGGCGGTGTCGTTCTTGCCGAGGATATCCAGCGCAAACAGCAGTACCGAGGCCGTAACCCCGCTGCCGCAACTGGCAATGATCGGTTGGTCAAGATCGACGCCCGCCTTGGCAAATTCGGCGCGCAGCCCGGCCTCGTCCTTGAACGTGCCATCTGCTTCCAGAACTTGGTCGAAAGGCACATTGTACGAACCTGGTATATGGCCGTCTGCCACTTCGGGCCGAAAATCGGGCTCCTTGCCGGTGAAGCGCGGATTGTCACGGGCATCGACGAGCTGTTCGGTCTGTGTCTGTAGATTGGCGCGCACATCGCCCTTGTCGCGCAGCTGCCCTCTGCCGCCGGTGGAAGTAAAGGTGGACGATCCGAACTGCGCGCGGCCATCTTCTACAGGCCGCCCTTCGGCCATCCACTTCTGCATTCCGCCATCGAGGATCGCAACATTCTCTACACCGTACAACAGACAGATAAACCAGGCGCGGGCCGAGGTGCGCATATCGCTGTTGTCGTAGAGAACGAGGCGGTCTGTCTCTCGCAGGCCTAGCCGTCCCATATGGGCGTTGAACTGAGTGCGGGTGGGCAGGGCGGACATGAGGTCGCCGTCTGGATCGACAAGGTTCTTCAAATCGAGAAAGCGCGCGCCAGGGATATGTGCGCTTTCGTATTCCGCAAAGGCATCGCGCCCCGTCATGGGGAGATGGGCCGAGGCATCCAGTATCACCAGACCCTCCGCGCCCAGCTCCCCTGCAAGCGATCGGGTGGTGTCGAGCGAAGTCACGGAATTCATGCAGCTAGCCTAACCTGCGGCGCAGCTTACGTAAATGGTGAGCACGCTTGCACTCGGGCCCAAGTCACGCCATTTGGCCCGCCATGAGCGACACAGACAATTCGGCAAAGCCGCTTCATCTCGGCAAGACCAGCGCGCTGCCCGCGACGCCGGAAAAAGCCGTGCTCGATTACGTCCCCAACCCTAGGCGGGGGACACTCTACCTGGTGCGCTTTGCCGCGCCGGAATTCACCTCGCTGTGCCCTGTGACCGGCCAGCCGGACTTTGCGCACCTTGTGATCGACTATGCTCCCGGCGAAACGATCGTGGAGAGCAAGAGCCTGAAGCTGTTTCTTGGCGCTTTCCGTAACCACGATGGTTTTCACGAAGATGTAACCGTTGGCATTGGGCAGCGTCTGTTTGAGGAAATGGAGCCGCGCTGGCTGCGCATCGGCGGCTACTGGTATCCGCGCGGCGGAATACCGATCGACGTTTTCTGGCAAAGCGGCGCACCGCCCGAAGAATTGTGGCTGCCCGATCAGGGCGTTGCATCCTATCGCGGGCGCGGGTGAACAAGACAGATTAACGAACGTCTGACTTTCGCGCGTCATGAGCCGCGCGACTACTGACCATGAATTTTGGGGGTTTTCAATGCGTATTGTGATGATTGGTACAGGCTATGTGGGTCTTGTTTCGGGCGCCTGCTTTGCCGATTTTGGCCATGATGTGATCTGCGTCGACAAGGATCAGTCGAAGATAGACGCCTTGCTGAATGGCGAGATCCCCATTTTCGAACCCGGTCTGGACGAACTGGTGGCCAAGAACGTGGAAGCGGGGCGACTTTCGTTCACGCTGGACCTGCAGCAAGCGCTACCGGGCACCGACGCTGTGTTCATCGCGGTGGGAACCCCAAGCCGCCGCGGCGATGGCCATGCGGACCTTTCCTACGTCTATGCAGCGGCGCGCGAGATGGCGCCGATCCTTCCCAGAGGCGTGGTAGTGATCGATAAATCCACCGTGCCTGTGGGGACCGGTGACGAGGTGGAGCGCATCATTCGCGAGGAAGCACCGGAGCTGGAATTCTCGGTTGCTTCCAATCCTGAATTTTTGCGCGAAGGCGCAGCGATCGACGATTTCAAACGGCCCGATCGCGTGGTGATCGGTGTGAATGACGAGCACGCGGAAAATGTGCTGCAGGAAATCTATCGCCCGCTCACCCGCAACGAGTCGCCACTGGTGGTAATGAGCCGACGGGCCGCCGAACTGACGAAGTATGCGGGCAATGCCTTCCTCGCTACGAAGATCGGCTTCATCAACGAAATCGCCGATCTATGCGAAAAGGTGGGCGCGGATGTGCGCGACGTGGCGAAGGGCATCGGGCTGGACAGCCGCATTGGCAATCGCTTCCTGATGCCGGGGCCGGGGTATGGCGGCAGTTGCTTCCCGAAGGATACGCTCGCACTGCTGAAAACCGGACAGGACTACGAAAGCCCGCTCCGCATCGTGGAAAGCGTGGTTGCCAGTAACGACAACCGCAAGCGTGGCATGGGCCGCAAGGTGATCAATGCGCTGGGCGGCGGTGATCTGCACGGCAGAACTGTTGCGGTGCTGGGATTGACGTTCAAGGCCAATACCGATGACATGCGCGACAGCCCGGCCATCAGCGTGGTGCAAGCATTGCAGGACGCAGGGATCGCGGTGAAGGCATTTGATCCCGAAGGCATGGGCCAGGCGAAAAAGGTGCTGGACAAGGTTACCTATTGTGACGGACCGTACGAAGCGATGGAAGGCGCGGATGCTGCCGTCATCGTGACCGAATGGGACACTTTCCGGGCACTCGATCTCGAACGGGTAAAGGGTCTGCTCAGCAAGCCCTTGCTGGTGGACCTGCGCAACCTTTACAGCCGCAGCGATGTGGAGCGCCACGGTTTCACCTACATCGCCGTGGGGCGGTAATTCCCGCACAACACTACCAGCCGGGTGGTGCGTTTCTGCCAGTCTGCCCTGGACACCAAGGAAAAAGAGGAGACGCGAGCACGCGCCTCCTCCAGCGAATCCCATGATGAGTTCTTGCTCGGCATTAATGCGTCGTCAGGAGTCCTGCGATTGCGGCTTTGCCATGCGTTCGTGCATTTTCGACACCACTCCGGCCGGCAGAATATCCGCAAAGAAATATTGGACCTTGTTCATCAGACCGCTGACTTCCTTTGTTTCCCCTTTCAGCAAGGCTTCGTAACCATCCTTTGCAACCTTGGCCGGATCGGCCTTCTGGTCGGTTTTGCCGACCATCGTGTCGTCTTCCATGTCAGCATTTTTAAAAAATTCGGTGTCCGTCACGCCCGGCAAGAGGCAGCTTACGACGACATCGGTTTCCTTCAACTCGGTTGCCAGACCCACACAAAAATCGTCGATGAACGCCTTCGTCGAATTATAGATGAGATTGTAAGGTCCGGGCATGTCGCCCACGATCGAACCGGTTACAAGGATGCGTCCCATGTTGCGCTCTCGCATGGTGCGACCCACGCGGTAGATGAGGGACACCGTACCCGTGATATTGGTATGGATCGTGTGAGCGATCTGGTTCCATTCCTGATCGAGAAACGCACCGCCTTCGGCCGTACCGGCATTGGCGATGAGATTGTCGACCGGTCGGGTTCCGATCTTGGTCACAAGCTCGTCGACCCCCTCCCGCGTTGCCAGGTCGCATTTGAGGGTTTCGACTGAAGCCGCGCCGCACTGGCGAATTTCAGTCTCGGCTTCCGACAGGTCCCGGTCTGCGACCAGCAGCAGGTCGCAGCCATCCTTCGCGGCCAATTTGGCGAGTTCGAGACCGATTCCGCTGCTGGCACCCGTTACGACTGTGAAACCGCTCAGCTTGTCCACTTTGTTCTTGCTCATCGAGCAATCTCCATATCTGGCTTGAGGACGACCTTGGTCCATTCGTTCTGTTCTTCGCGGAAGCATTTGTAGCCGCGCGGTGCATCCTCCAGCGGGAGGCGATGCGAAATCATGAAGGTCGTATCGAGCGTGCCTTCCTCGATTTTTTCGAGCAGGTCCTTGGTATAGCGTTGGACGTGGGTTTGCCCGCTACGCACCTGCAATCCCTTTTCCATCAGCGCGCCGAGGGGGAATTTGTCGGTCATACCCCCATAGACACCGGGTATCGACACGCGGCCGCCGGGTCGCACGGCGAGGATCGCCTGTTTCAGCGCCTTCGCCCTGTCTGCGCCAATGCCGACCTTCTGCTTGGCGATATCGAGCATATTGTCGATGGCGAAGCCGTGCGCTTCCATGCCCACGGCATCGATCACGGCGTCCACGCCGATCCCGCCCGACATTTCCATCAGTGCTTCGCGCACGTTGGTCTTGCGAAAGTCGATGGTTTCGGCGCCCATCTGCTCGGCCAGTTTCAAACGGTTGGGATAGTGATCGATGGCAATCACCTTGCTCGCGCCCATTACGATTGCAGACTGGATGGCGAACAGACCCACCGGCCCGCATCCCCAGACCGCTACCGTATCATCAGGCTGTATCTCGGCATTTTCCGCCCCCATCCAGCCTGTGGGCAGGATATCCGAAAGAAACAGCACCTTGTCGTCCTCCAGGTGATCGGGGATGACTATGGGCCCGACATCCGAATAAGGCACGCGCACATATTCGGCCTGTCCGCCCGAATAGCCGCCCGTCAGGTGCGAATAGCCGAACAGCGCCCCCATCGGATGGCCGTAGAGCGTGGCGGACATGTCCTGCTTCTCGGCCGGGTTGGCATTTTCGCAGGCCGAGTATTGCTTGATATTACAGTGGAAACAGCCGCCGCAGCTGATCGTGAACGGGACGACTACACGTTGCCCCTTTTTCAGCGCGCTGTCCTTGCCGATTTCCACGACCTCGCCCATGAATTCATGCCCCAGGACGTCGCCCGGCAAGACGCCGGGGATGACGCCGTCGTAAAGGTGGAGGTCGCTGCCACAAATGGCGGTGGAGGTAATCTTGATGATGGCATCACGGGAGTTGATGATCTCCGGATCGTCCACAGTATCGATGCGGACGTCATGCGTGCCGTGCCAGGTTAGCGCTTTCATTATCTGTTCTCCTGCTGCTTGGCTTCGCGGGTCTGATCCTTGCGATGGGCCGAGGTGGATATTTCGCCTGTCTCCATTAGCGCCTTGAAACGCTTGAGATCGTGTCGCGCCTGAACCTCCGGTTCGCGAAGAAACAGCTTTGCCAGCGCACGTCCCGCGGTGCCGCCAGGGGGGTCGTAGGACATAATGAGCGAAACCCGCGTACCGCGTTCCCCAGGCGCATCTGCGAACTCTACCCGGCCACTCGTGGCGATCTCGGAATCGTCGGTGGACGCCCAGGCGATCCGCTCGTTTTCACGATCATCGGTCACCTTCGTCACAACATCGACAGTGGTGCCACCGGGGGCCTTGATGACCCATGTCGATGTTTCATCGTGCGAACGGATCGTCTCCAGGTTTTCCATAAAATCCGGCAAATTCTTGAAGTCCCGCCAGTATGCGTAAAGTTCCGCGCGCGGTTTGCGGATCGTGACGGTGCGTCCGATCGCGGCGTGATCGCCGGGCGGCGACTTGCGGGTGTAGGCGGGAGCATCGTCGGAGCCCCCCTTACGGCGATTGAGCAAGAAGGCGCCAAAGGCGGCGCCACCAAGGGCCAGGCCTATCCCGGCAAGGGAAGCGGACGTTCGCAAACCGTTGTCATCTCGCATAATTTTTCCTTTCGAATTGCCGTTCGATTGTGGAGGCCGGCCATTCAAGGCAGCGCCTCGAACTGTCGGGCGACGCGGCCTTCGATCGAGGTTTTGCCGTGGCAATGTTGCCGACCACAGACGGACTACTCTCGGGACCAACGGCACTCTTGGGAAACAGTTGCAGCAAAAGTGAGAAAATCATCCCAGGGATAACTTAAGTGAAGTTCGACGGATCGACCGCTTAACATATTGTAATTCTGGAACAGCCAGCGGTCTGCACTTCCACGCCAGACGATCGCGGAGGGTCGGTATCAGTCCAATGGTCGCTGGAACCTACGCGGCGGACCATCTGCCCCAGGACGATTTTCGCGAGGGCAAGGTCTGGGAATGCGGGAGACAGCCTGTCTCTAGGCGAGCCTTAACGGTAATAGCAGGATCGGGCGCTGAACTCGCTCGCCTGGTGTGGGACTCAATAAGTCGTTGGACTCCTAGAACACGGTTTCAATGAGTTAGCAGTAGTCAGTTTCCAACTTGCTTGGATCGAAATTCAAAACTGGCTGGATTGCCCAGCTCACATCTCAAAACACGTTGGACTGTCTCTTCGTCGAGAGCGGTGAAGGGTAGGACGCAGGTTTTTCGCGCGCCTGCCTGCCGACTTCGCACGGCTCAAAACGATGCGTGATATAAAGATATCACTTTTCTGTTGACTTCTGCTCGAATGAGAGTGATATAAGGATATCACAAAGGAGCGAAGCATGGAAATTCCCACTCTCACGGACACCGAAACGAATTTGAGAAATTGCCTGCTGCTCAAGTCAGATGACCTCTTTTTCACTCTTGCAGAACCGTTCGGAGAGGTTGTGAGAGACAGCTTCCTCGGCCTGAAGGTCACTGGGTTGGCCGATGAGGAGCTTTCGGATGAAGAGATAGCCTCGATAGATCTTCGTCGTTTCGCCATTGCCGAGCGAGTTCGACTTTTACACGCCATGCTCGAAGGCCGTTTCCTCTCCCTTACGATTGCTAACCGACCCGACGTTGAGTTTGCGCGAAACGATGCGCTGCACTTTCTCGAGCATTTCTTGTCCACGCTGCCTGACGTAGCCCTAGGCGGCGTTGACATGACGAGCGCCGCCTATGGCGAGGTACGGAAGATCTACAATTTGGCCTTTGCTTGGTTAAACTTGATCGAGGCGGTCGAGGCGTCGTTCTTCGGAGAAACAGAATCCACTCTCGCAGTAACCGACCTGGCACTTCTTTCAGGATTGGAGGTCCGCACACTACGCAACCGTTGCGGCCCGGATAAGATCATTCGAACTAGCGCAACTCGCACATCTCAAGATCGAGGAAGTGCGTCGCCAGCCTTTGTGAGCTTACATACTCTCGACGCGGTGGACTGGCTGAAATCGCGCAAAGATTTTGAGATCTCGCCAATCGAGCCGCACTGGATCTTGCTGCAGATATCCGGTGGTCGACCGGAAAATATCACCCGGGGCCTCTTGATCGCTAGCATAATCAATCTCGGCCCTCTCGATGAGTTGGTATCCATACTCGGATTCACCTCGGAGGAAGCCCGAAACCGCTTCGATATCGGCGAAGCGCTACCAGCCGAAATTATCGAAGCGCTTCTCAAGCGTCTCGGAGCCAAGAAGTAACTAATCAATTTCAGGAGAATAGCGATGAATTACACGAACGGGCTGGCACGTCAGACAGCGGAACTCCACTCTTTCCTCATCAACCATCCCAGCATCGAGACCCACCCCAAAGGGCATTCGAGATACGTGCTGCGATACCGGACCAACTGCGGTCATGAAATTGCGGTCGAAAAGCGCAAGGGTCCGCCGCTCCTATACTTCACACGCTTGCTCGCCGAAGGAAGGATCAGCGATCTAAACCCTGATTGGGTCCCCGCAGGTAAAAAGGGCCGAAACAGCAACCTCAATACCCTTGAGACATTTCGCGACAAACCTCTCGCTCGCCTTCGCGTTTCTACGCTCGACACCGCACGCAAGGCTCTCGAAGCCTGCGTGAGCTAACAGCGCTCGGCGAGTTGCCCCTCATTGTCATAGGGGGGGCACGCGCAGCCGGGGGTCGCGCAAAACACCGGCAGATTGGGTCGAAGACTTCACCTTTCCTTCGATGACCGATCCCTCAACATCGGGCCAGATGTGACAGCTCGGAGAGACGGCACCTCGCAATCTCGATGGTCTCATGATGCGCTTCCCGAAGAGAAATTGCGCCTGCGATCGCACGAATGCCGGAGAAAGAGGTCTTTCATTCGCTAGCGCGCAAAAGATGAAAATAGAGATTACCTATTGATTTATATGTGTAATCTGTTGAGAGGTTTCGCGCCGTTGCATTTGGGAGTCTTTTGCTTGGATCGTAGAACTCTTGGAATCTTGATTGTCAGCCTATCCCTGTCTCTTATACACATCTGACGCTGCCGACGAAGAGGATAGTGTAGA
>CAJXTZ010000046.1 GCA_913061345.1 uncultured Erythrobacter sp.
GCGTTAGCGGCTGAGCGCTAGCCTTCGTATTCCGCGATTACGCGGCGGCGTTCTTCCACGTACCACGGCATGGCGGTTTCAAGGCCCGTTACGATGGTGTGGGTGGGCGAATAGCCCAGCAGATCGCGCCCCTTGTCTATCGATGCCAGCGAATGGCGCACATCGCCCCTGCGGAATTCGCCGTAGACCGGATCCTTGTCATAGACGATCTGGTACTTGGCCAGTTCGTCACGGATCTGCGCGAACAGTTCGTTCAACGTGGTGCGCTGGCCGACGGCGACATTCACCACCTCGTTGCTGCCGCGAAGCTGCGCCAGTCCTGCCCGCAGGTTGGCTTGCACGCCATTGTCGACGAAGCAGAAGTCGCGGCTTGTCTCCCCATCGCCGTTGATGGTGATCGGCTGCCCATCGATCATCAGGTCCGTCCACTTGGGGATCACTGCGGCGTAGGCGCCCTGCGGATCCTGCCGTGGGCCGAAAACATTGAAATAGCGCAGGCCTACCGAGGAGAAATCATAGGTGCGGCGATAGATATCGGCGTAAATCTCGTCGAACAGCTTGGTGGCTGCATAGGGCGAAAGCGGATTGCCGATCCGGTCCTCGATCTTGGGAAGCTGCGGCTCGTCCCCATAGGTGGAACTGGAAGCCGCATAGACAAAGCTTTGCACCCCGGCCTGGCGCGCGGCGTCGAGAATGTTGAGGAAGCCGGTGACATTTACATCGTGGCTGGTGCGCGGATCTTCGATGGAGCGCGGCACCGAACCCAGTGCGGCCTGGTGCAGAACTACGTCCACATCTTCCATTGCAGTGACGCAGGTACCGGACTCGCGGATATCACCCTCGATCAGCGTGAAATTGCCGAACTTGTCGCCGACGCAGCTTTCCACATGCTTCAGGTTGTAGGCATGGCCGGTGGCGAAATTGTCGAGACCTGTGACCTTCTGGTCCAGCTTCAGAAGCGATTCTACGAGGTTGGAGCCGATGAAGCCGGCAGCACCGGTAACCAGCCAGTGCCTGCGCTCCGCTCGCAGCCTGTCGCGCAATTCGGTCTGGTCCGGACGGTCAAACCAGGATTCGTTCTGCATGTTCATTGTCTTTCGAAAACCAATTCTGCGCGCCGGGCGTTAGCGTAATAGCCATGTCGGTCAACTCCGCTCTCACTCGCAGAGGATGGCCCAGCCTGCGGCATAATCAGGCGTCGTAATTGTCCAGTTCGTCACCCTGCACGTTCACCACGTGCACCAGGTTGGTCGCCCCTGCCTGGCCGAAGGGGACGCCAGCCAGCATGGCAATGCGCGCGCCTTCCCCGGCAAAGCCGTGGCGCAGGGCCATGCGCTTGCCCTTGGCGATCATCTCTTCGAAACTGCCGATGTCCTTCGTGGCCACCGGATGTCCGCCCCACAACAGGCACACGCGTCGGGCCACCTGCATGGACGGGGTCAGCACCATGACGGGCACGGCGGGGCGTTCACGCGATACGCGCCGCGCGCTGCTGCCGGAACTGGTGAACACCGCGATTGCACTGATATTCACCGTATCGGCAATCGTCATGCATGCATGGGAAAGCGCATCGGCCAGCGTGGCGTCGGGCGGGGTATCCAGCATGCGAACGCGCTGTTTGTAACCCTCGTCCTTCTCCACCTGCCGGGCGATGGAATCCATCATCAGCACGGCTTCCTCGGGCCAGTCGCCTGCCGCGGTTTCCGCGCTGAGCATTACCGCATCCGCGCCATCGTAAACGGCATTGGCCACGTCGGACACCTCGGCACGGGTGGGGGCCGGGCTTTCGATCATCGATTCCAGCATCTGCGTGGCTACGATTACCGGTTTGCCGGTCAGCCGCGTCTTGTTGACGATCTTCTTCTGTAGCGGCGGCACTTCCTGCGGCTCCAGCTCCACGCCCAGGTCGCCGCGCGCCACCATGATGCCGTCGGCCAGTTCGATGATCTCGTCGAGGCGGCGGATGGCCTGCGGTTTCTCGATCTTGGCGCACAGGGCGCCGCGTCCGTTCATCAGCTTGCGCGCCTCGGCCAGATCGTCCGGACGCTGCACGAAGGAAAGGCCTATCCAGTCCGCGCCGTGATCCATAGCAAAGGCAAGGTCGCGGCGGTCCTTGTCGGTCAGCGCGGGGATGGGGATCTCGGCATCGGGCACGTTCACACCCTTGCGGTCGGAAATAACGCCGCCAACCTCGGCCTTGCAGGTGATCTCGCCATTGCTGACGGATTGCACGCGCAGGCGGATCTTTCCGTCGTTCACCAGCAGTCGCTGGCCTTCTTCCACCACGTGGAAGATTTCGGGATGCGGCAATTCCACGCGCGTCGCATCGCCGGGCTCGCCCACCCGGTCGAACTTGAAGGTTGCGCCATGCGGGATGGTAGCGCGGCCATCCTTGAACGTGCCCACGCGCAGCTTTGGCCCCTGCAGGTCGGCAAGGATGGCGATGGGGCGATAGAATTCTTTCTCCAGCTGGCGGATATGCCGGATCGTCTGGGCGTGAACCTCGTGCTCGCCATGGCTCATGTTCACGCGGAAGGCATCGGCTCCGGCCTGGAACAGGCGGCGCAGCGTATCGATGTCACTGCATGCGGGCCCCGTCGTGGCGAGGATCTTGACCTTGCGGCCACGCGGGCCAAGTCTGTTCGTATCAAGTCTGCTTGTATCGAGCTTTACCATGGCCAACGCCTATGACAGGCGAAGGCTACAACACAAGGACATAAGATGAGCGATAAGCAAGACCCGCTGGAGATGCTGCCCGACGATGTGGCCGCCGACGCCTTTCGCCGTCTGGTGCGCCACCTGCGCCACCGTCACGATGCACAGAACATCGACCTGATGGGACTTTCGGGCTTTTGCCGGAACTGCCTGGCGGACTGGATTCGCGATGCTGGATACGACGGCAGCAAGGATCAGGCGCGCGAACTGATCCACGGGATGCCGATGGACGAGTGGAAGGCCACCCGGCAGACCGAGGCGACGCAGGAACAGCTTGACCGGATGGCCGCCAGCGTCGCGAAGAACAGGGCCGACCCTCGCTAGATCCAGCTTTGCACAAATCGATCCACAGACCGGCTTGCGCCTGCGTGGGCCTGCGCTAACCAGCGCAGCCAACCGATTCTTTAGATTCTTACCGGAGCAACTATTCCCATGGCCGAAGCCACCGACGACCGCCTGCGCCTGCTGATCGAACGTATCGAGCGGCTCGAAGAGGAAAAGAAGGGCATCGCCGACGATATCCGCGATGTCTACGCAGAGGCCAAGGCCGTGGGCTACGATCCCAAGATCATGCGCCAGATTGTCCGCTTGCGGAAAATGGAGCCGAACGACCGCAGCGAGCAGGAAATGATCCTCGATACCTACAAGTCCGCGCTCGGGATGGGTTGAGCCTGATTGGGGACGGCGTGCGGAACGCCGTCTCCAACCGGTCCGTTGAGTATGCAAACCCTCCAGTTTGCAGGACAATCATCATGACCGACACCTCAGACCAGACCGACGACGCCACCTTCATCGAGCCGATTGCCGAAGAACCGGCAATGCCCGGCCACGAGAGCGCGCTGGATCGTAAGCCCGAATGGCAGCCCCGCTACCCAGGCTCGGGCCGGATGAAGGGCAAGGTGGCCCTCATTACCGGCGGAGACAGCGGCATCGGTCGCGCCACCGCCGTGCTGTTTGCTCGCGAGGGCGCGAACATCGCAATCTCCTATCTGGAAGAGCATGACGACGCCAACAAGACGCGCGAGTTGTGTGAGGCTGAAGGTGCCGAAGTATTACTGTCCGCCGGCGATCTTGGAGACAAGAAGCATGCGCAGGGCCTTGTCGAAGCCGTAATGGATCGCTTCGGTCAGATCGACAGCCTCATCCAGATCGCGGGAGAGCAACATCCCGATTACGATGTGACCGATATCACGCCCGAACAGTTGCAGCGCACGTTCCAGTCCAACATCTACTCCATGTTCTACCTGGCGCAGGCCGTGCGCCCGCACCTGAAACCGGGTGCCACGATCGTGAACTGCACCAGCGTCACCATGTACAAGGGCGCGCCGATCCTGCTGGATTACTCCGCCACCAAGGGCGCTATTACCGCTTTCACCCGCTCGCTCAGCGGCAATCTGATCGATGATGGGATCCGGGTAAACGCGGTCGCGCCCGGTCCGATCTGGACCCCGCTCAACCCCTGTGGCGGCATGCCGGAAGAGGAAATGGACGACTGGGGCGAAGACACCCCCATGGGCCGCGCGGGCGAACCCAACGAAGTCGCGCCCGCCTTCCTGTTCCTGGCCTGCGAAGATAGCTCCTACATGACGGGTCAGGTGCTGCATCCCAACGGTGGCAGCGTGGTGAACGGCTGACCTGTTTGTGAGACTGGCTGTGTTGTGTTAGCAATACAGCCAGTCTCACAAACAGCTGGAGAGCGACACATGCCATCTGAATACAAGGATGCGCGCGGCATCCCCGTCACCACAACGCACACGTTGGAGGGGCGTCCGATCCAGGACTATCTCGGCATCGTGACCGGCGAGGTAATCATCGGGGCCAACCTGTTCCGCGATTTCTTCGCCAACATCCGTGACATCGTGGGCGGGAGATCGTCCAGCTACGAGCGCATCTTGCGCGAGGCGCGCGAGCAGGCGATCATGGAAATACAGGCCGAATGCGGGAAGCTGGGCGGCAACGCAGTGGTCGGCATCGATCTCGATTACGAGGTGATCGGCGACAAGGGCTCCATGCTGATGGTGTGCGCCAGCGGAACGGCTGTGCGCGTTTAGCGGCAGCACCATGTTGAAGGATGGGCGGTGCTGGGCTAGGCCCCGTTTTCAGATTCAGCATCCAGCGTAAAGAACCACCATGGCAGGCCATTCCAAATTCAAGAACATCATGCACCGCAAGGGTGCACAGGACAAAAAGCGGTCCAACCTCTTCTCCAAGCTTTCGCGCGAGATCACCGTCGCGGCCAAGATGGGCACGCCCGACCCGGACATGAACCCGCGCCTGCGCCTTGCGGTTAACACGGCCAAGGCACAGTCCATGCCCAAGGACAATATCCAGCGCGCCATCGACAAGGCGACGGCCGGTGATGACGAGAATTACGAGGAAGTGCGCTACGAAGGCTATGGCCCCGGCGGCAGCGCTATCATCGTGGAAACGCTGACCGACAACCGCAACCGCACCGCCACTGCCGTGCGCACCGCGTTCAGCAAGCACGGCGGCAACCTGGGTACGGAGGGTTCCGTCCAGCACGGGTTCGAACGGCTCGGCTATATTGTCTATCCCGCCGATGTCGGCAGCGAGGACAAGGTTCTGGAAGCCGCGATGGAGGCAGGGGCAGAGGACATCACCTCGACCGAGGACGGCCACGAAATCTGGACTGCCGCAGACGATCTTCACCAGGTTGCAGGCGATCTGGAAAAAGCGCTGGGCGAAGCGGAAACTGTGAAACTGGCGTGGAAGCCGAATATCACCGTCGACATGGACGAGAAGAACGCCTCCACCCTGCTCAAGCTGATCGACGTGCTAGACGACGACGACGACGTGCAAACCGTGTGGGGCAACTACGACATCTCCGATGAAGTGATGGAGAAGATCGAAGGATGAGTAAGCGAGGGTGGGTTGTCACCTTTGCAATAGTCATTCTTCTGTTTCTCTGGTTCTTCATGAGCGGTGGATTCATGCATGGCGACTGTATCGAACCCCATAAGGCACCGCCGTGCTGATTCTCGGTCTTGATCCCTCGCTCAGCTGCACCGGCTGGGGCGTTATCCGCGTGGAGGGCAGCCGCATTTCGCACGTCGCCAATGGGCAGATCGCCACGCAGGCGAAAATGCCGATGTCGCAGCGGCTGGCGACGTTGCAGTCGGGCATTGCGGAGGCGATCGCGGTCCATCGCCCGCATCGTGCTGCGGCAGAAGAGGTGTTCGCCAACAAGAACGCGCAGTCCACCATCAAGCTGGCGCAGGCGCGCGGCGCAGTGCTGGCCGCTTGCGGCGGGGCGGGGCTGGAGGTTCGCGAACATGCGGCAAGACTGGTGAAAAAAGCCGTTGTCGGCACGGGCGGCGCTGAAAAGTCGCAGGTGCAGGCGATGCTGAAAGTCCTGCTGCCCGGTGTGCAGCTTGCCGGGCCGGACGCGGCAGACGCGCTGGCCGTGGCAATTGCCGACGCCAATCTCGGCTAGGCTCCGCCAATTGGAGCTATTCGACTGGAACCAGCGCTTAGTCGCTTCGTAGTTGGTATGGTTCCGGCCGCGAACATCGCGAGATGCGGAAAAATCCATCAAGGAGACTCCGGAATGCGCAAGATCATCTTTCCCGCCTTTGTCAGCGGCACCCTTCTTATGGGCGGTTGTGCCGCTTCCCCCGGCTATGGCGGCGGACCGCTGGACGGCGTTCTGGGCGGCGTTTTCGACAGCAACGATCCGGGGGACCGCGACCTGAACGAATTCGAACGTGCCGCCGTGAGGGCATGTGGGCGCGAAGCAGACCGCATCACCAGCGGCCGGGTAAGGGTGGAACGGGTCGATCAGATCACGCGCGAAACCGTTCGCGTCGATGGCCGCATCGAGACTCGTGACAGCAGTCGCGACAATTTCACGTGCACCTTCCGCAGCGACGGGCGGATCGTGAACTTCCGCCTGTCCTAATCGGCGGTTCGATTATCGGGCGCCAGGTTTGACATCCAGTTTGACTCAGACGGAGCCTTGGCTACTCCCGTGTAATGTATCTCGTCGTCTTTCGCAGTCGCAAGCACGCGGGTATCGACGGGAACGCCTATGCCGCGCAGGCCAATACGATGGAGACGCTCGCCTGCCAGCAACAAGGCTTCATCTCTTTCAAAAGCTACGCTGCCGACGACGGCGAGACTGTCGCGATTTCGGAATGGATGGACGAGGCATCGGCAAGGGCGTGGGGCCGCGTGGCGGATCATGCCGCCGCACAGGCCGACGGGCGGACGCACTGGTATGCCGAATACACGCTGTTTGCCTGCGGAAATCCGCGCATTCATCGCTTTCCCTAGCCTGTCCTACACCGGGCACGACTTGCAGGAGGACGACATGGCCGGCGATGTGACGAAACCTGCTGATAGCGGCGCAATGACCCGGTGGCCGAAAAGCGGTGCTGACAAGCCTGCGAATTTCGCCTTAGGACCGTGTTCCAGGTGTTCCATATTAGCTGCAAAGGCACGCGCATGACCATCCATCTCTACGGCATTCCCAATTGCGACACGGTAAAGAAGTCCCGCCGGTGGCTGGATGCGCAGGGCCTCGAATACACCTTTCACGACTACAAGAAGGAAGGCGTGGACCGAGAGAATCTCGCACGTTGGGCCGATCGCTGCGGCTGGAAGGTTCTGCTGAACCGGCGCGGGACTACCTTTCGCAACCTTGGCGAAGACGAGAAGGCGGATATCGACCGGGACAAGGCACTCACCCTGATGCAGGAGCATCCCAGCATGATAAAGCGCCCCGTAATGGAAACCGATGACGGAGACCGCGTGCTGGTAGGCTTTACGACCAGCGAATGGGAAAACGTTTTGTGTTGATCCAGCAATGATCGCCAGATTGGCGGACAATTGGAAGACCGGTTTCAGGGAAACGCTGGAATCGGCGCTGGCAGCGGGAATTGCGTGGTGGCTGGGCCTGCTGATTTTCGGAGGAGAACACACCCCTCTCTTCGCTGCCATAACGGCCATCGGCTGCCTCGCGCCGCGTGCAGCTTGCCCTGGGGGACAGCGCCCATTGCATTCTTGCTCCCCATCGGGCGCAGGACGACAATGGCGGTCTGGACGAGGCCGAACGCTGGATCGCGGCAGGTCACGATCTTGCCGACGGTGACGATAGCGCTTTCAAGACGGTCGACGCTCAGGAAAGCGAGGTGATGAATGGCGAGGATTGCCGTGGTTCGTAGAACGTGAATTCAGCAACCACCGACGTCAACCAACGCCCCGAACTCGCCGCGCGTCTTTCTATCCGATGGAAACAATTGGATGGTTCGTCGAAATTTCTAGTCCGCCCGTTCCCGGTGCCGCGCGGTGACGATATAGTTGAGCGACAAATCGTCCGAGAGGTGCAGGCCCTTGCCTATGGAGAAGCCAATGCCCTTGGGCTCACCCATCACCATTCCGGCATGGCCGAGCAGTTCCGCCAGCTCCTCAGGCGTGACGAAATCGTCCCAGTGATGTGTACCCTTCGGCACCGCGCCCAGGGCCTCTGCCGCGCCCACCAGCAGGGTGCGGCTTTTCAAGGTGCGGTTGGGGGTCGAAAGCACCATGAGGCCTTCAGGCGCCAGGTGCGCGGCGAGCTGCGCGATGAAGGCCTGCTTGTCCTCGACATGCTCGATCACTTCCATGCTGGTGACAAGATCGAAATGGTCAAGGCCGGCCGAACCCAGTTCACCTGGAATATAGCGGATATCCAGACCTGTTCCGTCTGCATGGGCGGCAGCGGCCTGCGTGTTTTCAGGACTGGCATCGACGCCGGTGACTTCCGCGCCAAGCCGCGCCAGCGGCTCGCACAACAGCCCCGCGCCGCAACCGGCATCCAGCGCGCGCTTGCCGGCCAGCGGTTTCACCGCTTCGATATCGCTGCCCCAGTGCATGTCTATCGCGTCGCGGACGAAGCCGAGGCGTATGGGGTTCAGCTTGTGCAGCATGGCCGAGCTGCCCGTGGGATCCCACCATTCGGCGGCCAGCGCACCGAAGTGGGCGGCCTCCTCCGGACGGATGGTGGCGGGACTGGTTACAGATGTGACAGTTGCGTCTGGCATGCTTGCTCCCTAACAGCGCGCGAGGGTTTCAACCAGACTAACGCATGAGGGACGAGACTTGGCCCGGATCGTGATGAAATTTGGCGGCACGTCGGTTGCGGGGACCGAGCGTATTCGCCGCGTTGCCAATATCGTTCGCGCGCAGGCTGCGGGCGGTAACGAGGTGGCCGTGGTGGTGAGCGCGATGGCAGGCGAGACAGATCGCCTCGTCAACTTTTGCCGCGAGGCAAACCCACTGTATGACCCAGCGGAATATGACGTGGTCGTCTCCAGCGGGGAACAGGTCACGGCAGGGTTGCTGGCGCTGACACTGCAGGCGATGGGCTGCAAGGCGCGCAGCTGGCTGGGCTGGCAATTGCCGGTAAAGACCTTCTCCGCCCACGCCAATGCCCGCGTGGGGGAAATTCATGCGGAGCGGCTGGGCGATGCGATGGCAGGCGGCGAGATCGCCGTAATCCCCGGCTTCCAGGGCGTATCCGATCTGGAGCGGATTACCACCATGGGCCGCGGCGGATCGGACACGTCTGCCGTTGCCATCGCCGCTGCGGTAAGTGCCGATCGCTGCGATATCTATACCGACGTTGACGGGGTCTACACCACCGATCCGCGGATCGTGGCACGCGCGCGCAAGATCAAATATGTCTCTTACGAAGAAATGCTGGAACTGGCTTCTGTCGGCGCCAAGGTATTGCAGACACGCTCTGTCAGCCTTGCCATGAAACACAACGTGCCGGTGCAGGTTCTCTCGTCCTTCGTGGATGAAGGCTCCCCCCCTGCCGATACGCTGCCCGGCACGATGATAGTCTCCGAAACGGAGATGCAGAATATTCTTGAGGATACGAATATGGAACGCCAATCCGTAACAGGCATCGCCCATGACAAGAACGAGGCCCGCGTCGTCCTCACCCGCGTGCCTGACAAGCCGGGTGCAGTGGCCGACATCTTCACCCCGCTGGGTGAAGCCGGCATCAATGTCGACATGATCATCCAGAACGTGGGCCGCGACAAGGGCGAGACCGACGTGACCTTCACCGTGCCTCAGGCCGAACTGGCGCGTGCGCAGGCCTTGCTGGAGGACAAGCAGGCCAGCCTGGGTTTCAATCGCATCATTACCGATGTGAAAGTGGCCAAGATCTCGGTCGTAGGGATGGGCATGAAAAGCCACACCGGCGTGGCTGCCACCATGTTCAAGTCGCTGGCCGATCGCGGCATCAACGTGCAGGCGATCTCGACTTCGGAAATCAAGGTTTCCGTACTGATTGACGAAGACGAGACAGAACTGGCCGTGCGCGTGCTGCACACTGCATACGGCCTCGATGCACCCGATGATATCGGGCCTGATGACAACGTGTATGGGGCCGACTAAGGCCACCCGCATGACAAGCTATTCCAGAACGTCGGCGCTGATGGCGCGCGGCAACGAATTCCTCGGTTCGCAGCACGCCATCATGTGCGGCGCGATGAGCTGGGTCTCCGAACGCAAACTCGTGTCTGCCATCAGCAATGCGGGCGGATTCGGCGTGATTGCCTGCGGGGCGATGACGCCCGAACTGCTGGATGCAGAAATTGCTGCGACCAGGGCGATGACGGACAAGCCGTTCGGCGTGAACCTCATCACCATGCACCCCGACCTGTTCGACCTCATTGATGTTTGCGCGAAACATGAGGTTACGCATGTCGTGCTGGCGGGTGGCTTGCCGCCCAAGGGTAGCGTCGATGCGATCAAGCAGAAGGGCGCCAAGCTGATCTGCTTTGCTCCGATGCTGGCGCTGGGCAAAAAACTGCTGCGGTCCGGTGCGGATGCGCTGGTGATCGAGGGGATGGAGGCGGGGGGGCACATCGGCCCTGTGTCCACCAGCGTTCTGGCGCAGGAAATCCTGCCCGAACTTGCCGCCGAAAACGTGGTGTTCGTGGCTGGCGGCATCGGTAAGGGAGACATGATTGCCGGCTACCTGGAAATGGGCGCCGCAGGCGTGCAACTGGGCACCCGCTTTGCCTGCGCGACGGAAAGTATCGCTCACCCCAATTTCAAGAAGGCCTTTTTCCGCGCCAGCGCTCGCGACGCGGTGGCCAGCGTCCAGGTCGACCCGCGCCTGCCGGTGATCCCGGTGCGCGCGCTGAAGAACAAGGGCACCGAGGAATTCACCAGCAAGCAGCGCGAAGTCGCGGCCGTGCTGGATCGCGAGGAAATTGCAATGGCCGAGGCGCAGTTGCAGATCGAGCATTACTGGGCAGGTGCGCTGCGCCGTGCGGTGATCGATGGGGACGTGGAAAACGGCTCGCTGATGGCGGGGCAAAGCGTCGGCATGGTCAAGGCAGAGGAGCCGGTGACCGAGATCATCGAGACGTTGATGGCCGAAAGCGAAGAGGCGCTGACAAGACGCAACCGTATCTGACGCACCGAAGAGGATGACGTGTCAGGTCTTCCGGCTTAATTCGGGCAGGGGCGGCCGCGACGATCGCTTTCACCTTGATCTGCCTGTGCGGCTCTACGTTGGTCTTTTCGGTGCCGCCGTATTCTTCAGAGCCCGATTGGACGCGCACGGGCGCGACTATAGACGAAACGGCGTCGAGGCGATCAGCCTGCGGCAACTATTCACGGCAGACCCCAACAATATCCTTCTGAAACTGAACTTCTTCGGCGAATGAAGGTCGCGCCGCATCAAGCGATCTGGAGCGCCACAACGCCAGCAGAGGATGCGGCGTGCGCCGATCAGGCCGATTCCAGTAAAAGATGCCGGTTGGCGTTGGATTGCGCTTCCGAACGCAAAGAGGAGCCGAAGGAGAACGCGGAGCCCGTCCCCTGTGGTTCCAGACCTGCATCCGGGTCGACCCCATGGTTCACGGCCCAGATCGCTGCCTGTGTGCGATTTTGTACGGACAGCTTGCGAAGGATCGCCTTTACATGGACCTTTACCGTAGCTTCGCTGATATCCAGTCGCTGCGCGATGACCTTGTTCGGATACCCCATGATGAGGCAGCGCAGCGTTTCTACTTCTCTTTCGGAAAGGGAGCAGAAAATTTTCGATCTGTCGGGCTCGGCCCTTCGCGGGGCCTTGCCGAAATCCGGCAGATGCTGAATCACGGCCCCCGGAAGAACTTTCTCGCCAAGTGCGACAAGCCGTAGTGATTCCAGAAATGGCTCGAAATCGATTTCCTTGATGATGTAACCGTCTGCCCCGGCGCGGAATGCAGAGACCATCGTATCGAAATCGAATGTGTCGGCCAGCAGGACGATCCGCGTGGCAGGCTGCCGTGCGCGAAGTGCGGCGATATCGGTTTCGATGTCGCCGGTTGCGCTGATGTCAATCAACAGCAGATCACTGCCGGACTTCGTTCGATCTTCGGCTGTTACCTCGTTCGGCGTTTCGAGCAGATCATCGCAATGCGAGAAAGTTCGCCCGAGGGAGAATCCGTCCTCACCCAGAATACGCTTGAGACCTTCCCGCGCCAACGAATTGCCACAAACGAGTGACGCGGAGATGTTATGGGCAATCACGAGATTAACCCCCCCTGTTTAAGTTAGAATGCTTCAGCCTGAAGAAACTACCTTATATACCGGAACGAACTTTCGAAAACTCTTGAGCCAGAAAGTTACGACCAAGTTGCGACCTCGGTTCCGTTCAGTGTGAGAACATTACGTCATCTGGCTTGTGAAGTCGAGTCCCAGGTTTCTGCCGCAGTCCCGGATTTTCTCGATTTGTAGCGTCACGGTGGCCGCTTGGCAGAAACGTTAACACTATTCGTTTACCATAGCTTTTTCACCAGAATCGGCGATGAAATCAAACGGGTTTCCCGCGATATTTCCTTCCCAACCGAATTGCCCCTCAGAGGTGTTTGAGCGACGAGCGGTTTTGAAAATGCGATGAACCGCGAAGAATTTACGACGCTCGCGCTACTGAATTCGGCTGAGAGATGGCGGCAAACTGGTTGGCATCATCCAACGACGGAAGGGAACGGTTCGTAGATGACGCCGCCCACAGACGGAGTCGTGTCCAGAGCGCCCGCTCCAATGGGTGATGCTACGAAGCTGCAGCCAATTCGGGAGGAACGCATGAATGATGCTCGCCCGTAAGGGTCTCCGCTATCCGAGCGAGATTACCGTCTTGCCGAAGCTGTCCGAACCCCATCCATGGGCGTAGGCCTGGTCAGCATCTTCGAATGCGAATGTCCTGCCGACGGGAAACTCCAGATGATGCTTGTCTACAAAGGCATTCAGTTCGCTTGCCATGGTGGTGGAGCCGACGAAGATGCCACGCATGGAAGAGCCGGTGAACATCAGGCCGCGGGGCTCGGGCGGGTTGCCGCCGGCCAGCACGCCGATCAGGGCGATTTCGGCAAGTGGAGCACAGGCGTTCATGCTCTGCTCCAGCGTGCCGGTGCCGCCGACCTCCACGATCTTGTTCGCGCCGCCGAACTTTTCCTTCACATAAGTGCCCCAGTCTGGCGTATCCTTGTAATTGATCACGTGATCCGCGCCCAGCGCCTTCACCCGCTCCAGCTTTTCGTCAGACGAACTGGTGGCGATCACTTCCGCATCTGCGGCCTTTGCCAGCTTCAGCGCGATCAGCGAAACGCCGCCCGTGCCCAGCACCAGCACCTTCTGGCCGGTTTGCAGGGGATTGCCCCCCTCGAACAGGGCGTTCCACGCGGTGACTCCGGCGCAAGGCAGGCAGGCAGCCTGGTCCATTTCCAGGCTACGGGCGATGGAGATCACGCCGTGCTGGTTCAGTACCACCTTTTCCGCCAGCATGCCCGGCGCCCTGCCATCTCCCAGCGCGGGTACGAGTTTGGGCGGCCCGTTGAACCAACCCTGGAAGAAAGTCGATTGCACCTCGTCTCCCACGCGCCGCGACGTCACCCCTTCGCCGATAGCCACCACCTTGCCTGCGCCGTCCGAAAGCGGGATCGAAGGTTCCGCGATGGGCCCACCGAAATAGTGACCCGACGCGACCAGGAAATCCCGATAGTTCAGCGACCATGCGGTGGGTGCGACGAGGATTTCATCGGGGCCGGGTTCGGGATCGGGCAGTTCATCCAGATAGAGCTTTTCAAAATTATCGGAGCCTTCCGGCAGCATCCATGCGCGCATGATTATCTCTCCCAACCTTAAACTCCGAGCGCCTGCAGCTTACCGCCATCGATTGCCCGGTTCAGTCCAGCCCAGCCCTTTCCAGTCCCATGGCTGGCGCCATCGGACAAGAGGAAGGTGATATCTTCGGCCCGTTCGCCCAAGCAAGCAAGCATTTGCGGCTTGGATTCACACGCGCATAGCGCGTCACCATGACGAGCTTCTTGCCGCAGCGCTGGTAAACTGGTGGCCGTATGATGAATGGCCTTTCAATGATCGGTTAACCATGGTCGCCTATGGTCGCAATATCCATTGCAGGAGCATTGTCATGGCAAAGCAAGTTACCCGTTCTGCGTTCCTGCCACTCGGCGGCCAGTGCGAATGCGGGTACCGTGCGTTCCCCATCGAAGTTTCCGAGATCAGTTGCGAGGGGTGCTGGGTCGAGGGTGCCGGCGACTGGGAAGAGGCTTACGACTTTCTCCATCTCACCATTGACGAGCGGATCGAGATCAATGGCAAGGTCACGTCGCTGGATGGTCGCCGAGCATGGGTCCATTTCTTCGGAGAATTGCATCCCGCCGTGGTGCGGGGACTCGCCGGGGTCGCCTAGCCGCCGATGCGCTAGACATCGCGCACCTGCTATGCCTTCGGAACGCGGGGGCGAAACGATGGGCGGGGCGTTGCTGCAAGGTTTGGGAAGGCCATTGCGATCTTGCCATACCGCGATGGTTGGTCACCCGTGCCCAACACACCTGCGATTTTCATATGCCATGTTAAAATTGCAGTCATTTCGACAGCCAGTTGCGAGGCTTTCGTTCAACGCAGCGTCAATGCTATACGCCTGTTTTCAGCAGGAGAGACGCGATGTGCAATCAGGAACAACTCGCCGGCATGGGCCGTGTAAACCGTCGCCAGTTTGGCGTGATGGCAGGGGTAGGGGCCGTTGCAGCCTGCGCACCGATGGCGGGTGATACCGCAACGGCTGGCGGGATCGTGGAGAACGCCGTCACCTTTGCAGCGCCCGGTGGCACTTTCGATGGCGTATTCATCCATCCCGCCGGTGGTGCGCATCCTGCCGTAATCCTGTGGCCCGATATCGCGGGCTTGCGACCTGCCAAGGTGCAAATGGGGCGTCGACTGGCAGAAGCCGGCTACGCCGTCCTCGTCGCCAATCCCTATTACCGCAGCGTGTCGGGCCAGCAGTTCGAGGATTTCGACGACTGGCGGAGCAATGATGGCTGGAACAGGGTAACGCCGTGGAGGGAAGCGAACACGCCTGAAGCCGTGCAGGAAACCGCGCGCGCTGTGGTGGCGTGGCTGGATGCGCAGGATGCGGTGGATACTGCGCGCGGCATTGGCAACCAGGGCTATTGCATGACCGGCTCCTGGACAATTCTTGCAGCCGCGGCCGTGCCTTCGCGCGTGAAGGCTGCAGGCAGTTTCCATGGCGGTGGTCTGGTGGGGACAGATCCACTGTCTCCTGTGAACCTGCTGGACGACATGGCTGTCGATGCGCATGCGCTGATCGCCATCGCCCAGGATGATGACGCCGAGAAGCCCGATGCCAAGATAGCGCTTCGCGCTGCAGCCGAGGATGCAGCGGCCGATATCGACGTTGAAGTCTATGCAGGAGATCACGGCTGGACCGTGCTCGACAGTCCTGTCTACAACGAGCCTGAAGCCGAACGCGCATGGGCGCGATTGCTGGAGATGTATTCCGAGGCGCTGTGAATGGCGCGTTCGCGGGAACGGGTAACGACCAGCAAGCCGCTATGGCGAACAGACCCCTCGTCAAGAAGGTGATTCGCCATGGCGGGCAGAGATGAAACGGCGCGCCGTAGCGGCAGGCTGCAAAGCGGCGTTCGCTTCTGGTAACGCGGCGCTGGTCGACTCATCGCGATTGACGCACATTTCTTTCCTTCCGTCGAGCCCCAAATGCGGCCCAGCGCTGGGGCAATTGCAGGCGCCGGGCGCTTGGCGCAGCGCTTTGGCGGGGGCGTGTTGAATGTTTGGAAGGACCAATTGCATGAAAACCCTCAAGACCCTCGCCTCTGGCGCACTGCTGCTGGCCGCAGCGGGTGTATCCGCGCAGGACGTACCCGATACGCTTGACCCCGCACACATGGATACCGAGGCTTCGCCAGCCGAAGGAACAATGCCCGCCCAGGACGCTGCGCCCGCAGAAACTGACACAATGACGGACACGGCGGAGCCAGCCGTAAAAGCTAATTTTTCCGATGAAGAGATCGCGGCCTTCGTAGGTGCGACCGTGGCAATTCGCGGGATGGGCGATAACGAAACGCTGGCCGATGACGCACGTCAGTCGCAGGCAGAAGCCATCCTGACAGAACACGGTATCGATCCCGAAACCTACAATGCCATCGGCGTCGCTGCACAAAGCGATCCGATTGTAGCCCAGCGTGTCCAACTAGCCATTTCAGCGATGAACGAGAACGGCGACACCTGATACGAACTGCTGGGAGCGTTCGGAAACGCTATATCTGGCCTCGCTATCCTTTGGATGGCGAGGCCATTTTTTTGTCAGGCATTGCAGTAAGCCGCCGCACGCTTTTTCAGGCCTATATGCGGCACCGGGTAGGTTGGGGCCAACGGTTTGCCGAACGCGCGATGCGGCGTCGACCATTCATGTTCATCGGTACTTGCCAACGTAACCCGTCAGTCGCTCTTGAACTCCGGTGTTGCACGGATCGCCTTGATCTTGGCAGAAAGCGATTTGGGTGGCGGTGCCAGGTGCAGATTGCCCAGGTTCGCATGCCAAGCAACGGTCTGATCGCTCATCGCGGCCATGGCACCCATCGAGCGCAACATTTCGGCTGCTTCGATCATCTCCGCCGAGCGACGACCGCCATGGATCAGAATGCGATGGAGGTTATAGTTGGCGCGTTCTGCCCAACTCACCTGTTTCTCGCTGGCGTCGAGCGAATCGAACACTTCGTCCAGAACGCCGGCCTGGCTAGCTGCCAGTACCATTTCGGCGGTCAGCGCTTCGACGCCTTTCACCATGATGGAACGGCACAGCTTTATCGCGCTTGCGCGGCCTACGGTCTTGCCCACCGCGCGGGCATCGGTAAATCCCAGCGTTTCGAGGATTTCAACGGCCTTGTCGGCCTTGTTCCCGGCTACCAGCAACGGGACGTCCAACCCCCCGTCGACAGGGGCCATGATCGCAACGTCGACATAGCGCACGTTGACCGCCTCGATCGCCTCCGCAGCCATAGCCTTGGTCTGCGGTGCGACAGAATTCATATCCAGCCACATGGCTTCCTGCGGAAGGTAAGGCGCATACTCGCGCGCGGCGTCCAGCGCCTGGTCGGCAGTTACGAGAGAGAGAATTACGTCGCAGGTGGCCAGCACTTCTCCGCAATCCTCGCCCAGGCCAACGCCGCACTTGGCCATGGCGGCACGGCGTTCGGCCAGCATGTCCCACCCTTTCGCGCCTTGCCATTGCGCAGCGCGCATGAAGGTTTCCCCGGCTTCCCCGAAGCCGATCAGTGCCACTTTGGGCGTCGTGGTTTTGGTTTCCTGCGTAGACATGGCTATCGGCAAGGCCTCCTATCGGTTGTAAGTTTTCGCTTACGGATGTGCGTTCATTGTCATCCTGCGCCCCGGTGTCGGTTCACTTCAAGGGCAGGCGGTGGTTTCGCTGGGGCAAAAGCATATCGAGACGAGAATCGCCAGTGGCGGGTGCCGTGTTTCTCAAAAATCGGACTGAAAGCTGCTGCCACCGGCAATCTGCCTTGCTCAGGCTCCTCGTTCTGTCTCGGTCGCTTCAGCATGGCGTATCTCGGCTTGCCTATTGGTGCCCGGCATTTGTGTGTCTATTGCGTGGAGTGAATCGGCAGATAACCGGTTGCATTGGGAGAGAGACATGGCCGAACTCCGGCTCGACAAGGCGCTGTGCGACTGGTTCGCCGATAGCGAAATCCTCGACAGCACGATTGGGGGGCTGTTGCGTGATCAGGCGGCCTCCAATGGCGCGGGCGACGCGCTGCTGGAGGGCCTGCCCGATGGCAGCGTCGGGCGGCGCTGGACCTATGCTGAACTGTTGAACGATGCTGAACGGCTGGCCAAGGGGCTAGCCACACGGTTCCAGCCAGGAGAGCGGATCGCCGTGTGGGCACCCAATATCCCTGAATGGGTGCTGGTGGAATATGCCGCCGCGTTGGCTGGCCTCACCCTGGTAACGGTGAACCCATCTTACCAGAAGCGGGAACTGCATTACGTATTACAGCAAAGCACGTCTGTCGGCCTGTTGATGATTGACGAGTTTCGCGGCAATCCAATGGGCAAGATCGCCGCCGAAGTTGCGGAAGACTTACCGGCCCTGCGCGAGGTCATCGACATGGCAGACGCAGCGCAAATGTTCACAGATCCTTCGGGCACTTTGCCCCAGGTCAATACGAACGATGCGGCACAGATCCAGTACACCAGCGGCACGACGGGCTTTCCAAAAGGCGTGGTTCTCTCGCATCGCAACCTGACCAACAATGCCCGTCTGTTCGTCGAAGTGGGCGAAATGCCACGGAAGTTGGGTGCGCTGGGGCTTACGCCGCTGTTTCATACCATGGGTTGTTCAATGGGTGTGCTGGGCGCTCTCCAATCGGCCGGCGCCTATTGCCCCTGTCTCTTATACACATCTGACGCTGCCGACGAAGAGGATAGTGTA
>CAJXTZ010000047.1 GCA_913061345.1 uncultured Erythrobacter sp.
CACTATCCTCTTCGTCGGCAGCGTCAGATGTGTATAAGAGACAGTTGCTGGGGGTGTTGCAGTATTTCGGCGGGCAGGAATCTGCTGCATATCTTTACGGATATACCACGCGCGGGGCGCTGGTGGGTTTCTTCGCCAATGCCAATCACATGGCAACCTTGCTGCTGGCGAGCTTGCCTTTTCTCTCTGCCGTCATCGTCTCGCAAATCATGCAGCATCCGCGCTACGGGCCTGAACTGACGGTGCTGTGGGGCCTGCTGGTGGCGGTTATCCTGCTGGGTATCATGCTGGCGGGCGCGTTAACGGGCTATGCGTTGGCCGGGCCGATGCTGGCGCTGTCATGCCTGATCATCTTTCCCTGGCTGCGGCGAGGATTCAAGCTCGCGCTGCTGCCTGCGCTGATCCTTGGCGTCGTGGCCATCGGTATGACCGAGGAGGGGCAAAAGCTGCTTTCCAGTGATCGCGAAGTGTCGGAGCGCAGCCGCGAACGCATGATGGCCACCACCCTGACCGCAACGGCGCATTACTGGCCCACGGGCACCGGGCTGGGCACCTTTCGCGAAGTCTACGATGATTTCGAGGATGGCGACGCGGCGGGTGAATTCTACGTCCATCACGCGCACAACGACTATTTCGAACTCGTGCTGGAACTGGGAATTTTCGGCCTGATCGGCATTGTCGCTTTTCTCGCCTGGTGGCTCTCGCGGTTACGGGCGATCTGGATGGCGGGCGGGGGGGGACCGTTTACGGAGGCCGCGATGATGGCAAGCGGTGTCATCCTGCTGCATTCTGCATGGGACTATCCGCTGCGCACCGCCGCAATCTCTACGCTGCTGGCGGTTTGCTGCGCTATTCTATCGCGCGCGACCGCCACCCCGCGAACGACCGACTAGACCGCAGCCTGCGTCTGTATGTCAGGCGCTTCGCCCTGCGAAATCTCGCGTAGAAGGGCGTCCCACTCTGCAATTCTTGCCAGCCGCGAAAGGTGTGTTTCGCTATAGCGCCTGCCGTTTGCGCCCAGCCGTTCGCGCAAGGCCGCGTCGCCTGCAAGAATTCGCAAATAGTCGGTTACGCCCTGCACGTCGTCCTTTGCAAAGCTGCGCCCGCATTTGGCCTTTGCGATCAGCCGGGCGATTTCTCCTTCGGTATCGCCGATGAAGATGACGGGTCTACCTGCCGCAATTGCGCCGTAGAACTTGCTGGGCACGATCAGCCCCTCAAGCTCCGGCTCGAGCGAGAGCCAGTGGATATCGGCTACGGACAGGCTCTGGCGTAGCTCGCTCCGGGGGCGGTATCCACGGGCGTGAAAGCGGGAAGCAACTTCCGGTTCCTCAGACTCATCCGGCAACAGTTCCCGCTTTACTCCGCCGCCCACGAACAGGAAATGGAGCCGCTCCTCACCAGCGGCGACAAGCTGGCGTCCGGCATCCAGCATGGTGCCTGCATCATGCGCGCGGCCAAGATTGCCCGAATAGCCCACGATCACGCTGTCTCCGGGCAAGCCCCATTCCCGCCGCAGCGCGTTATGGGTAACGGGCAATGGCGCCAGTGCCACCTCGTCCGCCCAGTTCGGCACCACGCGAATGCGGGAGCACGGAACACCGTGGTGGGCCACCCTGCTCTTCATCACCTCACCGATGCAGACATTCATGTCCGCGCGCTTCCACGACCGGTTACGCAATGCCTTCATGCAGCGGATAATCGGGTTGCGCGGGTTGCCAAAGCCCAGCGCAGTGGCCGTTTCGGGATAGATATCCTGCAACCAGTTGACGAGCCGCGCGCCCTTGAGCCGTGTAAGCGCCTGCATCAGCACGCTGACCATCGGCGGATCGGTGAGGCACACCACCGTGTCGCCGCGCTTGATCGTCGATCCGCCCACGAAGAGCAGGCCGACATAGAACAATGCGAAGTCGACGAGACGTGGAATGACCGAACTGCTGGCCTTTTTCAGGCCCGGTATGCGGACGATCCGCACTCCTTCGAGATCGCAGTTCTCCTGCCCGTCGCCCGGCGTATGCATGCTGGCACTGGCGATCACCACGAATTCGCGCGAGGTGGTATCCAGCTCTCCCAGCAGATCGGTCAGCATGGCGGCGGTGGCGGATTGATCGGGGTAGAAGAACCGGTTGATGAATATGTATCTCAACGCATTATCCCGGCTGATCTATCGTGACCGTACCGCCCGATGGTGGCACCTCGCGCATGGCGCCGCGGCGCCCGGTTTCGCTGACCTTGCCATCCTTGATCGTCAGGATCCTGTCCGCCAGTGCGAGCATGGCGGGTCTGTGCGAGACGATGATCGTAGTGCTGCCGATCTTCCCAGCCATGAACTGTTCGACGAAGGCCGCTTCGTCGCTGGCATCCAGATGCGACGTCGCCTCGTCCAGCACCAGAATCGGTGGTTCTGTCAGCAACGCGCGGGCAAGCGCGAGGCGCTGGCGCTGGCTCGCCGAAAGATTGTTGCCGTGGTCGCCGATATACGTGCGATAGCCATCGGGCAGTTGCATGATGAAATGATGGGCCTGGGCCAGCCTGCAAGCGCGCTCCATTTCCGCCTGCGAAAAGCCGCTTTGTCCCAGCGCCAGATTCTCGCGAATGGTGCCGCTGTGCAGTAAGGGGCGTTGCGGGACATAGCCGATCTGACCTCGCGCCTGTTGCAGGCTCATATGCGCCAGATCGCACCCGTCGATCTTGATGCTGCCCTTAAGGGGAGTGTAAAGCGCCAGCAGCAGCGCAAGGATGGTGCTTTTGCCTGCACCGTTCTCTCCCGTCAGCGCAACGATCTCGCCCGCTTCGATATCGAAATCGACGCCGCGAAGCGTTTCGGGGCGCTTAGGATAACCGAACCATACATCGTCAAAGCTTATCCAGCCGCGCCCGCCGCTTTCGAGGGTAGGCTTTGCATATCCCGGCTCGGCCGCCTTGCCCAGCACGTGGTTCAGCCTTTCCAGCGTGCCTCTGGCGGTGCTGAACCGGTTCTGAAAACCCGCCAGCGAGAGGATCGTATAGATCAGCAGGCCGAGGTAAAGCAGGAAGGTGAAAAACGCGGCGGGATCCGCCTCCGCCCCGTTCAGCTTCTGATATGTCAGCAATGTCAGGAGCAGGCCGCCAAGCCCGGTCAAGAGTAACAAGGCAGGCCCCACCGTAGCGAGGATTTTCTGTCGCCGTACTTTCAGGCGGCGCAGCTTTTCAATCACTTGTCGGTAGCCGTGCAGACCGATCTCTTCGCGGGCGAAGGCCTTGGTGGCCGGAAGCAACTCCAGATTGCTTTCGGCCGATGCGAAAATGCTAGCTTCGGCCTTCTGGATCTTGGTGGAGAGGCCTCGCAATTCACGGCCGATCATCCTTTGCGCCAGGTAGCAGGCCGGCACCAGCAACACGGCCAGCAACGCCAGCGAAGGCTCGATCGTGAACAGCGCGACACTGGCTCCGACGGCCGTCAGCAACGCGGCCGGGGCGGCTGCCAGCGTTCCCGATATGAAGGTTCCCAACAGGGATACTTCCCAGGTCAGCAGGGCCAGCAGATCGCCCTGCCGCTTGCGATCGAAATACTCCATGGGCAGGCGCTGGACATGGGCAAAGATGTCCCCCTTGAAATCCGCCTCGATCTTCGTGCTTGCGATGGCCGAGGTGATTGCGCTGGCAACTTGCAGGATTGCCAACGCCACAAGGACCCCCGAAAGCAACATGGCCATGGACAGGGCGCTGTTACTGTCATTGCCGATCAGGCCGCCCAGCAGAAGCCCTGCAATCCACGGCAAGACCAGCAGGGCCAGCGCGCAACCCAGCGACAGGATGACAACCATCGCCAGCGAGGCCGTATAAGGTCGCGCGTAGGTCAGCAGCGCTTTCAATCCCATCGCTTGTCCCGTCGCAGTTGGAACGCCGCTGCAGCTGGCGACCCGGGTTCCCCGTGCGGTGCTACCTGATGGACACCGAACGGGGACACCTTCGTCCAAAACACAAGCAGATGCTGATGGGACGATCAAGCCATGGAAGAGAATGGGAACCACCTATCTCGCCTTACGAGGGAAAATTCGTGTCCGTGTCCGCGTTTTGTGCAGCGATACTGCTTCGGCGATTTGCGCACGCGGGCGCTATGTGCTTGAGCGGCCAGGGCGAGGTGTCTCAAGGGAAACAGGGTCTCGTTTAACGCTAAGGGGCGCACACCGTTGAAACAGGTGCATAAGAAGCCGATCCGCCGGCGCCGCCGCATGAGATGTTTTTCGCCATGACCAAATCATCACAAGGGCGACCGAAAGCCACGGCAGATTTTGGCCCGCCTTCCGGCAACATCGGTTCGCAGACGATGCACGGCAGCATCGCCGCCATATCCGGGCAAGGCATTCGCATGGGGTTGCAGCTCGTCACCACGATGGTGCTGGCGCGGTTGCTGACACCGGAGGATTTCGGCCTTGTCGCGATGGCTGCGGTGGTCCTCGCATTCTCCAACCTGTTTGCCGACTTCGGCCTTTCAGCCGCGACCGTGCAGCGCAAGGAGCTGAATCACAATACGCTAAGCGCGCTGTTCTACATCCAGCTTGGCATTGGCGGCGTGCTGACAGTGGGGATAATGGCAGCATCGCCTGTGTTTGCGCACTTCTTCAATGACGAGCGGATTGTCCTGCTTATCATTGCGCTGGCGCCCACCCTGCTGCTGCAGGCGGGCGCGGCGCAGCATCTCGCCCTGCTGCAACGGCGCATGATGTGGGTAAAGATGCAAGGCGTGCCGATTATCGCGCAGGCCTGCGGCAGTGTCGTTGCCATTGTCCTCACCCTGTCGAGCGATATCGGCTATTGGGCGCTGGTGGCGCAGACTTGGATTGCTGCGGTAATGACGTGCGTGATGGCGTGGGCGTTCTCTCTCTGGCGCCCCGGGCGGGTGAGCGACTGGTCGAGCGCCGGCCCGGTCGTCAAGTTCGGCCTGAACCTCACCGGTTTCAATATCCTCAATGGCTGGCACCGGCAGTTCGATAACCTCCTGATCGGCGCTGTGGCGGGGCCGCAGCAGCTAGGGTATTATTCACGCGCCTATGGTTTGCTGATGCTGCCGCTGACAGCAGTGGTGCGCCCGTTCAATTCGGCCGTCTATCCCGCGATGAGCCGTCTGCAGACAGAACCGCAGCGCTGGAGGCGGTTGTTCCTGTCCTCGGTCGCCATCATCACCTGTCTCACGGCTCCGCTCACCGGCTTGCTGGTGCTGCTGGCCGATGTGATCATTCCGCTGTTGTTTGGCGACCAGTGGGGGCCATCAATCAACATATTCCGGGTGCTGTCGATCTCGATGATGGTGCATCCGGTCTATACGGCGGCCGGCCTGCTATCCTTCACCCTGGGGCGCAGCCGCCACATGCTCTACGCCTCCTTCGCCTCGACAGCCGTCTACACCATCGCATTCGTGATCGGCATCAACTGGGGGGCAATTGGCGTGGCGGCCAGCTATACAGTGGCGGTGTTCGTGATCGTGCCACCATGGGTGTGGTGGTCTGCGCGGAATACCAGCGTCAATGCGCTGCGGGTTTTCGGTGCCGTGGCACCGCCGATATTTGCAGCAAGCGCGGCGCTGGCCATTGTGGGATTGTCGCCGCTCAATCGCGACGGTTTCGCATCGGCAATCGTAGAGGGGATCGCCTTCTGCGCGATCTATGCTGGCCTGCTGCTTGCCTGCTGGCTATTCTTCAAGGAGTGGCAAAAGGATGTCGAACCGGCAAAGGCACGGGTATCTTCAATGATCGGCACCATGATTGCGCGGGTGGTAACGACTGGCTCCGAAGGGCGGCAATGAGGGATAGCGGGGATCATCGGGTTTGACGCACAGCGGCATCTTCAGGCGCATCAGCTGGCATTGGGCCCGGCGGTGCGGCTTTACCGTGCTGGACCGTGTCCCGCGCGGACTGGACCTGTTTCACGACATGCGCACCGCGCTTGGAATGAAAGGCGCGATCACGGCATTCGATGTGGGCGCGAATGTCGGGCTGTGGACTGCGGACCTGCTGAAAGCTTTTCCAGATGCACGCGTGCGCTGTTTCGAACCGAACCCTGAACTGCATGACGTGCTGGCCGCAAACCTGCCACCGGGCAGCGATCATGCGATATCGCAGGACGCGCTGAGCGATTTCGAAGGTGATGTATCCTTTGTGCTGACCGAAGAGCCGACAATCGGCTATGTGCAGGACGGCGCGCGCAGCCATGCCGGGGTCGAGCCGAAGCGGACCGTGACGGTCCGCGCGACAACTCTCGATACCTATTGCAAGGACAACGGGATCGACGCCATCGACATTCTCAAGATCGATACCGAAGGTGCCGATCTGAAGGTGCTGGCAGGCGCTCGGGACACGCTTGAAAGGGGCATCGTGCGGCTGGTGGAATGCGAATGCGGCGTCGATCCGGATAACGATTTCCACGTCCCGCTCGGCCAGATCGCCGATTTTCTCGAACCGATCGGTTTTCGCCTGTTCGGCATTTACGAACAGCAGCCCGAATGGACGACGGGCCAGCCGCACCTGCGACGGGTCAACGCGGTCTTCCTGCTGAACGATACGCCGCACGACCTTGCGCACGGCGAAGAGTAAGATCGCGAACTTTCTCCATGCAAATCAGTATTCTTGTCCCGGTCCACAATGCGCAAGACACGCTTCGCGACACGCTGGACAGCGCGCTTGCGCTGGCGGGGCCCGACACCGAGATCCTGGCGCTGGACGATGGATCGCGCGACGATTCATGGCAAGTGCTGCAGGATTACGCTGACAAGGTGCAAGTGTCCCGGCAGGATAACAGCGGCGGCTGTGCGACGCGCAACCGCCTGCTGGAAATGTCGGGCGCGCCCTTCGTCCACTTTCTCGACGCCGATGACATCGTCGATCCCGGCAGGAACGAACAGCAGCGGGAATTTCTACAGCGCCATCCAAAAATCGGCGTAGTGACCGACACGTTGCGCCTGTTCTACGAGGATCCTCATGAAGATGGCGAGCGGTTCGCCCCCTGCGGCGACGACTGGTGGGTATCCCTGATCCGCCACCGGATACCTTTCACGTCATCCGCGCTGTGGCGACGCGATGCGATCGAAGCGGTGGGGAAGTGGGACGAAAGTCTGCCGTCCGGGCAGGAGTACGATCTGTATTTCCGGTTCCTGAAGGCAGGGATTGAAATTGCCCATCTGGACCTTGCGAAAACACGCTATCGTATGCCCTCGCGCAATGCCCCGCCAAAGCGCGATCCGGCGCGAACCATGCTGCTGGAAGCCGCCTTTTTGGACAGGGTGGAGGCCTATCTGATCGGGGCGGGCGGGCTGACGAGGTCGCGACGCATGGCATTGGAGGGAAAGCGGCTTCAATTGGCGCGCAAGCTGGCGCGCTGCGACAGGCAGGCCGCGCGCGACCTTGCCGACAGGGTTCCCCGCGCCCGTATCGTCGCCCTGCCGCCACAGGAAGGCTTGCCCCGTACCTATCTGGCCTGCGCTGCCCTGCTGGGCTTCGACATGGCGGAAACAGTTGCGGATCGAATGCGGGCGCGCCATGCAGGCTGACACAGGCGGGCGTGGAACTTTTGCGTGTGATTTCACGTACCTGGGACCTGCGGGAGACAGATCGTGCGCAGGATGATCGGGAGCTTGCTTCCCCAACCGCTGAAAAGGGCGCTTCGCCCTGCGCGCCCGGATCCCATACAGGCACGTCGGCTGGCGCTTTCTCGCGAACTGCATGAACGATTTGGCGGCGTAGTGGCGCATGGTCCGTTCAAGGGACTGGAACTGGCGCCCCAGGCGCACTGGGGCAGCGGCGTCTATTCGCATCAGTTGCTGGGCATTTACGAGAAGGAAGTGCTTGATTCCCTGCGCGATACGCCTGCTGCGCACGACACCTTCGTCGAAATCGGCGCGCAGGATGGCTATTACGCGATCGGGGCCGTGCGAGCCGATATGTTCAAGACCGCGCACTGCTTCGAGATACTGGAAGCAGGACGGCAACTGATTGCCGAAAACGCGCACCGCAATGGCATGACGGACAGACTGCATATCCACGGGGAAGCGGACGCATCCCTTGCGGACACTCTGGCCGGGCAAGGCGTAAACCTGTCGCGCAGTGTCATCCTCTGCGATATCGAAGGGGCCGAATTCGATGTCTTCACGCCTGCCATGTTCGCGGCAATGCAGGGCGCCGTGATACTGATCGAACTGCACCCTTTCGCCGTTGTCGATGGACTTGCGAAGGTAAGGGCGCTGAAGGAAGCCGCTGCGGCGCATTTTACCATTACGCAACTCACCACAGGTGCGCGCGACCTGTCCGGCTTTTCGGAGCTCGATAGCTACAGCGACACCGATCGCTGGCTGCTCTGTTCGGAAGGGCGGCCCGAACGTATGCACTGGTTGCGGCTGGACCCGCAATGACCACCGCCACACTGTCTTCACGCGCTGATATCAGGCCACGCGAAATGCGGCTGGAATCGCTGGATGGCCTGCGCGGCCTGGCGGCGCTGTTCGTGGCGTGGTTCCATATCTACCAGCGCAACGAACTGATCCGGCCAGGCGGTATGGTGGCAGACGTGATGGACTGGACTTCGCAATCCGGCTGGCTGGGCGTGCAGGCCTTCTTCGTGATCACAGGCTTCGTGATCCCCTATTCGATCCGCGCAGGAACCCATGCTGGCGGATGGCCGAATGCGGGCCGCTTTCTGGCCAAGCGAGGTCTGCGCCTCTATCCTCCTTTCGCTGCCGCAGCGGCGTTGACCTTCGGCGTCTGGATAGTCGCTCCGCTTGTTCCCGGCTTTCGCGGGGAAGGGCCCGATATCGGCGCGGTCTGGGTGGTGCAGAACTTCACCCTCACGGCGCCCTTTTTCGGAGAGCTTTGGGCCAATCCGGTTTTCTGGTCGCTGGTGGTGGAAGTGCAGTATTATTGCGTCATCGCCGCGCTGTTTGCGCTTCGCCCACGGGTGCAGGAACAACGATTGCCCATTGCGCTCGGTCTGTGTGTTGCAGCCTGCGTACTCTCGGCGCTTACGCCCACCTATCTGCACTCTGTCGTAAGCTGGGCGCCGCTGTTCGTCATCGGCTACCTGCTCTACGCCTATATGGTGGAGGAACGCGAGCCTGGGCCGCTGCTGCTGGTTGGCGCCATCGCCGTCGCTGCGATGGTGTGGTCCGGCCAGTTGCTGGAGTTGATGCCGGTAGCGATTACCGTTTGCGTAATACTGCTAAGGTGGCGGCCCGGTCCCGTGATGCTATGGCTGGGTGCGATCTCCTATTCGCTTTACCTTATCCACTATCCTATCGGTGTGCGTGCGGTGCGATTGTTCGGCAGGCTGGACATCCCGGGCATTGAGGTATGGGCCTATGCAGCTAGCCTCGCACTGGTGCTGGCGGCCTCGTGGGCGTTCTACGCCGCTTTCGAGAAACCGTCCCTCCGTCTCAGCCGCAGCCTGCGTTATCGGAAGTTGCACGATGCCTAGCTTTAGCGAAACCGTGCTGCCCGGCCTCTACCGCTGCGGCCTGAAGTTGACGCGGCGGCGCGGGGCAATGACGCTGGGGCGGATGAACGCCCGCGCATTTCCGCACGGCCAGCATTTCCGCCTGCCCACCGGCAACCTGTTTTTCCTGCCGCCGGACCCGCATTTCTTCGGCTATCTGCACGGACACGAAAGCCACATCAGCCAGCTGATCGCTCAACTCGTGCGCCCCGGCGACACCTGTTTCGATATCGGCGCGAACATCGGCTATTTTACCGCGCAGCTTGCCGCGCTTTGCGGGAGTGACGGACTCGTCATGGCTTACGAGCCGGACGGATCGAACTTCGGCTGGCTGCAACGCAACATCGACCTGGCAAAGGCTGCGGGCCATCGCGCCCAAGCGGTGCAGGCGGCGGTTTCGGACCGGACGGGACGACGCAAGCTGGTGCGAGGTGCCGAGAGCACGCTGCACACTACGGTAACGGCCGATGAGGGCGATCCCGAAGCCATCGCCGCTGTCAGCGTGGACGAGGAGATCGAACGGCTCGGCATTGCCGGGCCTTTGCAACTGATCAAGGTGGACGTGGAGGGGCACGAGCCCGGTGTTTTGCGCGGCATGGCGCAAAGCGTGAAGCGCGGCGCGATCCGTCACGCCATTATTGAGGTAAGTCCCGGCAGCCAGGCGGAAGAGATCGACACCATCCTGCGCGATTGGGACAAGACCGTGGCTGGCTTGCTGCGACCTTTCCTGCGCCTTATCTATATCTATCTGTTAAAACAGGGATTTCGTGACGGCAAGGCGGGCTTTGTCTACGCTTTCATGCTGGCCGTTTACGAAGGTATGACTGCAATTTTTGTGATCGAGGATAAAATGGGAGGCAATGCCATGCCTGCCGCTGGTGAGCCGAGGAACGATAGAAAATGAAGATACTAGTCACCGGCGGTGCGGGCTTCATCGGCTCTCATGCGTGCAAGGCGCTGAAGGCTGCGGGGCATGAACCTGTCGTGCTGGACAATTTGCGTACCGGACACCGCTGGGCGGTGAAATACGGCACGTTCGAGCATGGCGACATCCTTGAAACCAGCCGCGTTGCCGGGCTGATGCAAAAGCACGAAATCGAAGCGGTGATGCATTTTGCCGCGCTGGCCTATGTCGGGGAATCGATCAGCCATCCGGACGCCTATTATCAGACCAACGTGGTGGGCACGCTGTCGCTGCTCGGTGCCATGCGGCTGGCGGGCGTGGACAGGTTCATCTTCTCGTCCACCTGCGCCACCTTCGGCAACGTGGACCATCGCATTTCAGAGGCCGATCCGCAAAATCCCATCAACCCCTATGGCGCGTCGAAGCTGATGGTCGAGCGCATCTTGTGCGATTACGCGGCGGTCTTTGGCATCGCGTCGGTGGCTCTTCGCTATTTCAACGCTGCGGGGTCCGATCCCGATGGCGAGCTCGGCGAAATTCACGATCCCGAAACGCACCTGATCCCGATCACCCTGTTCGTGGCGGCGGGAATGCGCGGCAAGCTGAACGTGTTCGGCACGGACTACGATACCCCCGATGGCACCTGCGTGCGCGATTACATCCACGTGTGCGATCTGGCCGATGCCCACATTGCCGCTCTCGGCGTTCTCGAAACTGGCACCTTCAAGGCGTTCAACCTTGGCAATGGCAACGGCTTTTCGGTCCGCCAGGTCATAGACCGAGCGGAAGCGATCGCCGGCAAGCCCATCACCTGGGAAGCCTCGCCGCGCCGCGAGGGAGATCCGCCTTCGCTGGTAGCCGATGCCACGGCGGCTAGGGCGGCGCTGGGCTGGAACCCGCGCTATCCTTCGCTCGACGACATGATTGCGCACTCCTGGGACTTTCTGACCGAGCATCGGGCGAAGCTGCCTTCATCATGACCCGCGGGCCCGAACCGGATGATGGTGCATCTGCGCGCGATATCGCGGCCAACCGCGCTGCACGCAAATGGTCCGCGAAGGAACTGCTGGGCCGTCTTGCATGGGAATGGCTGGGGAGCATCGTCTTTGCCCTTACCCCCCGCCCGTTCTGGGGCTTGAGGCGAACGATCCTGCGATTGTTCGGCGCACGGATTGGCGAGGGTGTACATATCTTCCCCAGCGTGCGGATCGCCGTTCCGTGGAATCTCACGATGAATGCCTTCTCCTCGCTGGGAGACCGGGCAATCCTCTACAACCTTGGCCCTATCACCATCGGGCAGCGCGTTACCGTATCGCAATACGCCCATCTTTGCGCCGGATCGCATGACTACGCGGCGAAGACTTTCGACCTTACCAAACCGCCGATCACCATCGGGGACGAGGCATGGGTCTGTGCCGATGCCTTCGTCGGGCCGGGTGTCACTATCGGGCGCGGCGCCATCGTGGGAGCGCGGGCCGTGGTGGTGAAGAATGTGGCCGACGCGGTGTTGGTGGCCGGTAATCCCGCCGCAGTGGTGAAGCGATTGTCACCCCGCACCTAGAACTCGGGCTGTGGCGCGCAGGCCGTTACGCTGGCGGTTCGAGAGCCAGCAGTGCAAAGCTGGCAAGCCAGTGGGAACCCATGTAATCGCCGTCCACTGCTTCCATCGAGGCGTCGAGATGCGCCCTCGCACTTTTGCGTAGCTGTGACGCGCGTGCATCCTTGCCGAGGTGCGCCGCTATCTCGCGCAGCGCCCATGCGCGACTGAGGTTCAATCCGTCGAGGTGCGCCATCTTGCCATCTGTCGGATCGGTAACGATGACTGGGTGGCAAGCTTGTTCAATCCAGCCGCCTTGGGGCAGCACGCGGGCGAACCATTGGCTGAATTCCTGCGGCGGCAAGACACGGCGCATCAACAGACTTACCGAAAGCACCGGCGACAGGAATGAATCGCCGCCGACGTCCCATCCGCGATATTCGGGCAGTTCGCCGAACTGGGCACGGGCATAGTCCGCTATCACCGCGTTCAGATCGGTATCGAAGGCCGCCGCCCATTCATGCGCCAGTGTCAGCGCGAAAGCGGTGTTGGCGTGGGTGCCGGTGGTGATCGGATGAGCAAGCTTTGGCAGGTAGTCGCGAAAGCCTGCTGCGAAATGACGCGCCAGCGGCTCTAGCAGCACGGCCCATTCTTCGTTTTCATGGCGGCTGGCTTCCAGGTGCAAATAGAGCAGCCACGCCCAGCCATAGGGGCGTTCGAATCCGCTTGAAGCTGGCCTTTGCACATAGGCCAGTTCGGCAGCCAGCTTTCCAACCGTAAGGGTCTCGTCAGCCAGCGTTTCGATCTGCGCGGCCTCGGGCATGTCAGGATAGAGACGGCGCAAGGTCAGCAGGGTCCACCAGCTGTGCACGCAGGAATGCCAGTCGAAACTGCCGAAGAAAGCCGGGTGCATTTCGCGCGGGGTTTGCGCGTCCTGCGGACCGGTCAGCACGTGGCCGATGGAGTTGGGATATTCCTGCCCCACGTGGCCCAGCGCAGTGCGGGCAAAGCGTCGCGCCATCGTCTCGTCCAGCCGCCTCATGGCTTTTTCTGCCCATATCCCCCGCCACCCGGCGTGCGGATCACGATCGTATCGCCGGGTGCCATATTGGCAGCACCTGTCGCGCCCAGATCGAGTGTCGAGCCGTCCTTGCGTTCCACGAAGGTTTCACCGGCTGCCGCATCGCCGCCGCCTGCGATACCACGCGGGGCAATCTTGCGCCGGTTGGCAAGGATTTGCGCCTGCATCGGCTCCAGGAAACGGATGATCCGTTCAACCCCTTCGCCGCCGTGCCACTGGCCCGCGCCGCCCGACCCGCTGCGGATGGCGAAACGCTCAACCCGCACGGGAAGGCGCGTTTCCAGTACTTCGGGATCGGTCAGGCGCGAATTGGTCATATTGGTCTGCACGGCATCTGTGCCATCGTGGCCGTCGCCTGCGCCCGAGCCTCCTGCGATCGTTTCGTAATATTGGCGAGTGTCGTCACCGAAGGTGAAGTTGTTCATGGTGCCCTGCGCCGGGGCCAGCGCGCCAAGAGCGGCGAAAATCGTGTCGGTCACGACCTGGCTCGTCTCCACATTACCCGCCACCACGGCAGCGGGTGGGCGAGGAGACAGCATGCAACCTTCGGGCACCACGATCTCCACCGGGCGCAAACAGCCATCGTTCAGCGGAATATCGTCGTCGATCAGGCATCGCAGGCAATAGAGCACGGCGGCGCGCGTGATGGAGGCAGGAGCGTTGAAATTGTTGGGCAATTGCGCGCTGGTGCCGGTAAAATCAAAACGGGCGGTTCTGGCCTTCGCGTCGATATCGACAGCCACGCAAACCTGCGCGCCGTTGTCCATGGCATAGGTGAAGCTGCCCGGTTGCAGCCGTTGCACAAGCGCGCGCACGGCGGCCTCGCCATGGTTCAGCGCATGACCCATATAGGCATTGAGAACCTCGTGGCCGTGTTCGCCCGCAGCATCCCCCAGCAGGTCCGCCCCGCGAGCGCAGGCGGCAAGCTGGGCCTTGAGGTCGGAGATATTGCGCGAGGGATTGCGCGCCGGATACGCGCCCGCAGTCAGCAGTGCACGAAGTTCCGCCTCGCAGAACCGCCCCTCGTCCACCAGCATTACGTCATCGAGGCGAATGCCCTCTTCATCGATGCTTGTGCTATCGGGCGGCATGGAGCCGGGCGCCGTGCCACCGATATCGGCATGGTGACCGCGCGCCGCGACGAAGGCATCGGGCTGGGTGCTCTGGCTCGACAGAAACACGGGCACGATCACCGTCACATCGGGCAGATGGGTGCCGCCCGCGTATGGATCGTTCAGGCAATAGGCATCACCTCGGCGGATACCGCGCTGCGATCCTGCGCGGTTGTCCACGATACGGCGGATGCTGGCTGACATGGAACCAAGGTGCACGGGAATATGCGGCGCGTTGGCGATCAGCGATCCCTCGCCGTCGAACAGGGCGCAGGAAAAATCCAGCCGTTCCTTGATGTTGACGCTGCTGGCCGTGCTTTCCAGCACCACGCCCATTTCCTCGGCGATGGCCATGAACAAGTTGTTGAACACGGCAAGGCGGATCGGGTCCACCTGCGTCCCCATCGCCGGCGTGTGTTCGCGCGGCGCGATGCGGGTGAGGATCAGCGAGCCGTCCTGCTCCAGCGTGGCGCGCCAGCCTGCCTCAACGATGGTGGTGGAGCCGGCATCGGGTATCATGGCGGGCCCGTCCAGCGATTGACCGGGAGTGAGCGAGCCGCGCTCCTCCACCACGCCCTGCCTCGCCAGCCCTCCGCTACTGCCGCGTCCTTCCACGCTCAGCGCCTCCAGCACGACGGGCGCATCATCGTCGGACCAGCCGAAACGGCGGCGATGTTCCTCGCGAAAGCGTGCATCGGCATCGTCGCCCAGCGGCAGGTCCAGCGTGGTGTCGCTTCCCTCGAACCGCAGGCGCATGCGCGGGATCAGGTCGATATGGTCTGCGGCAATGCCTTGCGCCGCAAGGTCTTCCATCACCATTGTCTCAAGCCGCGCCAGCGGTTCGGCAAAATCCTCGGTCAGAGGGCGCACTACGCCTGCTTCTCGCATGGAAACGACCGGAGCCAGACCGATGCCGTAGGCAGAAAGCATGCCCGCCAGGGGGTGAACCAGCACGGTCTCTATACCCAGCTCGTCCGCCAGGCGGCAGGCGAATTGTCCGCCCGCCCCGCCGAAACAGGCCAGCGCATGGGTCGTCACGTCATGCCCGCGAGCGGTGGAGATGGTGCGGATGGCGTTCGCCATTTCGTCCACGGCAAGGGTGAGAAAGCCCTCCGCCAGCGTGTCGATCTCCATGGCCTGGGGAAGCTGCGCTGCGATCTCCTCGATGCGGGCGCGGCTGGCATCAGGGTCCAGCGGCTGGTCGCCATCCGGACCGAACACGCGGGGAAACTCGTCAGGATCGATCCTGCCCAGCACAAGGTTGCAATCGGTCACCGTTAGCGGCCCGCCCTTGCGATAGCAGGCAGGGCCGGGATCGGCGCCCGCGCTTTGCGGGCCGACCCGCAGCGACTGGCCATCGAAGCGGCAGACAGAGCCGCCGCCGGCAGCCACCGTGTGCACCTGCATCATGGGCGCAGCGATAGGGATGCCCGCCACCACGCTATCGCTCGTGCGTTCATACTCGCCGGAATAGTGGCATACATCGGTACTGGTGCCGCCCATGTCGAACCCGATCAGCCTGTCGTACCCCAGCGCCAGTGCGGTTTCCGCCATGCCCACAACGCCGCCAGCGGGGCCAGAAAGAACGGCATCCTTCCCGCGAAACACGTGCGCATCGGCAAGGCCGCCGTTCGATTGCATGAAGCGGAGCGAGCCGTGATCGGGCAAGCGCGCAGCCAATTGTTCCACGTAGTCGCGGATGACGGGTGAAAGGTAGGCATCAGCCACCGAGGTATCGCCCCGGGGCACCAGCTTGATAAGCGGAGACACCTCGTGGCTGGCACTCACCTGCGTGAAGCCAAGCTCGCGAGCGATCTTCGCCAGTTTCGCCTCGTGGTCCTGATATTGCCAGCCGTGCATCAGCACGATGGCGAGCGCTTCGAAGCCTTCGTCACGCAAAGCTGCAAGTTCTCGCCGCGCTGCGTCTTCTTGCAGTGGCACCAGCACCTTGCCATCCACGCTCACGCGCTCGGCGATTTCGATGGTACGGCTTTCCAGCCTCTCGGGTTTCACGATGTGGCGCGCAAAGATATCGGGCCGCGCCTGATTGCCGATTTTCAACGCGTCGGCGTGACCTTGTGTAATTGCCAGGGCAACGCGTGTCCCCTCGCGTTCAAGCAAGGCATTGGTGGCAATCGTGGTGCCAATGCGCAGTTCGGAGATCGGCGCGTCGCCATGTTCGGAAATCAGGCGTCGCACTGCCTCGCTCGCGGCATCTGGATATTGCTCGGGATTGCTGGAAAGCAGCTTTGTCGTGACAATTCCACCTGCGGGCGTTTGCGCCACCACGTCGGTGAAGGTGCCGCCGCGGTCGATGGCGAAGCGATAGGATCCGGTCATGCCATCCTATCTACGCGCACATCGGCGGCATGCAAACGCCTCGCAAATTGGTCTGGCCATCGTTCTGAACCTTCGCCCTGAAATCACTGGATCACCCATGCAAAAGGCCCCGCCAGCCACTGGGGCTTGCGGGGCCTTTTGATTGTCAGCATCGCTGCTTAGGAAGCGAGCCCTGCGGGAATGGTTGCGTCTTTCTTCAGATAGACGCGGTTGTCATCGATGCGGTCCACCGATTCCAGCGGCACGTAGTGGTGCATGTTGTCTTCGCTGTCGGTACGCGTCAACTTGATGCGATCGTCCTTAACCTCGTCAACTGTGCCAAGATGCTGGCCTTCAGCGCCGGCGACTTCCATATGTTCCTTGATACGTAGCTTCTCAAACATGAAATTTCCTTTCAATCTTATCAGGTTATACAAGAATAACGGTTGGGAGGACGCGCTCGTTCCTCATCTCGTCCCGGCGTGCAAACGGGTCATGGTGGACTGGTGCAATCGCGCTGCTGCGCTAAAGTAATTACGAAAGAGAGAAGCGATGGCTGGAACCGGATACGGCAATCCCAAACGTCTGAACTGGAAGCTGATCGTGCTGATCGTGCTGCTTCACTTGGCGGGACTTTTCGTTCTGGCTCGGGCCTTGGCGCCCGAATTTACCGCCAGCGTGATGGAGCAGGCAAGCTCGTTCGTGACGGTAACCGTTGCCACTTACGAGGAAGAGCCGCCGGAGGCGGAGCCGAGCATAGCCCCTCCGCAACCTGACGAGGGGGCAGCAGCAGAAGCGGGTCGCGAGGCCGTGGCGCGCGAAGTCGTAGCACCTCCGCAACCCTTGCCCCGGCCTAGCCCGGCACCGCGCGCATCCTCCACCGGCACGGCCAACGCTTCCGGCGCGGCCGACAGCGGAGAAGGCACCGGCGCTGGCGGTCAGGGCGATGGCACCGGCAGCGCCGGTGCCTTCTC
>CAJXTZ010000048.1 GCA_913061345.1 uncultured Erythrobacter sp.
ATCAAAAACCCACTAGCCGCCATTCGCGGCGCATCGCAATTGCTGGGGCGCAAGGTCGGCAACGCTGAGAAATCGCTGACCGGGTTGATCGCCGACGAGGTGGATCGCATAGCCCAGTTGATTGACCGGATGCAGCGCCTTGGCCGCGAACGCGCGGAGCCTGTTGGGCCGATCAACCTGCACGAAGCCATTCACCGCGCTTTCGAGACCGTGCGCATTTCGAGCGATACCAGCGTGGCCTGGCGCGAGGAATTTGATCCTTCGCTGCCGCCAGTTCTCGGCAACGAAGGGGCGCTGGTGCAGGTGCTGGTGAACCTCATGGCCAATGCGCGCGATGCCTGCGCCGATGTTGCCTCGCCGCAGCTTGTCGTTCGTACGCGATTTGTCAGCGGAATCGTGATGAACGTGATTCGCCTCGGGAGGCCGGTGAAACTGCCTATCGAAATCCAGGTAAGCGATAATGGCCCCGGTATCGATCCATCGATCCATGACGATATTTTCGAGCCTTTCGTTACCAGCAAGACCAACGGGCAGGGCCTTGGGCTCGCGTTGGTACAAAAGCTGGTTCGCGACATGGACGGGCGCGTCAGCCACGAGCGGGACAAGGCTGGGGGATGGACGCATTTTCGCATCCACCTGCCGATGGCCCGTTGAGCGAGTTTGAAAGGAGGGGACTACCCATGGCACACCGCGCCCTGCTGGTAGAGGACGATAACGCAATCGCCACGGTCATCCGTACCGCGTTGGAGGAAGAAGGTTTCGAAGTCGAAACCTGCGAAACCGTCGCTGGTCGCGATATCGCTCTGGCGCAAGCGAGATATGGCGTGATGTTGACAGACGTCATGCTGCTGGATGGCGATGGTATCGAGACGCTCGATGCCGTTCGCGAAGCCTATCCCGACATGCCGGTCATCATCCTGTCCGCAATGAACACGCTGGATACGGCGGTGCGGGCAACGGATCGCGGCGCATTCGAGTATTTCCCCAAACCCTTCGATCTCGATGAATTGGTGCGCGCAACGCGTCAGGCGGTGGAAAGCCCCACGACTACCGCTCCTGGCGTGGACCAAGCGGGCGACGGATTGCCGTTGATCGGGCGTAGCCAGGCGATGCAGGACGTTTATCGCCTGATAACCCGCGTGCTGAACAACGATCTGACCGTTCTGGTGCTGGGTGAAAGCGGTACGGGCAAGGAACTGGTGGCGGAGGCCATCCATAATCTTGGCGCGCGCAAAACCGGGCCGTTCGTTCCGGTCAACACAGCGGCCATTCCGCGCGAACTTGTCGAGAGCGAGTTGTTTGGTCACGAGAAGGGCGCTTTCACCGGCGCGACCGCGCGCAACAGCGGCAAATTCGAGCAGGCTCATGGTGGAACGCTGTTCCTCGATGAGATCGGTGACATGCCTGCCGAAGCGCAAACCCGCCTGCTGCGCGCACTGCAATCTGGCCGCATCCGACGCGTCGGAGGCAGCGAAGAGATTGCCGTGGATGTGCGCATCATCGCGGCCACCAACCGCGATCTTCTGCCGCTGATCGCACAGGGAAGTTTCCGAGAAGACCTTTATTACCGCCTCAATGTGGTGCCGATAAAACTCCCGCCCTTGCGCGACCGGGCGGGCGATGTAGCGCCACTGGCACTGCATTTCCTGTCGCAGGCGGCCGCCGACGGTCTGCCGCTAAGAACGCTTGATGACGAGGCAGCCCGGCTGCTTGCTCGGCAGCCATGGCGCGGCAATGTCCGCGAGTTGCAGAATCTGATCTATCGCGCTGCGCTGCTGGCGCGCAAAGATGTGATTGATGCGCAGACCATCCATTCCGTGCTTGACGAGACACCCGGCAACGCTGTCGGCGGTGGGGATCGCGATATTGGCGCGCTGATTGGCAACTGGCTGGAGCAGGCGGCTTTCGAAGACGGTACGCTTTACCAAGAGGCACTTGCCGAACTGGAACGGCCGGTATTTGGCTACGCCTTGGCGAGAACAAATGGCAACCAACTGAAAGCAGCGCAAATGCTGGGGATCAACCGCAATACCCTGCGCAAGCGATTGTCCGAACTGGAGATCGAGCCGGACAAGTTTTCGCAGCGATAGGGGATTACAACGCTTTTAACTTGCAAACCTGCAACAGCGTTGTTGTAAGCCTGCACCGTGACCCAAGAGCCACACTCCGACCCTGACGCCGCGATCGCAAAACGCTCCCGCTTCCTGCGCCGCGTGGCAGTCGCTTCGCGTCGGCTCAACCTGTTCTTGTGGCTGGAGATAGCCTGCTACGCTGCCCTCGCGGTGATGCTGGTGACGGTGTGGTTCACCCTTGCCGGACGCCCAAGTTTCGGAGAACCCGTTCCATCCTGGCAGGCAGCAGCGTTGCTGGTGGGCACCTTGTTACCTGCACTGGGCCTGATTGTTCTATGGGGACGACGCATCGCCAAGCGCAGGGCAGGGGGCACGACCGGGCGACTGCATGTAAACCTGGTGTTTTTCTTCTCGCTCCTGGCGGCGATCCCTACGCTATTCGTAGCCGTGTTCGCATCGATCCTGTTCCAATCCGGCGTGCAATTCTGGTTTAGCGACGATTCCCGCGGTATTCTCGACAATGCCAACGAACTGGCGCGCGGCTATTATGACGAGAACCAGCGCGCCGTGGGCGACAATACGCAGGCCATGGCGAGTGACCTTCGCTTTTTCCTGCAAGTGATGAGCATGACGAGCCTGGACTTTCAGCAGCAGTATTCGCTGCAGGTCCTTAATCGCGGGCTGAGCGAAAGTGCCATTTTGCAGGAGGCGCAGGATGGCGGGTTCCGCGTTATCGCGATTGTCGATCCGGATGATGATACGCAGCGTCAGCGGATCAGTCCGGAAGAGCTGGAGGAATTCCGCAGCGGCGAATCCGTTGTGCTGCGCGCGACCGAGGAGCGGACCGAAGCGGTTGTGCCACTGGACGAAGCACTGGGAATTTATCTCTACGCCGCGCGGGATTCCGACGCCGAGGCGCTATCCCAATATCGCCGCGCGCAAAACGTCGCGCAAAGTTACGAAGAACTGACCGAGCAGGCGCGGGTGTTGCAATTGCAGTTCAACATTGCCCTGTTTGCCGTTTCGCTGGCGCTGGTGGCGCTGGCGGTATGGGCTGCGCTGCGCTTCGCGGATCGGCAGGTGAAGCCCTTGGCCGAGCTGGCGGAAGTCGCGCAGGAAATTGGAGCCGGCAACTATGCCATGCGTGTCTCCGGCCGCACAGGGCAGGACGAGATCGGCCTGCTCAATCGCGCGTTCAATCGAATGAGCGAGCAGATCGGACGCCAGACCGACGCCCTGTTAGGAGCAAATCGACAACTGGCAGAACGCCGCGCCTTTATCGAAGCAGTGCTGCAATCCATTCGCGCAGGCATCATCTCGCTCGATGCCGATGGCCGTATCCTGCTGATGAACAGTTCCGCCCAGCGGCTGCTGCTGGATAGCGAAGGGCCGATCCCGGTCGACCAGCCGCTAGAGGATATTGCACCGCAGTTGGCCCAATTGGTGAAGGACGAGGGGCGCAGCGAAATCATCCAGATCAGCCGCAATGGCGAATTGCTGACCCTGGCCGTGCAGCTATCCCCGGCAACGGAAGGGCACGTTATCACGTTCGAAGACATTACGCGCCAGTTGCTGGATCAGCGACAGGCCGCCTGGTCTGATGTGGCGCGCCGTATCGCGCATGAAATTAAGAACCCGCTTACTCCGATCCAGCTTGCGACAGAGCGTCTGAAGCGCCGCTATTCCAAGCAGATCGAAACGGACAAGGAATTGTTCGACGAACTGACCGGTACGATAATCCGGCAAGTGGGCGACCTGCGCAAGATGGTGGATGAATTCTCCAGCTTTGCACGACTGCCAAAGCCGGTATTCCGTACCGAGGATGCCGTCGACCTCGTCCGGCAATCGCTGTTCCTGCAGGAAGTGGCGCACCCGGAAATCACTTATGCCTTCAGCGCACAGAAAGAAATCCCGCCCATAGAGTGTGATCGCCACCAGCTGGGGCAGGCGATGACCAATGTGTTGAAGAATGCGGCGGAAGCTGTCGAGGCCCACCTCTCTGACGCGCCGGCGGACTGGCGCGGGCAGATAGATGTTGCGATGGCGCGGCGGCGCGACCAGATCGAGATTACGGTAAGAGACAATGGTATTGGCCTGCCGCAGGGCGGAGAGAACGTGATAGAGCCCTATGTCACCACGCGCGAGAAGGGTACCGGCCTTGGCCTGGCCATCGTGAAGAAGATCGTCGAGGAGCACGCGGGCGATCTTGAATTCACCTCGCTACCCAAGGGCGGTACACAGGCAATGCTGCGTTTTGCGATCCATCCCGGCGACCTGGACGAAAACAGCGAGGCTGCCGAATGATTTTGACAGGAGAGCACTGAATGGCACTCGATATCCTCGTGGTCGACGACGAGCGCGATATTCGCGATCTCGTGGCCGGTGTTTTAAGCGATGAAGGCTATGACTGCCGGACTGCCGGCGACAGCGACAGCGCATTGGCCATGATCGACGAACGCCGCCCAAGCCTCGTCCTGCTGGACGTGTGGCTACATGGCAGTCCGATGGATGGGCTTGAAGTGCTGGATGCGGTGAAAGCGCGAGAGCCCAACTTGCCCGTCATCATCTTTTCCGGACATGGCAATGTCGATACCGCAGTTTCCGCAGTGAGCCGCGGGGCGATGGATTTCATCGAAAAGCCTTTCGAGGCGGAAAAGCTGCTCCATCTCGTCGCCCGCGCCACGGAAACCGAACGCCTGCGCCGCGAGAACGAACGGCTTCGTGAGGGCATGGCTTCGCACGATGAATTCACAGGCAATTCCAGTGCTATAAACACCGTGCGTGCAACGCTGAAACGGGTTGCCAACACGGGCAGCCGCGTTCTGGTGAGCGGTCCTGCGGGTGCGGGGAAGGAAGTGGCTGCACGGCTGCTGCATGCCTGGAGCCCACGCGCAGACAAGGCCTTCGTCACGGTTAATTCGGCACGCATCACGCCGGAACGGTTCGAGCATGAGCTATTCGGCGAGGAGGCCGATGGCAAACTGGTTCGCGCTGGCCTGCTGGAACTTGCCGATGGCGGCACGCTGTATCTCGACGAGGTGGCGGACATGCCCGAAAGCACACAGGCGCGTATCTTGCGCGTGCTGACGGATCAAAGTTTCGTGCGAGTGGGCGGCAACCGGCAGGTGGGGGTAGACGTTCGCGTCGTATCATCCACCGCGCGCGACCTGCTGTCGGAGATTGAGGAAAAGCGCTTCCGCGAAGACCTGTTCTACCGCCTTAACGTGGTACCGATTGACATACCGCCGCTGGCTAATCGCCGGGAAGATATCCCGGCGCTCGCAGATCATTTCTTCACCCGGTATGCGCGCGAGCAGGGAGTTGAGCCCCCCACCATCGCCCCTGAAGCCCTGGCTGCGATGCAAGCCTATGACTGGCCAGGCAACGTGCGGCAATTGCGCAATGTCATCGAGCGTACCGTGATCCTCGCCCCTCGGGAGGATTTCAAGGCTATCACACCCGACATGCTGCCATCGGAGTTGACGGGCGGCTCCAATGAAGAAGGCGGGGGCATTTCCACACTGATGGGTGTTCCCCTGCGCGAAGCGCGCGAAAGTTTCGAACGCGAATACCTGCGTATTCAGATCCGGCGATTTTCGGGCAACATTTCCAAAACCGCAGGCTTCATCGGTATGGAACGTTCCGCCCTGCATCGTAAGCTGAAATTGCTTGGCATGAACGAGCGAAGCAATAGCGATGAAGGTGAAACAGACTGAATTCTATTGCGGAACTATTTGCGCCGTACGGTTTTTTGCTATTATATCGCTGCACCGCACAAAAAGTGCAGTCGGTGTGTCTTCTGCCCGTAACAGGGATGTAACAGATGATCACCAGATCGCGGGGTTACGCCCGCCAAGAACGATGGAGTCAAGCAATGGCCAAGGGCACACTTTCAGCGCGTACACGATCTGCAGATGAGGTCGAGGCCACGGAACCGCGCGCCGAAAAGCCTGCAACGGGCGCGAAGAACGCCAATTTGCAAGATGTTTTCCTCAATCACCTGCGCCGTGAAAAAACACCGGTCACCATGTTTCTGGTGAAGGGCGTCAAATTGCAGGGCATCGTCACCTGGTTCGACAATTTTTCGATATTGCTGCGCCGCGACGGGCAATCGCAGCTTGTCTACAAGCATGCTATCTCCACGATCATGCCTGGTCAGCCGGTCGATGCAAACCAGTTCGGTACCGGCCCGAACAGCGGACGCAAGGTGCGCCAGTTGCAGGATATTTTCCTCACGCGGGTGCGCGATGCAGGCGTTGCTGTCACCATGTTCCTTGTGAACGGCGTGATGCTGCAAGGCAGGATCGCCAGCTTCGACCTGTTCTGCATGCTACTGGAACGTGACGGATATGTGCAACTGGCGTACAAGCACGCCGTATCTACAATTCAGCCGGATCGTCCGGTCGACCTGACCGACGACGATCTGGACGATGGTGCCACTGAAGGCGAAAACGACTGATCATAGACGACGATATCGAAGGCGAAGTCACCCGCGGTGCGCGGGCGCTCGTCGTATGTCCCGACATCCGCAGCCAACGCCGCGATGACGACCCTGATGCACGTCTCGAAGAGGCCAGAGGGCTTGCCCTTGCCATTGGTATTGTCGTGGCAGAAGCGTTTATCCTGCCCGTGCGAGAGGTGAAGCCGAACACGCTGTTTGGTGAAGGCCAGGTGCAACGCATCGCCACCGATTGCGAATTGCACGGAGCCGAGCTCGTCATTGTAGACGGCGCGCTTTCACCGATCCAGCAGCGTAACCTCGAGGACAAGATTGGCCGTAAGGTCATCGATCGGACAGGCTTGATCCTGGAAATATTCGGCGAACGCGCGGCGACTGCCGAAGGCCGTTTGCAGGTTGAACTGGCGCACCTGGATTATCAGGCCAGCCGACTAGTCCGCAGCTGGACTCACCTTGAGCGGCAGCGCGGCGGCTTTGGTTTCCTCGGCGGACCGGGCGAAACGCAAATCGAAGCTGACCGCCGGATGATCCGCGATCGCATGGCGAAGTTGCGCCGCGAACTGGAGCAGGTTCGCAAGACGCGCGAGTTGCACCGCAAGCGGCGAGGCAGGGCGCCGTGGCCCGTCGTTGCGCTGGTCGGTTATACGAACGCTGGCAAATCGACGCTTTTCAATCGCATGACCGGCGCGGACGTAATGGCAGAAGATCTGCTGTTCGCCACTTTGGACCCGTCCATGCGCGCAGTTACGTTACCGGGCGTCGAAAAAGCGATATTGTCGGACACGGTCGGTTTCATATCGGACCTGCCGACCCAGCTCGTCGCAGCGTTTCGTGCCACGCTTGAAGAAGTGACCGCCGCCGATATCGTCCTGCATGTTCGCGACATTGCCAATCCCGATACGTCCGCCCAGAAAAAACAGGTTTTGCAGGTGCTCGCCGATCTTGGCGTGATCGAGGAAGACGGGGAAGGGGAGCCGACACCCATCCTCGAAGTCTGGAACAAATGGGATCTGTTGGACGGCGAATTGCGAGCTGAACTGGCCGACGTTGCCGCGCAGGATGATAACGTCGTAACCATCTCGGCAATCACCGGGGAAGGTATAGAAGGCTTGCGCGAAAAGCTTGGCGCGGTGCTGACAGAAGGCGCGCGCCGCCATTCACTGATGGTATCGGCGTCTGACGGTGCTCGCATTGCCTGGCTTCATGCCCACGGAGAAGTGCTGTCGGACAATGACGGGGGTGAGGGGGAGCACGGCCCGATGCGCCACATCGAAGTGCGTCTGACCGAGAAGGAATGGGGGCGGTTCGAAACGCTTTAGACGCCGCGTTCCTCTCGCTTGACCTGCTGCCAAAGCGCTTCCTGCGCATCCAGATCGCGATCCGCGAAGTCTCCTTCTGCCAGGGCTTCCATTGCGCGATAGCGTCGTTCGAACTTTGCATTTGCAGCTTTCAGCGCATCCTCTGCACCGATCCCGTACGACCGCACCAGGTTGACGGCGGCGAACAGCAGATCTCCCGCTTCTTCGGCGCGATGGGCATCATCGGCATCGCGCAGTTCCTGTACCTCTTCCGCCACCTTCGCCGCCGGTCCCTGATGATCCGGCCAGTCGAACCCATCGCGGGCAGCACGTTTTTGCAATTTCTCGGCGCGCAGCAAGGCGGGCAGTGCACGCGCCACGCCGTCCATCGTGCTAGTCGACCCGCTTTTCGCGCGCTCGGCAGCCTTGATGTCTTCCCATCTCTTGCCGTCCATCACGCCGCTTTCATTGCCGAAAATATGCGGGTGTCGCGCATCCATCTTGTCAGAGATCGCGCGGGCGACATCGTCGAAGGCGAAATGTCCTGCTTCTTCGGCCATGCGGGCGTGGAAGACGACCTGGAGCAGGAGATCACCCAGTTCACCGCGCAGATCCGCCATGTCATCACGCTCGATCGCGTCGGCGACCTCGTAGGCTTCTTCGATCGTGTATGGCGCAATGGTTTCGAATGACTGCGCAACGTCCCATTCGCACCCGTCCTCAGGATCGCGCAGCCGCGCCATGATCGAGAGGAGGCGGGCTATCTGGTCGGACATGAACTGCTCTCACTCTGACTACCATATAATTGATAATATATATTATGTTAAATCTTGGCCGCAACAGGATAAAGCGCTGATGCTGCCACTTCTCACGTCACCAAACTGAAAAACAGCGCCAAGCCCGCAAATATGCAGCCCCAGATCAACGCCAGCCGTATCGTCTTCGAGGTGTCGACCCGGTGCGAGCGATAGGCGCCAAGAGCCAGTATAAGCCAGCCAACCAACGCCACAATCGATACGAGCGATGCACCACTCATGCGACAAGCTCCATACCATCGAAACCGACTACGACGTTTGCTGGCACCTCGGCACTCAACGTTGCGTAATCCATGCTCTTGTCGAGATGCGACAGCACCGTGGTTCCGGCTCCGGTACGTTTCGCCAGATCCAGGGCCATGTCCAGATGCGCATGGGTCGGATGCTCTTTTCTGCGCAAACAGTCGGTCACCAGAATATCCACACCATCGAACAGGTCGACCATATCATCAGTAATCTCTGCAAAGTCTGTGGCGTAACCTATTGATTTACCATCGGATTCGAAGACGTATGCCGTCGTGTTGATCGGCCCATGCGGCATTTCCACCGTGTCGACCCCGAAGCCTGCATGCATTCGCAGGTTGTCGAGCGTGCTCAGCTCCACGATCGTGTGATAGCCATACTGCCCGGCGAAAACATAACCGAACCGGTTGCGCAGCCGGCGGCAGGTTTCGCTCGAAGCGAAGCCTGCGATCGGACCGGCACGCCCATAGCGCATAGGCCGCAGGTCGTCGATGCCATGACAGTGATCGGCATGGTCATGCGTCCAGAAGATGCCGTCGACGCTGCCGATGTCATTGCTGAGCAACTGGTTGCGAAGGTCGGGAGAGGTATCCACCAGCAGCCGCCGGCCTTCGTTGCTTTCAACGATAATGGAGACCCGACTGCGGCGGTTCTTCGGCTCTGCCGGGTCACAGTCGCCCCAGTCATTGCCAATACGCGGAACGCCTGTGGACGTACCGCAGCCGAGCACGAGCAACTTCACGAAGGCGCCCCTGCTTTCGTGAACAAATTGAAGAAGTTGCGAGATGTACTTGTGGCCAAGTCTACCGCGTCCTCGCCGCGTAATTTCGCTACGAACTGTGTCGTATGCCGAACGAAGGCCGGTTCGCAGGTTTTACCCCTGTGCGGTACTGGCGCCAAAAACGGGCTATCTGTTTCCACCAGCAGTCTGTCGGAAGGGATGTTTTTCGCAAATTCCTGCAAGTCCCTGGCATTCTTGAACGTCACGATGCCCGAAAGCGAGATGGTCAGACCCAGGTCCAGAACCTTGCGTCCGAATTCTGCACTGGCGGTGAAGCAGTGGATCAGCGCAGGAAAGGCGCCCTTCCCCATTTCGTCTGCAATTATCTCAACCGTATCATCCTCCGCATCGCGCGTATGGATCACGAGCGGCAGCCCGGTTTCTCTCGCCACGTCGATATGCGTGCGGAACAGGTCGCGCTGCACCGCCCGATCGGACTTGTCGTAATAATAGTCGAGGCCGCTTTCGCCGATACCTACGACGCGCGGATGGTCGGTGGCATCGCGCAGGACCTGACGGCCAAGATCGGCGTGCCTGTCTGCTTCATGCGGGTGGATGCCGACAGTCGCCCATACGTCGCTTTCCCGTTCTGCGGTGGCAACCACATCGCGCCATTCGCTTTCACGGGTGGAAATGTTGAGAAAGCCCGTCACACCAGCCTCGCGCGCATTGGCGAGAACCTCGTCTTGCCGCTCTATGAGGCCTTCGTAATTCAGATGGCAGTGGCTATCGATCAAAGGACTGCCGCTGATGGATCGGCTGGAGGTCATTCCGCCGCCTCCGGTTGCGGCATTTCAAGACGCGGGAAAAGCCCCTCCGGCTTGTTGAGTATGAAGTCCGATTGCGCCAGTTGCATGTACCACTGCGAACAGATGGTATCGAAATCACGCAGTTCAGGTGTTATACCCATCGCATCCAGCAATTTTCCCATCGATCCAGGCATAACCGGGATCACTGCGACTGCCAGTTGCGCGATACAGATATACAACGTCGCAAGCACTGTTTTCATTCGTTCGGGATCGGTCTTTTTCAACGCCCATGGTGCCTGCGCATCGACATAGGCGTTGCAGGCGAAGACCGCCCCCATCCAGGCTTCCAGCGCCTGTGCGAAGGCGAGATCGGTATAGGCGGCAGGCATTTCCTCGCCAATTACCCGCGCGACGTGTGCGAACAACGCCTCGTCCTCAGCGGTTTGGTTCTCTGCAGGCGGCAAACTGCCATCGCAATTCTTGAAAAGCAGCGAAAGGGTACGTTGTGCAAGATTGCCAAAGCTGTTGGCGAGTTCGGAGTTTGATCTACTTACAATAGCTTGGTGTGAATAGCTGCCATCCTGTCCGAAAGAAAATTCGCGCAGGAGAAAATACCGCAGAACATCCACGCCATAGGCTTTGGCAAGGTCCGCAGGGTCCGTAACGTTGCCAAGCGACTTCGATTCCTTCTGCCCCTTGTTGAGCAGGAAGCCATGGGCATAGATTTGCCGCGGCACCGCGATCCCGGCGCTGAGCAGGAAGGAGGGCCAGTAAACCGCGTGGAAGCGTGTAATGTCCTTGCCGACCAGGTGCAGGTCGGCAGGCCAGAACTTGGCCATGTCCTCTGTATCCTCGGGATAGCCTAGCCCGGTGAGGTAGTTGGTCAGGGCATCGACCCACACATACATCACGTGCCCATCGCTTCCCGGAACCGGCACGCCCCAGTCGAAGCTTGTGCGGCTGACTGAGAGATCGCGCAAGCCGCCTTCGACGAAGCGCATCACCTCGTTGCGACGGCTTTCGGGGCGGATGAAATCGGGATTGTCCTGGTAGAGCTGCAACAGGCGGTCGCCATAGGCAGATAGTTTGAAGAACCACGTTTCTTCTGCGGTCCATTCCACCGGCGTACCCTGGGGGGATAGCTTTTCGCCCCCCTCCCCATCTACCAGTTCGCTTTCGTCGTAATAGGCCTCGTCCCTTACCGAATACCATCCTTCATACCTGTCCAGGTAGAGGTCGCCATTCGCTTCCATCGCCTTCCAGATCGCCTGGCTGGAGCGGTAATGATCCTCGTCCGTTGTACGGATGAACCGGTCGTAAGAGATATCAAGCCCATCGAACAAATCACGGAAATGGTTGGACATTTCGTCCGCCAACTCGCGTGGGGTCTGCCCAAGGTCACGGGCCTTCTGGGCCATTTTCAGACCATGCTCGTCAGTACCTGTCTGAAAGCGCACTTCGCGACCCATCTGCCGGTGAAAGCGCGCGAGGACATCGGCTGCGATCGTCTCATAGGCGTGGCCGATATGGGGCTTGCCGTTGGGATAGTGAATCGCGGTGGTAAGATAGAAAGTGTCAGCCATTGGCCGGCGTCCTAGAAGCCGCGAGGTTGGCGAGCAAGGTGCCGATTTCCATCACGAGTAGGCCGGGATCGAAATTATAGGTCGGCGCCTGGCCGGCAAGCCGCACAAGTTCGCCATGCGTATCTACCATCGGCATGATCTGCGAACGGCTGACAGCGTGCATCCTTTCGGCAACTACGGCGCGCGCAAGCTCGATCGCAGCAAGCTGCTTTTCCCGGCTAGGACGTGCGCCGATAGCTCCTGCCAGTCGGCCGCGAAGGACGAAATCGGGGTCGCCCTGTTCCACCACTTGCTGCATCAATGCGTGGATCTTGCCAAGATCGAGCTCTACGAAATCGATGGCCGCGCCGGGCGATCCGCTGGCGGCGGCAATTGCGGCCGCCCGCTCCTGCGAACTGGCCTGGGGGCTTTCACGCGCGAGGATTGCATCCATGTCGAGATCGGATACCCGCGGGAAAGTAAGGATCCGGCAACGCGATCGGATGGTGGGCAGCAATCGCCCCATGCGATGCGCAATCAGGAGGAAGTAGGTACCGGAAGGGGGCTCCTCTAGGCTCTTCAGCAGGGCATTGGCGGCACTGGTTTCCATGTCGTCCGCCGGATCGATGATGACTGCGCGGCGGCTGCCCAGCGTGGGTCGCGTGTTCAGGCGTCGCTGCAGCTCGCGGATCTGATCGACCTTGATATTGCGCGCCAGTTCGAACGGTTTACCGTCATCGCGCTTACGCGCCTCGGCATCGTTGCGAGGAGGATGGCTGAGATAGCGGATATCGGGATGCTGGCCTTCCGGCTGCGGAATGCCATGCTCTGCCACGAGTTCGCGTGCGGCCGCCATGGCGAAGGCTGATTTGCCCACCCCCTTGCGGCCCGAAAGGATCCAGCCATGGTGCATACGCTCGCCCGAAAGGGCGCGTCGCCAGTCGTCCCACGCTTCGTCATGGCCGATGTAGTTGCTCACCCGCCCTCACCGATGAGAGGCGCCATCTTGCGCATTACCCGGATATGTACATCCTCTGGCGTGCCGCTGGCGTCGATCAGAACAAAGCGTTCGGGATCGGTCATCGCCATCTGTCGGAAATGTTCGGCAACGCGCGCATGGTAGCGGGCAGGTTTTCCGCCGATACGATCCGAGTTATCGCCATCGCGCAGGTGCAGACGCTGTGCAATCTGTTCCAGCGGTGCTTGCAGCAGGAAGGTGAGATCCGGCATCAGTGCGTGGGAGCCAAGAGTGTGCAGGGACAGAATTGCATCGTCGGACCATTCCCCTCCCCCTGCCTGATAGGCGCGCGAGGAATCGACAAAGCGGTCGCAAACAACCCAGTCGCCGCGATCGAGTGCTGGACCGATCAGGTTTGCCACATGATCGGAACGTGCCGCTGCGAACAGCAACGCTTCTGCGCGGGTGCCCCAGTTGTAGCTGGTGTCGAGCAGTAGCTCTCTGATGGCTTCCGCCCCCGGCGTTCCGCCTGGTTCGCGTGTCTGGATGACGCCAAGCCCCCGCGAACGTAGTGCCTCCACCAGCATCTGTGCCTGCGTGGATTTGCCAACGCCCTCACCGCCCTCGAATGTGATGAAGCGACCCTCCGTCATGCCAGCCATTTTCTCCATGCGTTGGCAATCCGCTGGAAGGCGTTCGCCCTGGGAACCGCCTCGGCAGCGATCAACGGCATTTCCAGCGCAAGTTCTCCGTCAATGTTCAGCCGAAGCCGGGCGATCTCGGCGCCTGCATCAATCGGCGCCTGTATCGGGCCGCGATAGACGATTTCCATCGCTATGCGCTTTTCATCCTGCCCCTGCGGTAGATTGATCATCGCAGATTTTGCCGTTTGCAGTCCCACGCTGCTATCGACTCCATCTTGTATCAGGGCCTCGCCCACAACCACGCCTGACGGGATGAGCGTTTCCTGATGGAATGCGTCGAAACCCCAGTTCAGCAATGCACGCGAAGCTTCGTCGCGCAACCGCCCGTCGGGTGCGCCGGCCAGCACCATGACCAGTCTTCGTCCGTCGCGCTCGGCGGAGCCCAGAAAAGTGAAGCCTGCCTCCCGCGTGTAGCCGGTTTTCAGTCCATCTGCACCATCCACGCGCCCCGTCACCGGATCATGGTTGGCCTGGGTAATGTCGCGCCAGCGCATCGTGCGGTGGCCGAAATACCGGTCGTAGAGGGCCGGGTATTGTTGCGTAATCGCTTCGCCCAGCAGCGCAAGATCGCGCGCCGATGTATAGGTCCGGCCGCCATCGGGGTATCCGTTGGGAGAACCGAAATGCGTGTCTTTCATGCCTAACAACGCGGCGTTGGCATTCATCAGGTCCAACCAGGCGTTCAGCGAGCCCGTCGCCGCAACGGCCATTGCCACGCTGGCATCGTTGCCCGACACGGTGGTGATACCCAGCAGCAGCTGGCCTATCGTCGGCTGTTCCCCTGCGCGCAGGAACATGTTGGAACCTTCGTTGTACCAAGCATCCTCCAGTTCTTGCGAATAGGCGAAGCGGGCATCCAGCCGCAACGCGCCTTCGTCGACCAATTTGAACGCCGTATAGGCCGTCATCACCTTGGTTACTGAAGCCGGAACGAAGCGGCGCGTTTCCTGCCGCGCAAACAGCGTTTGCCCGTTGGAGAGGTCCACCAGCAGGCCGACGGGAATGTCCTCCGGCACCGGAGCGGGTATTGGCGCAGGGTCCGAAGCAGGAAGCGCCGGACTTGCGGCAAGCGCGACGGCAGATGCCATCAGTGCGGTCTTCGCCAGGGCCATCAACTGTTGCACGCATTCTCCGCCGCTATTTTGCGGCTGGGAAAGAAGGCTCAGCCGCTGGTCAGGATTCGAGCATCGCTATAGCCTTCACTCTGCACGTTGGCGAGCGAGGCCTCGGCTTCTCCACGGGTAGGGAATGGCCCCGTGCGCACGCGGTAATACCGGCCTGACTGACTGACCGCGCCGCCAAGCGATTCCGCAGCCCGACGGGCATTGTCCGCATTGGCAAAAGCTGCTGCCTGGACAACGAAGCCACCTTCGGTTTCAGGTGACGTCGCCACTTCTGTCGCGGGAGGTTCTGAAGTTTCGATGGGTGCCGGTTCTGCGGCCTGCTGAACTGCAACGTTCTCACCGGTCTGGAAAGCAGCGGCGAAGTGGCTGTTTTCCTTTTCTGCATGTTCAACCGACGCGGCCTGTGTTGCCGCGAGTTCGCCGCCTTCGGTCGACCTTGCAGGCTCGGCAGGCGTAAGCTCGACCATTTCGGACGCGGCGGCAGAGGCGGTCGAAGCGGCAAGAGCGATTGTCTCGATCTCGCTGGGAAGTTCTGCATTCGCTACCAGTGAGGCAGAACCGCTATCAGGCAGACGGCGTTGCAACACGGTTAGCAGCGATGATGGCGTGTCCATCCGCAGAGGCGCAGCCTCGCCTGCGCGCAGCATGGCGCGTTGCAGTTCAGGCGGATTTACGCGGCGTACGCGAACGGGTGTTTCTACGCTTCCGCCCAGTTGGGCCATCGCGGCAGGCGACAGGGCGACAAGATGGTTGGTGCTCATCGGTCCACGCCGCTCCAGCCGCACCAGCACCGTGCGTCCGCTTTCCAGCGAAGTTACCTCGGCATAGCTTGGCACCGGAAGCGTGTGATGCGCACCAGAATATCCGGTCGTATCGGGATCAAGCGTTAAATAGCCCACCTCGTCATAATTCAGCACGTCGGCCGGCGTATATTGGGTACCGGCGATCTGGTAAGGTTCACCCACCAGGATCGGATAATCCGCCTGCGGCCCGTTGGCGGGCACCCCGGCCACGTTTGGAACGTCCGTGCTGCCAATGGAGGCGCAACCCGCCAGGCTGTAGGCAACGAAAATAGTTACCAGGGCACGTGCGCCGGTTCTGGTCTTCAGGCTATCTGTCAATCTCATCTGCAAGCAATCCCACACTCATCGCGTAGTAGTTCGAGCAGTTATATTCGAGGATAACCCTATAATTCTGGGTTAAGAGATAGCCGGGTTCGGCGGGGCCATCGGGTTCAAACAAGGCCGCCATCACGTCGTCACCGATGGGCGCGAGCGGTTCAACCCCTCTTTCGCGCCACTCTCGCACGGTCATCCAGCGGCTGTGTCGTTCGTGGACCCTGGGGCAAACCGGTGAATTCACACGATTTTCTATTCCGGAACGATCCGCCGAGTTGGGCACGTAAGCGCGCACGGCCCATGGTTCTCCGGTACGCCAGCCAGCATCGCGAAAATAATTCGCGATAGAATGCATGGTATCGACATCGGAGTTCCAGATATCGCGATCCCCGTCACCATCACCGTCCACGGCGAGACGCAGATAGACGCTGGGCAGGAACTGGCCGTTCCCGAATGCTCCAGCCCAGCTTCCGACCAGCTGCGAGCGCGACACGCCCTGGTCCACCATCTTCAGTACGTCTATCAATTCGCGCTCGAACAGTGTTCTGCGGCGACCGTCCCATGCCAGTGTGGCCAGTGAGCGCGGCAGATCGAAGCTGCCCATCACCGCTCCATAGGCTGTCTCGTGCCCCCAGATGGCCACGACGATTTCGGCCGGGACGCCGTAACGACGCTCCACCTCGCCGCCGAGAGAGCGCACCTCGGCGAGTTTGCGTATGCCGCCGTTGATGCGGGCAGACGTGTTATGCCGATTGAGGTACCCCGCCATCGATGGAAAGCCGGTGCTGGTGGTAGAGCTGCCCGACGAAACGTTGTCACGGTCCAGCGCCAGTACGCGGTTGTTGGGCGTCAAACCAGAGAACACGCGGTTGATCGTACTCTGGCTCACCCCTTCGGCGCGGGCGTGCATTGCAACGTTATCCAGATAATCGCTAAACGATTCTCCCCGTGCGGTCGCGGGTGCGGAACTCAGCATCAATGCAGCAGCGAAGGCGCCGACGTGGCGCAAGATCTTGAATGTCATACGTCCTGACTACTGCACGCGTCGCCGCGAGGGAATCCCTCAATTTCGTAATGCGACGAACTGCGGTTGAAATGCGCTTGTCCGTCAATCGAAGCATGGATCGAACGGCGGCGGGCATGTTGCATGGTGACAAGCGAAGGATTTGTCGTTAGCGCGCGCCTGCTCCTGCGGACAGGTGGCAGAGCGGTTGAATGCACTGGTCTTGAAAACCAGCAAGGGTGCAAGCCCTTCGTGGGTTCGAATCCCACCCTGTCCGCCAATTTACCAGATCGCCTATCCCGGTTGTCCATCTGTGTTCGA
>CAJXTZ010000049.1 GCA_913061345.1 uncultured Erythrobacter sp.
GTTCAGCCGGAACTGCAAGTCAGACCGAAGAGCGGCCGGGTATCGGTGCCGGGCGAGCGCCGGGTCTCGATGTGAGCGATTTCGCGGTGCGCGGGCGCGTGGTGGCGATTTCGCCTTCGCTCGACCCTGAGCGCCGTTCTTTCCAGGTGACGGTCCGTACGAATAGCGGCGCTGCTCGTTTGCAGGATGGCGAATTCGTCACGACGTGGATTGCGGGTCGCCAGGCCGAAGACGTTCCCGTGGTGCCCTATGACGCGATCCGCTTCGAGGACAATCGGGCGTTCGTATTCGTTTACGATCCTCAAAACCGGATTGCCCGCCGGACTGCGATCCAACTAGGGCTCCAGGGTATCGAGGGTGTGGCGATTGCTTCAGGTCTGGAGGTCGACACTCCGATTGTGACAAGCGGCATCGAGCGCCTTTCCGATGGTGACCGGGTTCGCCGAATCGGCGAGAATGGTGGACAGGATGGAAGCCCCACGGGTGACGCCCAGTGAGCGAGTCAAAATCCGGCGACGACATACCGCAGCGTGAAGGTCGCAAGGAGGAGGGTAGCCCCGACACGGCGCCCTCCGAGACCGAAGCCGTCGCTAGCGCCAGCGGATTCAAGAAGTTTTTCTTCCTCAAGACGACCTTCGGTATCCTGCTCACTACGCTGCTCGTGGTTGGCGGAATCATGGCCTATTTCAGTCTGGTCAAGGAATCGCTGCCCGATCTCGACATCCCACAGGCCACCATCACCACCACCTGGCCAGGCGTCGATCCGAGTACGATAGAGGAACAGGTCACGCAGGAAATCGAGGACGAGCTGACCACGCTTGCCAACGTGAAAGCGATCAACAGCGCATCTTTCGACAGTTTTTCGCTTATTTCCGTAGAATTCGAAGCCAGCGCCAATTCCGATGAAGCAATCGCACGTCTGAGGGAGACAGTCGCTGATGCCGAGGCGAACCTTCCTTCGGAGGCAGAGAAACCGACAATAGATCAGGTTTCCGTCGATGACCGGCCGGTTCTGACGGTCGCTCTGTATGGCGAGGCCGGACCCGCAGCCTTCAGCGAACTTGGCGAGGATTTGCAGGATCGCCTCGAAAGAATCAGCGGCGTCAACGAAGTCGATCTTGCCGGTGTGCGCGAGGAAGTGGTTCAGGTTCTGCTGCAACCACAGCGACTGCTGGCGCTCGGCCTGTCGCCGGTACAGGTGCGCGATGCCATCAGCCGCGCCAATCTCGAACAGCCATCCGGTGAAATCGACAGCGAGGAAATCGGTGCGATCGTCCGGCTGGAAGGACAGTTCCAGACAATCGCCGACCTGCGCGCGCTTCCGGTGGCTCGCTTTGGGGATGGAGCAAGCGGCCGCCCTGTACTGCTGGGCGAAATTGCAACCGTCCGCCGCCAGCTCGAAACCGAAGAATCGCGCACATTCTACAGCGAAGGCGGCGGACGTTTCCGGCCTTCCGTAAGTCTTTCGGTCAAGAAGGTTCCGGGTGCCGATACGATCCAGCTAATCGAGGACGTGCTGGCAGACATCGATGCCTACGCCCAGACTACGGCTTGGCCACAAGGCGTGGAACACACCGTAATCCAGAACGAAGCCGAGACGATATGGGATTCGCTGATCAGCGTCTTCAACAACGGCTGGCAGGCGATGCTGGCGGTGTTCATCATCCTGTTTCTCGTACTGACCTGGCGCGAAGGGCTGATCGCGGGCCTCTCGATCCCGGTGACCTTTTGCGGCGTGTTGGTCGTGATCTTGCTCATGGGATACTCGCTCAACGAACTGGTCATCATCGGCATGGTGCTCGCACTTGGCCTGCTGGTCGATGTGTTCATCCTGATGATGGAAGGCCTCCACGAGGACATCTACACCAACAACAAGAGCTTCGGGGAAGCGGTGCTCAACACCATCGGACGCTATGCCATGCCGGCCTTCGCGGGGCAGTTGACGACCGTTCTTGCGCTCGCGCCGCTGATGGCGATCGGCGGCGTGTCGGGAAAATTCATCCGCGTCCTGCCGATCACGGCCATCGCTTGTCTAATCCTGGCCTACATCGTGGCGCTGTTCGCAGCCGTCCCGCTGTCACGTTACCTGCTCCAGCGCGTCGCCGACGGGGACACGCAGGAAGAAACGAGCAAGGCGGACGCACTGGCCGCGGATGCTTCGGGCTGGCTGGAGCGCTTCACGCGGGCGAATATCATCTCCAGCCGCAAGCGCGCCTGGACCTGGGTCGGCGGCGCGGTGGGGGTATTCCTGCTGTCGTGCATGGCCATCGCGCAGACATCGCTGGTGCTCTATCCCAAGACCGATGGTGAAAACCTCGGCATCAACATCGAGCTTCCCGCCTCTACCCAGCTTGAGACGTCTCAAAGAATCGCCGACGAAGTTGGCGAGCTGCTTCTTGAAAAACCCTACTTCGCAGATGTTCTGAAGCTGGTAGGTAGCAAGAGCCCGTTTGCCAGCGGCTCGGTCGCCGCTTCCTTGCAGCCTTCGACGGCGGAGAACTTCATCGGTTTTTCCGCGACCTTCGTGGAACGGGAAGATCGCGATGCGGCGGGCTACCTGGTGGCCGACGATCTGCGTGAAGAATTGCAGGCTTATCTCGATGCCAATGTTGCCGGAGCCGATCTGCTCGTGGTGGCGGAAACGGGCCAGCCCACTTCCGGCGATCCCATCGAAATCGTTCTCACCGGCCCCGAGATGGCTCAATTGCAAGAGCTGTCGGAAGAGGTGCAGGCACTGCTTGAGGAAGAATCAGGAGTCGTCGATGTGCGCGACAATCTGGGTAGTGTTACGGACGAGATTGCTCTGCGCCCGAACCGCGAGGCGCTGGACTTCTTCGGTCTTACCCAGGCTGACCTTGCTGCGCAGATCCGCTTTGCGCTTTCGAACGATCAGGTTGGCGAGTTCGTGACGCCTGGGGCGGAAGACGATCTGGAAATTCGCGTCGGCACTGACTGGCCCAGCCGCAGCGGGTTCGAAGCGGGTGGGCCCTCGCGATACGAGGAGCTCGCGCTGGTACGCGCCTTTACGCCCAGCGGGGAAAGCGTTGCCTTGCTGTCGCTGCTCGAACCCGTGCAATCCGAAGCGGCAGTGGCGATCAGTCACAAGGATGGGGAACGTGCTTTGACGGTCCTCGCAAAAGACCAAGGGCGACCGGTAACCGAAATCATCGACGCAGTGACTCCCAGACTTGAAGCCGCGATGGAGGAATGGCCGCAGGGCTACGCTTTCGCTATCGGCGGTGAAGCCGAGGAGACGGCGGAAACCTTCGGCTCCGCCGGTATCGCGCTGGCTGTCGCAGTCATCATGGTATTCGGCGTGCTGGTAATCGTGTTCGACAGTTTCCCGCAGGCATTCATCCTGCTCACCACCATGCCGATGGCGCTGATCGGAACGTTCCTCGGCTTCTTCGCTTTCGGCCTCAGCCTCTCGTTTTTCGCGGTGGTCGGTGTGATTGCGCTGATCGGAATCGTGGTGAACAACGGCATCGTCATGGTCGACACGATGAATTCACGGCTGCTTGAGGGGTTCTCGATCGCCGATGCGGCTGCGAGAGGAGCGGCCGACAGGCTGCGTCCGATCCTGACCACGTCGGTCACGACCATTGTCGGCCTCGTTCCGCTGGCGATCGGAAGCCCGATGTATCGCCCGCTTTGTTTCGCGATCATGTTCGGCCTTGTTTCGTCGACGATCCTGTCGCTGTTCATAATTCCGGCACTCTACACCCTGCTGACCCGCAAAAGCCGCGCGCAGGCGGAGGCACTCGACTGATGCGCTACCTGTTCGCCCTGCTGTTACCACTGTCGCTTGCACTAGGTGGATGCACAACGTGGCCTGATCGTATTCCTCGCCTGGAAGCGCAGGCAGAAGCGGCGCGATTGCCGAACTTTGAATCGGTCCGATATTGGGCCGATGCGCCTCCGGCTACATACGCCGCGATGCGCGACGAAATAGCGACCAGCGCACCGGAAAGACAGGCCGATACGCTGCTTGCATTATCTGGCGGGGCGGATGACGGTGCCTATGCGGCAGGTTTTCTCAAGGGCTGGAGCGATAGCGGAGAGCGTCCGCAATTCTCGATCGTCTCGGGCGTCAGCACCGGCGCCTTGATTGCGCCTTTTGCGTTTCTTGGTTCGGAATATGACCAGAGCTTGCGCGCGTTCTATACTGAAATTTCGCGAAAGGACATCTACCGGCAAAGGGGCATCGTCGGTTTGCTGACGCAGCCGAGCGTGGCCGATTCTGCGCCGCTCGCTGAACTGATCGCCGCCAATATCGACGAAGCGATACTGGATGCAATCGCGATCGAGCACGGTAGCGGTCGCAGACTGCTGGTGCAGACGACCAATCTGGATGCAGGTCGCGGCGTGATCTGGGATATGGGGGCGATTGCCCAAAGCAATGATCCGCGGCGGCTCGAACTTTTTCGCCGCGTGCTGCTCGCTTCCGCCAGCGTGCCGGGGCTGTTCGCGCCGGTCATGATCGAAGTTTCCGATGGGGCTAAGAGTTTCGCCGAAATGCATGTGGATGGTGCGGTGACGGCGGGCTTTTTGGCGGTCACCGAAACCATGGCCATATCCGGGGGGCTGCGACCGGAGGTAGAGCAAGATCGCATATTTATCATACTCAACGGCCGTCTGCGCCCGCGTTACGAAACGGTCGGCGCTTCCACATTTTCGATTGTCGAGCGCGCGCTCGATACGGTTCTCTCGGCGTATGACCGGGCTAACCTGGTTAACGCGCAGCTTTTCGCCGCCAACAACAATGTCGATTTAGCTATCACTTATATCGGACCCGACTTCGACGTGGAAACCGAAGAGCTTTTTTCGCAACCCTATATGAATGCGCTTTACGAACACGGCGCCGAACGCGGTCGCACCGGGGCCTGGTATGGCAGTCTTGACCAAACGCTCGAAGGCCAGTGACAATTGCCGAAGACTTCTTCTGCAAGGTTTTATCAAGGCCTCCGCGATGATCGTCAAAGCAAGCTTTATCGCTTTCGAGACCGCGCACCGGACTGTTTTAGTGCGGTTTCGCCGAACCGGGTCCGGGTTCTGCTAAATCGGCGAACTCATTACGAAGCGGACCTGCTCGGCTCGCAGAAAATGGAACTACCCAATGAAAGTAGCATACACCTTATCGATTTGTGCGTTCGGGCTCGGCTTCACAATGTCCGCTCCTGTTGCCGCACAAGAGGAAACCGAAGAACACCGCCGCACACGCGTAGCGCTGGGCCCGCAGCGGGTGCCAAGCTATCTTGGTTCCGATATGCTCGCCATTAGGCCATTGATCGATGTTTCACGAGCGGATGCCAGCCGCCCGCGTGGGGGCATCTACAGCTGCGCGAAATACGATCAGCTTCTCGGCGAACCGGCAGACTCTCCGGTAGTCGCTGTGTTCGGTTTGCGCGGCCAGTTCGCCGGCGAAATTGCGCTGCTCTATTCTCCTGGAAGAGGACTCGAATGATCGACAACCTCGTAACTCTTACCTCTGCTGAAATTGATTTTATCGAACGGATGGGGATCAACGCCGAAGCTAGCGGCCAGGCCCGCATTACCGGTCGCATCTGGGGATTGCTGATGGTTATGGGGCGGATGCTAACTTCGGCCGAAATCGCAGAGACGCTTCAGGTCAGCCGGGGCAGCGTCAGCACCAATCTTCGCCTGCTGGAAAGCCTCGAGATCATCGAGCGCCGGTCGAAGCCGGGCGAGCGCGAAATCTATTTCGCCATGTGTCCGAACCCCTACGCATCTGTTACGAAACAGTTCGCCAATCGCTTTGCGAACCACCGGCGAATGGTGAAGGAAGCCGCAGCCAAGATCGAGCGTCAGGAGGGCCAGAAAAACCTCGCCCACCTGGCGCGCTTCTACGAGCTTATGGAACAGTGCCATCGCGCCCTGCTCACCGAAATGGATGATGACGAATGAAAGCGCGACTTGCTTCCCTCCGTTTTCTGATCGCTGCGATTGGACTTGCCTTTGCATCATTTGCAACTGCGCAATCGCTACCGGGAACCGAACCATCCACCGAACAAACCGCCACCGCGCCTGCGCCCGATCCGTTCGGACGTGAAACTCCTCGTGGCGCAATCACCGGGCTGCTTCAGGCATTGGGCGATGCGGATTATCAACGTGCCGCTCAATATTTCCCCGCCGAAGGAGATCTCGAGGCGGAAGCACAGAGCGAGACTTCGCAAGCCATCGAAGAACCTCGGAGCGGCAACGCGGACACGCAAGGGGACCTGGACCAGCGAGCCGACCTGGCTAGAAAACTGCAGATCGCGCTTGATCGTGGCGGAAGTCTCCTGGCGTTCCCGCTTCTCTCGAACGAGGCGTCAGGTGTCGTCGATGATGGCCTGGCCCAAAATCTCGAACAGGTCGGCTCGCTTTCCAGTGAAGAAGGTGCCGCTCCGATCCTGTTGCAGCAGATCACCACTGCTGATGGCAACATGCAATGGCGTATAGCTCCGGAGACGGCAGAAGAAATCGCCGACGTCGTTCCCGCCGAGGCAGCAGACGAAACCGTCGCGGGAGAGGGGATCGTTCTCGCTGGCGCTCCCCTGATCGACTGGCTTAAACTGATCGCCCTTGCGCTGCTTGCCTTTGCCGCCTTCCGATTGTTAGCCGCGCTGGTGCTGGCATTTTTACGTCGGGCCATCACAGATCACGATGCAAGTCCTGCTTACCGGTTCCTGCATGCGGCCATGCCGCCGCTGTCGCTCTATCTGGCGGTCCTGACTTTCTACGCCACTGCCGGCGACCTCGAGGTTTCGATTGTCGCGCGACAGACTTTGCTGCGCTACGCCGCCATCGTTGCCTGGATAGCTCTGGCTTGGTTCGCGCTGCGGCTCGTCGATGCCATTGCTCGCGTCGTGACAGGACGGATGCACCGGGCCGAACGCCGTCAGGCTGTCACGATTATCAGCTTCCTTCGCCGCGGTGCAAAGGTGCTCTTGCTGGCTATCGCTTTCGTGGCCGTGCTCGATACGATCGGGCTGGATGTAACTACCGGTATCGCAGCACTCGGCATTGGCGGCCTTGCGCTGGCGCTGGGAGCGCAGAAGACGATCGAGAATCTGGTTGGTTCGGTCACGTTGATCGCGGACAAGCCAGTGCAAGTGGGTGACGCGGCGCAGATCGGCGAGGTGTTCGGAACGGTCGAGGATATCGGAATGCGTTCCACTCTCGTGCGAACGATCAATCGCACGCTTGTCTCTATTCCCAACGGCTATCTCGCATCCGAGCGGATCGAGAATTACGCGCTGCGAGACCGATTCCTTTTTCATCAGACCATAGGCGTCACCTACGATACCGATGCCCACCAGATGGAGCGATTGCTTGACGAATTGCGGGACATCATTGCCGATGACGGCCACATTCTCGACGATGATGCCCGCGTGCGGTTTCACGGTTTCGGCGACAGCGCATTGCAGATCGAGATATTCGCCTACTTCAATACCCGCTCCTACCCGGAATCGCTGGCTATGCAGGAAACGCTGCTGTTCGCGATCATGCGCAAGCTGGACGAACTTGGGATCGATTTCGCTTTCCCGACGCAGACCATCCATCTGCAAAACGATATCGCCGATTGAACATATGTCTTCGTCAAAAACATGGTCCGTGAACGCACCAATGCCGGGCACCGCAGCGGGCAACACCGGGCTTTCGACGTTGCGATTGGGTGTATCGCAGAAAGCGTCCGAACATCCAGGCAGGACTGGTATCGAACTGCTCAACGACGGTCGCGATGCCTTTGCGATCCGCAAGGTGTTGCTGGAGAGTGCAGAACGATCGATCGACCTGCAGTATTACATCTGGCACGATGATCTGACAGGCAATCTGATGCTGGAGCAGGTTCGCGCGGCAGCGGCGCGGGGTGTTCGGGTACGGCTGCTCCTCGACGACAATGGCATCGCAGGGCTGGACGACGTGCTCCGCTGGATGGCGGATCTGCCGAACATCGAGGTTCGGCTATTCAATCCCTTCCGCAGCCGCCGTTTCAAACCGCTCGATTTCCTGTTCCGTTTCCGCCGCGCAAACCGTCGGATGCACTCGAAAAGCTTTACAGTCGACAATCAGGTAACGATCGTGGGCGGACGCAATATTGGCGACGAATATTTCGCGGCCAAGCGCGAGGGAATGTTTGCCGATCTCGATGCTGTCTGCATCGGCCCGGTGGTGCAGGAAGTGTCCGATTGCTTCGATCGATTTTGGAACTCGCCTCTCGCCGTGCCGATAGACACACTCGGCGACGCGGTTGCCGAGACACGGGTGCGTAAGCTTAAGACTCGTATCAACCGGCTCACAAATGGGTCGCAATCCGTCAGCTATGGCAAGCAAGTTGCAGAAAGGCCAATGCTCGAGCGCATCGAGCGGGGCGATATCGAACTGACTTGGGCGCCGGTTCAGCTGGTCAGCGATCCCCCGGAAAAAGCGCTTGGAGCGCGCGATAAGGGTGGCCCGTTACTCGATGCCCTTACCGGAATAATCGGTGAGCCGACCAAGGAACTGCTGATCGTATCGGCATACTTTGTACCGACCAAGGTTGGGGCCAATGCGCTTGCGGGGATGGCGCAGCGAGGCGTGGACGTGCGGGTGCTGACGAATTCCTATGCTTCCACGGATGTGGGGGCAGTCCACGCAGGTTATGCCAAACATCGCAAGCTTCTCGTCGAAGCCGGAGTACGTCTGTTCGAAGTGCCGGCTCCCCAAGATGAACCGAAGACCGCACGCAAGTTCGTGCGCACCGGTTCGCGGGAAAGAGCCGGGCCCCCCGGTTCCACCTTGCATGCAAAAGCCTTTTCCGTGGATGGGACCCGGCTGTTCGTGGGCTCGCTCAATTTCGATCCCCGCTCCTTTTTCCTTAATACGGAGTTGGGCATCGTGATCGACAGCGACGCCTTGGCGACACAGATGCGCGCAGCATTCGACGATACCATAGCGCGCAACACATATCGCGTCGTTCTGGACGGCGGCGAGCTTGGCTGGATCGACGCTCGTGATGATGATCCGGTGGTTGAGCGGGTGGAACCAGGAACGTCTTTTGCGTCGCGGATGCTTGTCCGGATTTTGGAACGCTTCCCGATCGATTGGCTGTTATGAGCTGGAGATAGAATTACAGGTCCGGCAGCGATTGCTCGGCAAAGCCCCAGCCAGCCAGCGTCTTGCTTTCAGCGCGGGTTATCAAGCGTTTCGCATCGTCTATCGAGAACGGCTTTGCATCGTCCATCGTTTTCAGTTCGTTCCAGCCGATCGGCACCGCGACCGGCGCACCCGAGCGAGCGCGCGCGGAGTACGGGAGTACGGCAGTGCTGCCGCGCTGGTTGCGCAGCCAATCGATGAAGATTTTCCCCTTCCGCTTCGCCTTGCTCATGGTGGCGGTGAAACGATCGGGCTCGGCAAGGCTCAGCGCTTCGGCAAAGCGGCGCGAGAAATCCTTGTGCACATCCCACGAATGACCGGGGGTTAGCGGCACCACGACATGCACGCCCTTGCCGCCCGATAGCATGGCGAAGCTCACCAGTCCGATATCGGATAGCCGCGCCCTGATATGGCGCGCAGCCTGCTTGACGTCATTGAAATCCAGCCCTTCGTCCGGGTCCAGATCGAACACCATCCGCTCGGGCAGTTCCACATCATCGGTGCGCGATCCCCAGCCGTGAAATTCAATCGTGCCCATTTGTACGCATTGCAGGATGCCACGTGCATCCTCGATATAGAGGTAATCTTCCGTACCACCGTCCTTTTCCTTGATGGGAATGCTGAGCACGGCATCGCCAAATGCGCCGCTGTCGTGCTTCTGGAAGAAGCATTCCTTGGCTCTTCCCTGCGGGCAGCGGACTAGGCTGGTGGGGCGGCGCGCGGCAAATGGCAGCATGATCGACGCGGCGGCTTCGTAGTAATCCGCAAGTTGGCCCTTGGTTTGCCCGCTGTCGGGAAAGACCACGCGGTCCCGGCTGGATATCTTTACGTCTGCTTCGGGCTTCGGCGTGCTGGACGGCCTCTCCGGCTTCACCGATTCGGCGGGTTTATCGCTGCGCAGCCCCAGATAGCTTCCATGGCGGATATTTCCGTCAGCGGTGAACTCGGCGAAGCCTACCTCGGCCACCAGCTTCGGCGTAAGCCAGGTGACACCGCGCGCGTCGGGTTTCGATACTTCGACAGGGGCGGTCTTGCGCTCGAGGCGACGCATCTTGGCCGCAAGCGAGTCCATCTCATCCTGCGTAAAGCCTGTGCCAACCTTGCCCTTGTAAGTGAGTTCGTCGTCTTCGTACTGGGCCATCAGCAGCGAGGAGAAGGCGCGGCCCTTGGCATTGCTTTTCTTCCAGCCGACAATCACGAATTCCTGCCGCCGCGTGCACTTCACTTTCACCCACGCCTTTGAGCGCGAATGGCGATAGGGCGCGTCCATCTTCTTGGCGATGATACCTTCCTGTCCAGCGTTGCACATCGCGGAGAGCAGCTTCTCGCCTGCGCCGATCACGTGGTCGGCAACGTGGACCGGCGGCTGCACCCCTGCCAGCAGTGCCTCCAGCCGCTCCTTGCGTTCGATATTGGAAATGCTGGCAAGATCTTCTCCCGCAAGCTCCAGCAAGTCGAATGCGTGGAACGCCAGATTGTCGGTTTTCGACTGGCCGCCGTGCCCTCTCTTCAGCACCTGCTGCAGCGTGGAAAAGTCAGGGTTGCCGTTTGCGTCATGAGCGATGATCTCCCCGTCGATCAGGCAGGAAGGCAGGTCCAGCGCGGCAAGGGCTTCGACGAGAGGTGCGAACTTGTCCGTCCAGTCCTTGCCGCTGCGGGTGTAGACGCGCACATTCTCGCCGCTGGCAGCGACGATGGCGCGATAACCGTCGAACTTTATTTCATGCATCCAGCCGTTGCCGGTCGGTACATCGTCCACGAGTGTAGCCAGTTGCGGCTTGCGGAATTTCGGCAGGGCGGCAGACTTGGCTTTTCGCCGTGGTTTTGCCTTTGCCGTATTGTTGGCAGAAGCCTTCTCCATCTGTTCGAGGAAGGCATCGTCCTTCTTGCCTGCAAGCGGGTATTCCCCGTTCCTGTCTGCGGCGATCTCCGCCATGGAACGACCGGTCAGCACGCTCGTCAATTCGCGTTCGACCAGCGCATCGCCTTCTTCGGCGTGCTCGTCCTGCAATTTGCGCAGCAACCAGTTCTCGCGCTTCTCGCCGGGCTTTTTCTTCAGGCGGATCAGTAGCCACTCGCCTTTCATTCGCTCACCTTCGAGGGTGAAATGCAGGTGGCCGTTGTCGATGTCGCTGGCGCTCTTGCCCTTGATCGGAGCCCACGTGCCGCGATCCCACAGCATCACCGTGCCCCCGCCGTATTCGCCTTTGGGGATGGTGCCCTCGAATTCGGCGTAGGACATCGGGTGGTCTTCGGTGCGCACGGCCAATCGCTTGATATCCGGATCGGGAGAGGGGCCCTTGGTTACAGCCCAGCTTTTCAGAACGCCGTCGATCTCCAGCCGGAGATCCCAGTGCAGGCGCGTGGCATCGTGTTTCTGAACGATGAAAAGGTCGCCGACCCCGCTGCCTTGCGCCTTCCCCGATGGTTCGGGCGTCTTTCCGAAATCGCGTTTGGCGTTGTATGTCGCCAACGGATCGGCGGATTTGCGCCCGCGCGCCATGTCAGGCGGACTTCTTGCGTTTCGCAGCGGTCTTCTTCGCGGGCTTCTTCTCGCCCACGGATTTCTTTAACGCTGCCATCAGGTCAATCACATTGCCGGCCGATGCTGCATCGGGATCGTCGACATCCTCGATGATCGCTTTCTTGCTCTTCGATTTGGCTTTCTTGTCGATTAGCTTGCGCAGCGCATCGGCATAGCGATCCTCGAACTCGCTGGCATCGAAGGGCGCGCTCTTTTCTTCGATCAGCGTGGTGGCCAGATCGAGCAGCTCCTTCCGCGGCTTGCTCTCGTCGATTTCAGAGAAGAATTCCTGACCCTTGCGCACTTCGTCGGCGTAGCGCAACGTTTCCAGCAGCAGGCCCTTGCCGCACGGCTTTATAGCGACCAGCTTCTCGCTGCCACGCATGGACAGTTGCCCCAGTGCGACTTTTTTCGACTTGCGCAAGGCTTCGCGCAGTACGATGAAGGCCTCTTCGGCCAGGTCGTCCTTTGGCGCGACGTAATAGGGCTTTTCGAAATAGAGCGGATCGATCTCGCAAGAATCCACGAACTGGACCAGTTCGAGCGTCTTCTTGCTCTCGATCTTGACGGCCTCGATCTCGTCTTCCTCTAGCAGGACATATTCGCCCTTCGATATCTCGTAACCCTTGATGATCTCGTCGCGATCGATGGGGCCGATGCCTTCGACGACTTTTTCGTACGATACCCGCTTTCCACTGGGTTCGTGGATCTGATTGAACCTGATCTTGGCAGCCGACTTGGATGCCGAATAGATTTCAACCGGAATGGACACGAGCGCCAGCCTGATTTGCCCCTGCCAATATGCACGCGCTGCCATATGCAACCTCCGTTCGCGTAAACAGCGTTTGTAACGCGTTTTCGTTTCGCTGTTCATGCGAAAATGGTGGGGGCACGTGCGGAACCAAGGCGATTGTCGATCCGTTGGTCGGGCAAAGGAGATTTTTCATGATTGGTAAGCTTATCGGCGCCGGCATTGGCGCAGCACTCGGCAAAGAAACTCGCAAAGTCGGCGGTCCGACCGGCGCGATCCTGGGGGCAGTTGCCGTCCCCCTCGTAACGCGCCTTCGCATCCCGGCGCTGCTGGCACTGGCAGGTGGCGGCTATCTGGCCAAGCGACTTGCAGACAAGACCACCACAACGACCGGCACAAACGCGACAACACCGCCGACGACCTGATCTACCAACATTAATTGCGAAGGGCGGTCCGCGTGGCCGCCCTTTTCGTATCGAAACGACGGCCGCAGCAAGAAACATGCTCGCGCATACAGCGTGTTAAAACCGATGGTTAAGGCCTCGCTTGTGCACGGCGCTGGCGCCCGTATTAGCCCGGTGAGAAGCGTGGATGCTCGCTTGCACGGTAAGCCACCTGTTCCTACCTCGGTCGCTCAACCAGCGAATCGAGAATTTACATGACCATCCATCGCACGCGCATGCTTATCATCGGCTCTGGCCCGGCAGGTTATTCCGCCGCCATCTATGGCGCGCGCGCCGGAATGGAACCGATTGTCGTGCAGGGCCTGCAACCCGGTGGCCAGCTGACTATCACCACCGATGTAGAGAACTATCCCGGCTTTGCGGACGTGATCCAGGGCCCATGGCTGATGGAGCAGATGCAGAAACAGGCAGAGCATGTCGGCACTCGCATGATGTGGGATACGATTGTCGACGTCGATATGGAGGGCGGATCGCCGTTCCGTGCCATTGGCGATAGCGGCGACGAGTATATAGGGGACGTGCTGGTCATCGCCACGGGCGCGCAGGCGAAGTGGCTCGGCGTGCCGGGCGAGCAGGAACTGGGCGGCAAAGGCGTATCGGCCTGCGCGACCTGCGACGGGTTTTTCTATCGCGGCAGGAAGGTGGCCGTGATCGGCGGCGGCAACACCGCCGTGGAAGAGGCGCTTTACCTCACCAACCATTCCGACGACGTGACCCTGATCCATCGCCGCGACGAACTGCGCAGCGAGAAGATACTGCAGGAACGTCTGTTCAAGTCCGACAAGATTTCCACTCTCTGGAACAAGACAGTGGAGCGCTTCACGGCTGGTGAGAACGGCGCGCTGGCCAAGCTGGAACTGGTGGACACCGTGACCGGCGCGAAGAGCGAACTGGAAGTGGACGGGGCTTTCGTAGCCATCGGACACGCGCCATCTACAGAGCTGTTCAAGGGCAAGTTGCCGATGGACGATGGCGGCTACCTGCTAGTGGAAGCCGGCACGCCCAAGACGGCGATTCCTGGCGTGTTCGCTTGCGGGGACGTGATGGATCATACCTATCGACAGGCCGTAACGGCAGCTGGCACGGGCTGCATGGCCGCACTGGATGCCGAACGCTTCCTTGCCACCCTGGAATTTGCCGAGAAAGAAGCCGAAGCGGCGGAATAGGCCCATCGTGGAAAAGCTCTACCTCGATGATCTTCATATCGGCCGGACTTTCGAGAGCGGAGAGCATGTTCTCGAAGTCGAAGAGATTATCGACTTTGCAAGACAGTACGACCCGCAACCGTTTCATACCGATCCAGACGCGGCTGAACGCACCTTTTTCGGCGGTCTCGCCGCCAGCGGCTGGCACACAGCGGCCATCACCATGCGGCTTATCGTGGTTTCGGTACCCATCGCCCATGGCGTGATCGGTGCTGGTGGCGAAGTGCGATGGCCAACACCCGCGCGCACTGGCGACGTGTTGCGGGTGAATACAACTATCGAAACCATTACGCCGTCGCGCTCCCGTCCCGGGCGGGCCGCGGTCCATGTGCATTGTGTGACCTGCAACCAGCATGGCGAAATCCGACAGGAATTTCGCCCGCGCCTGATCGCCTGGAAGCGGGGGGCTGCGCCTGAATAGGGTTCAGAACCTTGAAAAGTCGGGCTTTCGCTTTTCCATGAAAGCAGTGAAGGCTTCCTGCGCTTCGGCGCTTTGCAGGCGCTGCGTAAATATCTCTATCTCCGCTTCCATCCTGGCGCCGGTGACGCCGGGTTCGCGCATCAGCGCCTTGGTTGCCTGCATGGCGCCAGGTGGAAGCGCGGCGATGCGGTTGGCAGCCTTGGCGACGGCTTCGTTCAGGTCCGTGTTTGCAACAAGCTGATTGGCCAGGCCCGCAGCAACGGCGTCGGCTGCGTCCATCGGTTCGCCCATGGCCAGCATCGCAAACGCGCGGCTATGGCCGATTGTAGCTGGCAGGATCATGCTGGAGGCAGCCTCGGGCACCAGGCCCAGCCCGGTAAAGGGCGTGCTCAGCTTCGCATCCTGAGCCAGCACCACGTAGTCGCAATGCAAGAGCATCGTGGTGCCGATACCAACGGCACGGCCCTGCACCCCTGCCACCAGCGGCTTCGTGAAGGTGCCCAGAAAGCGGATGAAGCGAAAGACGTTGGTCTTGCCGATGTTGCCCGATGACTTGAGAAAATCTCCGATATCGTTGCCAGCGCAGAACAGGTCTCCTTCGCCGCGGATTACCACCACGCGCACGCTGGCATCTTTGTCGGCGTTCTTCAGTGTATCGGCCATTGTGCCATACATGGCGTCTGTCAGCGCGTTCTTCTTGTCGGGACGGTTCATCATCAACGTCAGAACTCCGCCATCCTGCGTGATATCTACCGTGCCGCTCATACCCATCTCCTATTCGTGATCGTGGCGGCCGAAATCGGGCCGTGCATCGTCCTGACCCTGCTCCACGATCCGCCGCCGGATGGCACGGGTCTTGGAAAACTGGTCGAACATCATTTCGCCATCGCCCGCCCTGATCGCCTCTCGCATCAGCGCGAGATCGCCGAGGAAGCGGTCTAGCATGTCGAGCACCGCCTCGCGGTTGTTGAGAAACACGTCGCGCCACATCACCGGATCGCTGGCGGCGATACGGGTGAAGTCGCGAAATCCGCCTGCGGAATACTTGATTACCTCGCCGCGCGTCACCTCTTCCAGGTCGCTGGCCGTACCCACGATGGTGTAGGCGATGAGGTGGGGGATGTGGCTGGTAACCGCCAGCACGAGATCGTGATGATCGGCATCCATGATTTCGACGGTTGAACCAAGCCCCTGCCAGAATGCCTTGAGCGCAGCGACCTTGGCGTCCGGCGCGCCTTCGGGCGGGGTAATGATGCACCAGCGATGGTGGAACAGGCTGGAGAAGCCGGAATCCGGCCCGGACTGTTCCGTCCCGGCAACAGGATGGGCGGGGATGATCGCATGATTGGGCAGGACCTTGGCCAGGCTTTTCGAAACGCTGAGCTTGGAAGATCCGACATCGCTTATGACCGCATCCGATAGAAGACCCGGAGAGACTGCTCTAGCGGCAGAATCCATCGCGCCCACGGGTACGCACAAGATAACAAGGTCGGCATCGCGTACGGCTGTTGCCGGATCGTCTGCAATCGCGCCGCAAAGGCCAAGCTTTCGCGCTCGGTCCCGCACATCAGGGTCGGCATCGTAGCCGGTGGTCTTCACGTCGGGCAGATGTTCCTTAACCGCCAGTCCAATGGAGCCGCCCAGCAGGCCGAGGCCGATGATGGCAACGTGACCGAAATTCATTGCTTGCCCTCGCACATCTGCCGCAGCTTTTCCGTGATTTCGGCCATCTGTTCATCGGTGCCGATGGTAATGCGCAGCGCATGTGGCAGGCCCTGGCCCGGCAGATGACGCACGGCATAGCCAGCCTCCGCAATGCCACGTAAGGCGGTTTCAGCACTCAACGCGCCTTCGAACAGCACCAGCAAGAAATTTGCCTCGCTCGGCACGGCGCGCAGGCCATGATTGCCCAGCGCATCTATCGCCTCTGATAACCGGGCGCGGGCGGCGGCATTGTGGGTGCGGCTGCGTTCTACGAAACCCTGATCGCCGATCGCTGCCACGGCGGCGCGCTGGCCGCTGGCGGTAACGTTGAATGGACCGCGGATACGGTTGAGCGCGTCCACCAGGTGCGGTGCGCCTGTCGCCCAGCCGATCCGCTCGCCTGCGAGGCCGTAGATTTTCGAGAACGTGCGCGTAACCAATACGTTGTCATGGCTCGCGGCAAGTTCCAGCCCGCCGTCATCCATCCGGTCGGGCAGATATTCGCCATAGGCCTGATCGAGTACCAGCAGCACTTCGGACGGGAGGCCAGCGTGCAGGCGGGCAATCTCCTCACGCGGCAAAAAGGTGCCCGTAGGGTTGTTGGGATTGGCGATGAACACTACCCGGGTGCGCTCTGTCACAGCAGCCAGCAGGGCATCGACATCGGCGGTGTAATCGCTGTCATCCACTTCCAGCGGCGTCGCACCGCACCGACGAGCCGCGATATCGTAGACTGCGAAACTGAAGCGGCTGAACATCACCTCGTCACCCACCCCGGCGAAGGCCTGCGCCGCGAGGTTAAGCAACTCGTCCGATCCGGTTCCGCAAACAATGCGTTCAGGCGCGATATCGTGAACCTTGCCGATAGCTTCGCGCAGCTCGTTCGCGCCAGGATCGGGGTAGGTCTGTCTCTTATACACATCTCCGAGCCCACGAGACTAGGCATGA
>CAJXTZ010000050.1 GCA_913061345.1 uncultured Erythrobacter sp.
CGAGATCATGCCTAGTCTCGTGGGCTCGGAGATGTGTATAAGAGACAGCACGATATCGGCCTCGTTTCCGATCTGGCGGCGCTGGTTGATCGACTGGGATGGCACGAGCCACCGGACATGGCCGAAGGCTTCATACTGGGCGGCGTGGGGACAGGTCGCGAAATGCGGACACTTGATGTCTTGGCCATGCCCGCACAGGTCCGTGTGGACGGACCCGCCCGCCGCATGAACCTCTTTCGCAAGGTCTGACCGCTTGCACATGCCGGGTTGCTGACGCCCGCGCCAGACCATCCAAGGCAATCCGTCATCGCCATCGGGTTCGAAATCCTCCCAAGGCGTATCGTCGAGATAGCGCCGCTTGGCTTCCTCAGCATTCAGCCGTTCTTGAAGTTCTTCGCAGCGCTCGATGGACGGTGCCATTATCACCGTGTTGCGCCGTTCGCGGGTGGCGCGCTCGATCATTTGCTGAGTCTTGCCGACACCCAGCGGCACCTTGAACACACTTGCGCCGGGTTGCTCTAGCCGCAGGTCGAGTTCCTCGGCCATTTTCTCATAGGCGGCTTCGACTGATCCCGCAGGCTCTCGATAGCGTGGCAGTCCATAAGCCCCGCGCTGCTTTGCGCGAAACCCAATCTGCCGCCACATGCGCCGGGCTTCTTTCAGGTCGCGGCCACCTAGGCGTTGCCATGCATCCGCAGATGCATCGACCCGCTCAAGCTCTGCGACTAGCAGCGGATAGGCATCCTCCCACGTCATGCTGGGATCACGCCAACGCATCGCCGCTACCCATTTTTGCACGGCTTCGCTGCGAAAGGATTCAGAATCGAACGCTTCTGCGTTGAGGCGCGGCATCGAGTTCGATCTTCCCCGCGTCGGCATCACGTTCACGGCCACGAACTGGTCGAAATCTGGTGGGAAGCGGAATGAGACGGTTTCCTGCTCACCGCGACAGTAGAAAATCCGCTGCTGAAAGGGATCGACAGCATTCTCGAACATCGGCGGTGCAATGACGAGAAGCTGGCCGGGTTCCCGAATTTTGGTGTCGAAAACTTTATCCCCGAAGATCGCCTTGTGCCGTTCGTCTATGAAGTCGACCTTATGCGGTTGGTATGGTCGGTATAACGCAAAGTAGAGATGGTAGCGCAATCCAATGTCTTCACCCTTCTTCGAGAACCCGGCGCTCGACGAGAGGGCCGCAACATAGGAAGACCGCTCTGGAAGCTGGTGGTAATGCCGAATGTGCTTATCCAGTACGCCAGCCGGGTCTCGGATCAGGTCATCACGGGAATAGCCGTCTAGAAAGGGCACCCCGTCCATCTCGCAGATGTAGACACGAGTAGCGCACCGTTCGAAATCGTCGCCTTTCCTCTCGCCCAACAGACTCGCATTATCCTTCCGGCTGGTCGGTATCAGGACGCGACCCCGCTTTGCGTTGGCCCGGAGGAAGTCGAAAATGTCGTGCGCGGATTGGAGTTCATCGACTGCGACATGGCTAAATCGAAACCGGGTGGGCCAGACGGTATCATCGTCCGCCCGGGTGCCATCGATGGACAACCGTTTCGCAATCGGTTGGTCTCGATCCAAGTTTGTGGCGACAGTGAACATATCACAATCGCGGCATTACCTGCATCGCCGGTTGTCGTCTTGCGGTGGAATTCGTAAATTCGACGGGCGAGTACGAGACGATCACCGGGGAGGCGTGGCTTTGGCCGCGCCTCCTTTTTATTCGGCGGTGACGAGCTGGGCTTCGACGAACTGATCAAGGTCGGCTTGGCGGTAGCGAACCTGATGGCCGATCCGCGCAAGGGCTGGACCGCGCATCGGCGTTTTCGTGCGCCAGTGTTCGAGGGTCGAGGTGGACAGGCCGATGTAGTCGGCGGCTTCGCGTGTATTCAGCAACATTGGGCATTCCTTCCAAACAACGATCAAAACCAGCAGAAACCGTTGTTGGGGTAGGCGCGCCATTCTGCTCAAAAAGACTCACCGGGCTTGGCAATTCCCGGCGAGGTGGTGTGAGGCGGAATATAGTGCGACTGCAATTCATTGCAACGCACAATTCAGGACTAATCGCCAATTAGGCGGGAGGGCTGTTTAAACGCCTAAGAAGTTCCTCAGTAACGGCATCCATTATCGGGCGCATACTGTCGGCGTGAACATGAACATACCGGCCAGTTATTGTCCGCATCCCGTTGCTGTGGTTGAGGATGCGTCCGATCTGGTCTTCGGGAATGTCTATCTCGGCGGCGACACTTGCCCATGTGTGGCGCAGTGAACGCAATGTGCCGGGCACTTCGTCATGACGCGGATGGACAACAGGCCGCTTGCCGGACTTGTCGGGGAACACATAACGGCCTTGGCGTTCCAGCTTGTCGATGATCGCAAAGTGGTGATCGTTGAGGGGCAGGAAGTGTTCCCGGCCATTCTTCGTCTGCGGGATCGTCAAGAATCGGCGCTCCCGGTCGATATGATCCCACTCGATGCGAGCGAAGCGGTAAAACTCGCGGTGGATGGGGTTGATGATGCACTCGACGATCTCGTTCCACGCAGCGAGGTCGTAAATCGGCTTGTTGCGGGTCGGTGTCGGATTGTTCCAAGCCTGCTGCTTCCCGGCGCGTGAGCGCAGGATGTCAGTCGGGCACGGCGGGATCGTGTAGTTTTCGAACTCCTCACGCGCGACATTCCAGATAGTGCGCATCGCGCGCATGGTTTCGTCCGCCATAACCGGACCTTCCGGCGTCAGTTCGCGGTGGCGATTGCGGACCATCGCGCCGGTAATTTCAGACAGCGGGTAGGATAACCAAACTTCGAGACGAACCAGGAGCGACCGCTTGATGTATTCGATCTGCTGCTTCCCGGCGCGGCTCGTTTCGAGATAAACGTTCAGCGCATCGTTCAGCGTGATCTCTCGCCGCTCCAAGTTCTTCGCCTTGCCGAAACGCATATCGTAATCGAGTTGGCGGGCGGCATCGCGCGCCTTGTTGACGCTGACTGTCGGATAGCGGCCTAGGTTCACGCGCTTCGTTTTGCCGCGCTGGTCGATCTGGAAATACAGCGTTGTCGAGTTCGAGCGGACGTGCGCGACGAGGCCGCGCACTACCGTGTCCCAGTGGCGCACTACGCCGGTTTCGGGACGTTCGATTGAGTCGAGATGGCGAGCGGAAAGTTCCACGCTTGGCATGTTGTAGGTCTCCTCTGATTTTGCAGGGACGTTGCAGTGAGTAACCCGTCTCAATCTGTTGGCAACACGGTGCAACGGATCGGATAAGTCACTGCAATATCAGGGATTCTGCAAAGGTCTGCAACCGAAGACAATCGAGTTTTTAAGGTTCACACGGGTGGGGTCGCAGGTTCAATCCAATCCCTGCCGCGCCCACCATTCCCCAGCCCTGGTTTCGTAATTTTCTTTGAAATCCGAATTCTGCTTCAGCGTCGAGGCTATCGAACAGATTCTGCAGGATAAGCATCCACGACGGCTATTGACCTAACCTGCGTCATTCGCATTCAGGATGTGCCGGTCACATACTGCTGCTCGTTACCTTAAATTCCGACGATCAGACATAAACCAGGGCGCGGTCGCAAGTATTGTACTTGTTATGGCAGCGCTCAACGCCGCGAACTTACCGCCTTGCCTTCTTGCGCCACTTCAAAGTCTTGCACGTAGTTTCTCAACCGATTCATCACGTCGTCTTCGGCAAGGCCAAACTCGGTCAGGCTATAGCGATGAGGCTGGCTTTTCAGGGACGCAGCTTCTCCATAATAGGCCTCCATTGCAGGCCATGCGTGTTCGATATCCAAGCCGAGGAAGTCGTAGATTCTCGACATTGCGCCACGCCAGTTCGCATCGACATCTTCGTAGTGAACATCGATCATGCGATCGGGCGCGATGGCCTTGCGCCCCTGTTGCATCCTGTCGATCTGTACCTGCGTCTTTCGAAGCCACTCCTGGCCAACGATGTCCGGCTGTGCATGGTCGGAATAAATACAGGTCTGGTTCCACGCCAGCGAGGCGGAGCTGGCCACCACGCGCACCGGATCGCGGTGAGTGAAGATGAAGCGCGCATCGGGGAAGACAGCCAGCAGGGCATCCAGGTCCAGCATGTGCTGCGGCGTTTTGAGCACCCATGGCTTTAGGGAACTTGCCTGCTGCGACCATCCGATCAACTTCAGGAGGCGCGCCATCTGTTCGTATGCTGGCGTAGCGTCCTGTTCCTCGCACCAGCGGCCATAGCCAGGCACGTGCCACTGCGCCTCGTGCTTCATGCCCCAGAAGGAGTTAACCAGCAGGCCCAGTTCTTCTTCCGGCTGCATCGGGCCCGTGGGATGGATGGCCAGCGTATGCGGATTGGCAAGTTTCGCAACCTTTCGCGCCCTCTCGGCGAAGGCGATCCGGTTGTCGGCTTTTCGATGGGCGAAATCGGGGCGCGGCACCGGGCTGATGGTTTCGAAACTGCGCATATGGGCAAAGCGCCGATCAGCAGACAGCAGACGATGCAGCCGCGTCGTGCCCGACCGCATGGGACCGACGATAAACACCGGGTTGAGCAATGGACGCGCCAGTATTTCCCGATGCTGCGCAAACCACTGCTGCGCCCACAATCGGTCCATCAGTACCTTTTCGCATTGCTTCACCGCAAACCAGGCGCCCGCTTCGTGCAGTTGCGCCTCGTTCTTCAGCGATTCGAGCAGGACCGCAAAGGGCTGCTCGAACCATGGGTCACCGAAATCGTCCGCCCCCGCGCGCTCGGCGGCCGTAGCCATGATCTGTTCTTTGTCGAGGTTGGCTGGCTCCAGCAGCCCTGTATCGGTGGCGAGCCTGGTGGCCCATTGCACCGCGTCGACGAAGCGGGTTCGCCGCGGGGGCTTTTCAATACTTTTATCCAGCAATTACGGCCCCTGTCTGTGGGTATCGGGTGACTAATTCAGTGCCGCAGGTCATCAAAGGTTCCCTGCCCGTGCCGGCATATGCATCCATGCTGGACAAGCGGCAAGCTGGCGGGGCATAGCCCCGGCCATGCATGATCTGCGACAGATAAGAGAGAATCCGAAAGCCTTCGACGAGGCGCTGGCTAAGCGGGGGGTTGCGCCTGTTTCCTCCCAGTTGCTGAAACTGGACGAAGAACGGCGGGAACTGACCACGCGGCTGCAGGAGATGCAAAGTCGCCGCAACGAGGCTTCCAAGGCCATTGGTCAGGCCATGGGCCAAGGCGAAAAGGACAAGGCAGAGGCACTGAAGGCCGAAGTTGCCGAGATCAAGCAGGCGATGCCGCAAATAGAGAACGAGGAGCGCGCCCTGGGGCGGGCCCTGGCCGATGCGCTGGCCGCGATACCCAACATTCCTGCCGATGGGGTACCCGTTGGCGAGGACGAGGACGGCAACGTCGAGGTCAGCCGCTGGTCCACGCCCAAAGCGCTCGAATTCGCGCCGCGCGAACATGCGGACATCGGCCCTGCCCTCGGCATGGATTTCGAGACCGCCACGGCAATGTCGGGTGCGCGATTTACGTTTCTGCGCGGCCAGATGGCCCGGCTGAATCGTGCGATCGCGCAGTTCATGCTGGATCAACAGACGGGTCGCAACGGGTATACAGAGTGCGCGCCGCCACTGCTGGTACGGGACGAGGCCGTGTTCGGCACGGGCCAGTTGCCCAAGTTTGCCGAGGACCTGTTCCAGACCACCGATGGCCGCTGGCTGATCCCCACTGCCGAGGTTTCGCTCACGAATTCGGTGCGCGAGCAGATCATCGACGATCTTTCCGATCCCATTCGCCTTACCGCCCTCACACCCTGCTTCCGCAGTGAAGCGGGCGCGGCGGGCAAGGATACGCGCGGCCTCATACGCCAGCACCAGTTCGACAAGGTGGAACTGGTATCCATCTGCCGCGCAGAAGACGCCCATGCCGAGCATGAGCATATGGTGAAAAGCGCCGAGGGCGTCCTCCAAGCGCTCGACCTGCCTTACCGCAAAATGCTGCTGTGTACGGGCGACATGGGATTTGGCGCCGGCAAGACCTTCGATCTGGAAGTCTGGCTGCCGGGGCAGGATGCCTACCGCGAGATCAGTTCCATCAGCTGGTGCGGCGACTTCCAGGCGCGGCGGATGAATGCCCGTTACAGGCCGGAAGCTGGCGCGAAGAAAACCGAATTCGTCCACACGCTGAACGGCTCCGGCCTGGCCGTAGGCCGCACGCTTGTTGCCGTGCTGGAAAACTATCAGCAGGAAGATGGCTCTGTCGCGGTGCCAGATGTACTCAAATCCTATATGGGCGGTACTGAAAAGCTGGTAGCAAGCTAAACATGCGCATTCTTCTCACCAATGACGACGGCATCAACGCCCCTGGCCTGAAGGTGCTGGAGGCCATCGCACGGGCGATGTCCAACGACGTTTGGGTCTGCGCGCCTGCCGAAGAACAGTCGGGCGCTGGTCATTCGCTAACGCTGCATCACCCGGTCCGCCTGCGCGAACATGGGGAAAAACGTTTCAGTGTCACCGGAACGCCTACCGATTCGGTCAACCTTGCGCTGCGCAAGCTGTTTGAAGATCGGATGCCGGACCTTGTTCTGTCCGGCGTGAATGCAGGCCAGAACCTGGGCGATGACATCACCTATTCCGGCACGATCTCCGCTGCAATGGAAGCTGCGCTGGCGGGAATTCCGGCCATCGGTCTTAGCCAGGCGTACAGCAAGACCGTCAAGACCTTCGAAGCCGCCGAGCAATGGGGTGCCAAGGTACTGGCCCCGCTGATCGATGTGCAGATGGCGAAACGCACGCTGGTGAACGTGAACTTCCCGGCCCGTCCCGCAGCCGACGTGAAAGGTATTCGCGTCGTGCGGCAGGGCTTTCACGATTATGCACGCGGCTCGCTGGTTGAAGGCACCGACCCGCGCGGACGCAATTATTACTGGTTCGGGCTGCAAGCTGCCGAGCACACGCTGGACCACGGCACCGATCTTGAAGCAGTGGACGATGGCTACATCGCCGTTACGCCCCTCCAGCTTGACCTGACCCACCATTCGGCAATCGACGCACTGGCCAGCAGGTATGACGCGTGAACGGAAAGGCCTGACCCTTGGCGCGCACTCATAACCAGGGGCTGCGCAAGGTCGGCAAACGCCGCTTCGCTCCGCTGCGCCGTGCGGTGAACATCCCCGTCTGGGGCGACCTGTTCATCCGTCTGGGCCTGGCGGTCTTTCTCATCTTCGTGGTGGTGATGATCCACTGGTGGGACCGCGAAGGGCTGGTCGACAATCTCGACGGTCATGTCAGCTTCCTCGACGTGATCTATTTCACCATGATCTCGATCACCACCACCGGCTTTGGCGACATTGCCCCCATCAGCAATCAGGCGCGGCTGGTCGAGGCGCTGATCGTGACGCCGGTCCGTTTTGCCGTACTGTTCATTTTCGTGGGTACGGCGTACAATTTCCTTATCAAGCGCAGCTGGGAGAAATTCCGCATGGCCCGCATTCAGGACCAGCTATCCAATCATGTCGTGGTTCTGGGCTTCGGCATCTCCGGTTCCGAAGCCGTGGGCGAACTTATTGAACGCGGCACCGATCCTGCCTGCATCGTGGTAATGGATCAGGATCAGGAACGGCTCGAATCGGCAGAGGCGCTGGGCTGCAACGTGATCGAAGCCGATGCTACGCGAGACGAAAATCTCGAAGCCGTCCGCATCAAGGAAGCGCAGACCGTGCTTGTCTCGGCCGGGCGGGACGATTCCTCCATTCTTATCGTGCTGACCGTGCGCCATCTTGCACCAAAGGTACCGATCAGCGTGGTGGTGCGCGCCGCCGATAACGAACTGCTGGCGCGGCAGGCGGGTGCGGACAACGTTATCAACCCCGTGCGCTTTACAGGACTGCTGCTGGCAGGCAGCGCACGCGGCGCACATATCGCCGATTACCTGGGCGATCTCGCCTCCGTAACGGGCCGCGTGCAATTGGTGGAGCGCGAGGTGATGCCCGACGAGATCGGCAAGTCCTTCCGTGAACTGGCAACCGGCGGGCAAGGCCTGCGGATCTACCGCAACGGCGTGGCCTGCGGCTTCTGGGAGCACGAGGCCGATTGCCTGCAGGCAGGCGATATCATCGTCGAAATACGGCCGACGGAAGACGACGAACTGGAAGGCGAGGAAATCCAGGCGAAGGTCTAGGGCTCCCCGCAACCTTTACCCCAGGGCGATGAATACTCCGCCGACGGCTGCCATGCCGACGATCAAATGCGCGGCATCGATGGCGAACAGTTTGCCCGGACGCATCTGGAACAGGTAATTGATGCCCAGCGCAGGTGTCATAATCAGCGCGCCGAAGCCAACCGCCATCATCATGATCACATGCGGCGCCGGATTGGTGCGGGCGATATTGTGGCCCAGCATCAGCACCACCACCATTTCCAGCAGAAATGCCAGCAGCATTATAAGCCACACCGGCTTTTGCCCCGGCTGCGGTCCTGCCTGCACCGTTTCGTCCGTTATGCCTGTCAGTTCCCGCCATTGTCTGCCGAACAGCGGACCGTACCAGATCGCTCCGATCACGAAGAAAGCCACGGTGCCAAGCACCACGGCCAGCAAATTTACGTTACCCATTTTCCCACTCCGTTGCCGCGTCCCTCGCACACTCTAGCCCAAAGCCGCAATCGGGTGTAGGGGCGCGGCCATCATGGCATCGCAAATACCTGAACAGAAGAAAGTCGGCATGGTCAGCCTCGGCTGCCCCAAGGCGCTGGTGGATTCCGAACGCATCCTCACGCGGTTGCGCGCCGATGGTTATGCCATGAGCCCTGATTACGAAGGCGCCGACGTCGTGCTGGTGAACACCTGCGGCTTCCTCGATTCCGCCAAGGAAGAGAGCCTTGAAGCGATTGGCGAGGCGATCAACGAGAACGGCCGCGTCATTGTAACGGGCTGCATGGGCGACGAGGCGGAACTGATCCGCAACCGCTTCCCGCAGGTTCTGGCGATCACTGGCGCACACCAATACGAGGATGTGGTGGAGGCCGTGCACGAAGCCGCCCCGCCATCACAAGGCCCGTATATCGACCTGGTGCCGCAGGCCGGTGCGCTCAAGCAGCGAAGCGATAGCGCAGATCAGATGGTCAAGCTGACGCCGCGCCATTACAGCTATCTGAAAATTTCCGAAGGCTGCAACCATTCCTGCGCCTTCTGCATCATTCCCGACTTGCGCGGCAAGCTGGCCAGCCGCCGGATCGACGCCGTGCTGCGCGAGGCGGAAAAGCTGCTGGCCGCCGGCACCAAGGAACTGCTGGTCATCAGTCAGGACACTTCGGCCTACGGCGTCGACACCCGTCACGAGACCCGCCCCTGGCATGGCCGCGAGCCGCGTGCCCACATGACCGATCTTGCCCGCGAACTTGGCCAGATGCGCACGACCGAGGGCAACGTGCCGTGGGTGCGCCTGCACTATGTCTACCCCTATCCGCACGTCGATCAGGTAATCCCGCTGATGGCCGAGGGATTGCTCACGCCCTATCTCGATATCCCCTTCCAGCATGCCAGCCGCAGCGTATTGAAAGCCATGAAGCGCCCGGCGAACGAGGCGAAGGTGCTGGAACGCCTCAAATCGTGGCGCGAAATCTGCCCCGAGATCGCCATCCGTTCCAGCTTCGTCGTCGGCTTCCCGGGAGAGACCGAAGACGATTTCAAATACCTGCTGGAATGGCTGGAAGAAGCGCAGCTGGACCGCGTGGGCGCTTTCCGTTTCGAGCCGGTGGAAGGTGCGCAGGCCAACGCCCTGCCCGATCACGTACCAGAAGCGGTCAAGGAAGAACGCTTTGCCCGTGTCATGGAAGTCACCGAGCGGATCAGCGCTGCCAAACTTGCAGCCAAGGTGGGCACCACCCTGCCTGTTATTATCGACGAGGTGGGTGAACCCGACGAGGACGGCGATATCGGCGCAACAGGCCGCAGCCAGGCCGATGCCCCGGAAATCGATGGTGCCGTCTACCTGCGCAACGTACCTGAGGCACTGAGAGCCGGTAACTTCGTAAACGTTGAAGTCGAGGATGCCGACGCGCACGACCTGTTCGGGTTTATCGCACAGCGTTAGGACACGCTCCGCAGGAGTTGCAGCGGCGCTGACGGACAAGGTCCGGGTAATTCGTCCTGCGCGGTCAAGTACGTCAAAGCTAACAATGGTTGCGAATGGAACCCAAGGACGTGCCAACCGTCGAATCGATCATGTTACAAAAGGACAGGTGACATGCCCGACACGCACAATACCGCCAAGACCACGAAGGTTCTGAAGGTGCTTGCGGGTCGCGATTACGACGCGACCGACGCCTACGAAGCGGCGATCTATGAGGCGTGACGGTCCGAAACTTGCATTTCAGGTGGCTTTTCCATGAACCAGCTTATCTCGATGGACGATCTCCTGGTCGAATGTCTCCATGACCTGAAAGGTGCCGAGGCACAGGCGGGCAACAGGCTCCCCAAGATCAGCGCCCTGGCTATCGATCCGGTTCTGAGGCGCACCGTTTTCGAAATCGGTCTCTACGCGCGGGGTGCGTGCAGCATACTGGATGGCTGGGCGAATGAGCTTTCATCCAAAAAATCCAGTTCACACAACCTCTGGATGAAAGGCATCCTTGACGATGCAGAGCGCGATACCGTGATGATCGATCCCGGTTGCTTGCTGGATATCGCGATGATCGGCGCCGTTCGTAAAAGCCTCGCCGCGTCGATCGTGTCTTATGAAACGGCAATAGCCGTAGCCTATAAGATTGATCAGCAAATTATCGCTGGAGGCTTGTCAGCCTTAATGACCGACAAACAGAAGCACGATCGTAAACTGCGGGAACTGTTGTCGGACGAAAATGAAACCTCCCGAACCCGGCATGGTGGGCAGTTGTCGTCGGTCTTCTGAACCGGTCGCTACATCCCCGGCAAACCGCACAGAGGCCTGCTTGCCGAGATGATGATCGCGCCGCTAACGGACCGCATTACTGACAATTTCTCCCTCGATCACCACGCCCGTCACGTGGCTGGTATATTCGAAAGGATCGCCATCGAACAATGCAACGTCGCCGTGCTTGCCCACTTCAAGTGAGCCGATCCTATCGTCCATTCCGATGATACGCGCAGCATCTATGGTGATGCTGGCCAATGCATCTTCGCGCGCGAGGCCATTACCAGCTGCGAAACCTGCTTCCCACAGTACCACGCGCGTCTTTGGCACGTAGGCCTCGTAGGCAGATTGCAGCGCGAAGGGGATGCCCGCTTCGGCCAACACGGCGGCCGTGGTAAAGGCGGCGTTTTCCAGCTCGCCTTCGTTGCGGGCCATGGTGGGGTGCAGGATGACCGACACCCCCGCCTCACGCAGCTCGTCTAGCATCATGTGCGCATCAGCCGCGCCGTCGATCACCACGTTGATGTCAAACTCCTCGGCAAGACGCAGGGCTGACTGGATATCCTGTGCACGATGGGCCGTGATCAGCAACGGGCGTTCGCCGCGAATGACGGAGGCGAAAGCCTCTTCAACGAGATCGCGGCCATCGCCCGGTTCGCCGTAGTCGCCGCGACCTTCGTCAGCGTCCTCGTCCCCCTCGACTTCGCCAAGATTCTGTGGGGCTACCAGTGCCTGGCGTAGCATGGCCATTTGCTTCGCTCGCGTGCCGGGGGAGCCTTCGCGATCCAGGGCCCACGCACCAAGATTGGCCACGATCATCGTCCCGTCCTCGACAAGCGCGGCGTCGACCGTGTTGCCCCTGGTTTTCACCACCATCGTCTGCCCCGAAACCAGCGCACCCGGCCCGTGGCCAGTGTGCAGGGTCGTGGTGCCAAGCTCGCGCACCCATTGCACGAGGCGATCATGCGGGTTGTAGGCATCGATAGCACGAAGGTGCGGCTGCACAGGTGATGTGCTGTCCAGTTGATCCTGATCGTCGGGCTGGTTGAGATAGCCTGTAAGACCGACGGTGGAATGGGCATCAATCAGACCCGGCGTCACGATGGCCGCTTCCATTACCCTCATGTTCGCAGGGATAGTGACGCTGCTGGCCGGACCGACGGCGCTGATCGCGCCATCCTCGATCACCACAACTCCATCTGCAATCACTCCATGCGGCCCCATGGTCCACACCTGCTCGCCGCGCACGGCGACATCCTGCGCCCAGACTGCGCAAGGCGCGCCAGTGGAAAGCAGTGCAGCGGCAAAGCTGCCAGTGATTATCCTGCCGAGCATTTTCATTGTGTGCCCTCCAGCATCAGCGCCTCTTGTTCGAGAACGTGCGCATTCAATTGCGGGTTGCCCGCACCATAGCCACCGGTGGCCATCAGCAGGTCTTCGGGGTCGGCGCTGTCATACAGCGGTTCGCCCATCACCCATGTCTGGGCTATTTCGGTGTAAACCGATAACGGATCCCCCGTCAGGACGACGAAGTCCGCCATCTTGCCGGGTTCCAGACTGCCGACCCGGTCATCCAGCCCCAGTTGCGCCGCGCCGTTGATAGTCAGCGCACGCAAGGCGCCCTCGCGGCTCATCCCGCCGCGCACGGCAATGCCCGCCTGGCGGAACATCAGGCGGCTATCCACGATATTGTCGTCCGAATGGAGAGAGGTGAATACGCCTGCATTCTCCAACACGGCAGCGGTGCTGATGTCCGCTGCCCGCGCCTCCAGCTTGCCGCCGGGGCTATCCAATAGGATGGCCGAGACCGGCACGCCCTCGGCCGCGATTTCCTGCGCCACCTGCCCGCTTTCGATGCCATGCTGGATCAACATATCGAAACCGAATTCGCGACGCAGGCGCAAAGCCGTCATGATATCGTCTGTGCGGTGGGTGTGGAAGTGGACAAGGCGGCTGCCATCCAGCACTTCGCACATGGCCTCCATCCCGATATCGCGGGGCGACCTCTCACCGTTGCAGTATTCCTGCGCGGCCACGAAATGCTGGCGGACCATTGCCGCGCTGCGCGCGCGGGTGGAAGGGAAAGCGGGATTGTCACGCAGCGGATTGGTGCCGTTCGCCATCTTCATGCCACCCATCACTGCGCCATCGTCGTCCGTCCAGGCATAATCCTCGATGGAATTGCCCTGGGTCAGATGCATGTAGAAGGTCTGCCCGCTCATCAGATAACCGCTGCCGGGCATGATGTTGGCGGTTGTCACCCCGCCCGATCGCGCTCGGTTTATGGAACTGTCGCGCACATTGATACTGTCGAACGCGCGCACGTCGGGTTGGATGGCAGAGGAACTGTCCGCGCCTGAAACCTGCCCGATGTGCGAATGGGTATCGACGATGCCGGGCATGATAACCATGCCGCTGGCATTGCGCCGCTGCGCATCGGCGGGAACGCTAATATCCGCCCCGACGGCCACGATCTCGCCATCATGGATCACCATGGTAGCATTCTCGATCCTGCCGGTGCCGCCCTCGCCTGCCATCGTCAGGATCGTGGCCCCTTCAAAAGCGATTGGTTGATCCTGCGCCATGGCTGGCATCGCCAGCGCGCCAATGGCCGTGGCGGCCAGCGCCGCATGCTTGATCATGTTCATGCAAGTCCCTCTCAAGTTTCAGGCGAGACTAACCATGCAACAGGCGCGCGCAAGCCCAATCGGAAATGTCATCCTCAATCGGTTACGCTATCGGCGGAAGGTGCGAAAAGTGATGGAGCGGCGTAGTTCCTCCATTGGTGCGATGGAGTGTTCCCAATCGTCACGAGCTTCTCCACTCAGGCAATATGCAGCGCGCGGCGGCAGTGCGAGGCGATGGCGCGCGAACGTGCCGTCCTCTTTGCGGCGACGCAAACGCATCACTGCAGGCGCGCCGAGGGAAATGCCCAGCACCTGTTCGTACTGCGGCCGATCACGATGCCAGCCGATGCCTGCACCGGGATCGTAGCGGGTCAGCAAAGCCTGCTGCAGCGCATCTGCCGCAAGACCGAATTTCGGTGCAATCCTTGCCCGCAAGTCCAGCAGCCATTCAGGAAGCGGTGGTGCCGGTGCCGGGCGCCCACGCTGAAAATCGTAGGAAGAGCCGTAGTAGGCTGTCAGACGTTTACCGGTCCACTGACCGAAGCGGAAAGGCTCCAGCGGCGCTGTGTCCATGTGTGCAGCCAGCCGCACCTCCTCTTGTGAAGAAATCACATCGGACACCAGTTGCAAGCCTGCGATGGGTGGCAGCGCGGGGCACTGTGTGTCGTCTTTGGCAAACAGGTCTATCTGGCGCGGCATGAATATCTATATAGGCTCATATGCAACAGGATCAGCACCGCATCACCATCGATACGCGCGGACAGGCGCTTTACGAATTTACCGAAGATGTCGCCCAGTGGCTGGCGGGTACCAGGATCGACACCGGCCTTCTCACCCTGTTCTGCCGACACACCTCGGCCAGCTTGCTGATAAACGAGAATGCGGCCCCGGCCGTCCAGCGCGATCTGCTGGCGTGGCTCGACAAGGCAGTGCCGGAAGGCCCACAGTACGAGCATGACAGCGAGGGGCCGGACGATATGCCCGCCCATACCCGCACCATGCTGACAGGTGCCTCGCTCAGCGTGCCGGTGTCTGACGGACGGATGGCGCTTGGCACATGGCAGGGCCTTTTCCTCGCCGAACACCGCCGCGCGCCGCACAGTCGCCAGATCATCGCGCATATTATTGGAGAATAGCGAAACCGGCAGCCTTCCCGCGCGTTCGCCTGACATATGCCCATAGATATCTCCGCAAGCTTCGCGTTTCACCTCGACGAGCCGACCGATCTGCTGCTGCAGTTCGAGGCCGCCGCCATCCCTGAGCAGACGATACTATCGTCCGACACCAGGCTTTCCCCGGCTTTGCACACAGCCCGCGTGCCTGCGCACAACAGCGTGGGAGAACGGATCTGGGTGCGAGCGGAAGGTGATTATTCTGTAGACTACACGGCCAGGGTGGACGTCCAGCGACTACACCCCGACCTGACAGCGCTCACGCGGCTCGACCCGCATGACTTGCCAGGCGAAGCGGTCGAATATCTGTTCGATTCGCGCTATTGTCAGGCGGAGCGCATGCAGAGCTTCATCTCCGATCGCTTTGGCCACTTGTCGGGTGGCGAACAGATTACCGCCATGTGCGACTGGATGGCGGAAAACTTCACCTATGAACCCGGTGTATCCAATGCCACCACCACCGCGCTTGATACCTTTGTGGAACGTCGCGGTATATGCCGCGACTACGCGCATGTTATGATCTGCTTCGCCCGCGCCTCCACCATCCCGGCGCGCTATGTCAGTTGCTATGCGCCGGGCGTCGAACCGCCAGACTTCCATGCCGTAGCCGAGGTGTTCCTCAACGATCCGACAACGCCGGGCGGCGGCGCATGGTATATCGTCGATTCCACAGGAATGGCGGACCCGTCAAAGACGGCAAAGATCGGCATAGGACGCGATGCGGCCGACGTGTCATTCCTCACCACTTTCGGCATGTCCCGTTTCGATAACTCGACGATCAGTGTTAGAGAGAGCGATTAGCGACGATAGTGGCGTCTTTTCGTCGCTTCCTCTATTGAATACGTATTCCGAGCGTGCAATTTCGAAGGATGATGTTGCGCGCCAGGAAACCGGGGCGCTAGGGTTGCGTTTGTTTCCACGCCACTGAACCGGGAGGCCGCGTGACCACGAAGGCGCAGACACTCATACTATTCGGCGCGACCGGAGACCTTTCGCGGCGAATGTTGCTGCCCTCGCTCTGCGCCCTTGATGCCGACGAATTGCTGCCGCCGGATCTCAGGATCATCGGCACCGCACGTTCCGAGATGAGCGATGGCGAATTTCGCAATTTCGCGCGCGAAGCGATCGAGAAATTCCTGCCAGCCGACCGCCGCGGCGGCATGGCCAGCTTCCTCAACCGTCTGCAATACAGCCAGCTCGATGTGACGACGCCGGACGGCTATGCCGAACTGGCCGAGAAAGTCGGCGAGGGACGCGAGATCGCGATCTTCCTGTCCACCGCGCCCAGCCTTTTCAAACCCACTATCGAAGGCTTGGCCCAAGCCGGTCTGGCGGACGCACGATCGCGCATTTGCCTGGAGAAACCGCTGGGCACCGACCTCGCCAGTTCCTGCGAGATCAACGATGCCGTGGCCAGCGCCTTTCCCGAAAGCCGCATTTTCCGCATCGACCATTATCTTGGCAAGGAAACGGTGCAGAACCTGATCGCGCTGCGGTTTGCGAACATCCTGTTCGAACCGTTGTGGAACGCCCAGCACATCGACCATGTACAGATCACTGTCGCAGAAACCGTGGGGCTGGAAAGCCGCATCGATTTCTACGATGGCGCTGGCGCGCTGCGCGACATGGTGCAGAACCATCTAATGCAGCTTTTGTGTCTGATCGCGATGGAACCGCCTGCGCGCTTTGATCCCGATGCGGTGCGCGATGAAAAGCTGAAAGTGATCCGCGCGTTGGACCCTGTACCGGCCTATCATATTGTGCGCGGTCAGTATCAGGCAGAACCCTGCAATGAGGCCGAAAACCCCGGCTACCGCACAGCGGTGGACAACCCACGCTCCCGGACTGAAAGCTTTATCGCGTTGCGGACCCAGATCAGCAACTGGCGGTGGGCAGGGACGCCCTTTTATTTGCGCACAGGCAAACGCATGGCCGCACGGTCGTCCGAGATCACAGTGGTCTTCAAAGACACGCCACACAGCATCTTTGCCGAAGATGCAGGCCGCCACCGGAACGTGCTGTCGATCCGGCTGCAACCGAACGAGGGGATCACGCTGGGCGTCACCATCAAGGAGCCGGGACCGGGCGGTATGCGCCTGATCGATGTTCCTTTGGACATGTCCTTTGCCGAAACCCTTGATCCCGATGATGTCGAACATGTCGATGCCTACGAACGGCTTATCATGGATGTGATCCGCGGCAACCAGACCCTGTTCATGCGCGGTGACGAAGTAGAAGCCGCTTGGGCATGGACCGATCCGATTATTCAGGGCTGGGAGGCGCGTAATGATGTGCCAAAGCC
>CAJXTZ010000051.1 GCA_913061345.1 uncultured Erythrobacter sp.
TCTTCCATTGCGCGCATCTGTTCGAGAATATTGTGCAAGGCAGGCTTCGCTGTGAGCTCGAACCACATTGGAACGCTGGGCTGCTGCTCGACAAACGCTGCCGATATCACGACGATCCGGGAAATGCCGGTCGCCGACATCGCTTCGACCAGCTTGGAGGTTCCCTCGGTATAGAGGGGCGGCGGATCGATGGCCGTGGATGGACTGAACCCTATTCCGAGCGCGGAGATGATGGCACGGCAGCCTTGTAGCTCTTTGTTGAAATCATCATTGAGAACGTCACACTGGAAATACTCGGCACCGTCCACTCGGTCCGACGGTTCGGGCAGGGTATGTTCGAACGCGCGCACTTCAATGCCCTTGTGAACCGCATGACGCAGGATTTCCCTCCCGGTCTTTCCTCCTGCGCCGAAGACGGCAATAGGCGATGTGTCGTTCACAGACTGAGCTTCCACTCGATTACCTCATTATAAAGTATGGCGATGCGTGCCGGGCCGACCGATATCATGCAGCGGGCACCGACGATCGCCGGCGCCCGCTGGTTCGCCTTTAGGCCTCGCTATTGCCGCAAGTCGTGTAGCCCCAGAACCCGAACTCGTCCTTCATCCCGGGGCCGGCAACGATAAGTTCCTGCATCTGAAGGCCCGCATCCCCTTCGTCTTCGAGTAAGCGCGTGCCGATGCGAAGCTCGCCGCTCGCATAATTTCCGGTCGCGCTTGCGGTGACGGGAATCAATTTGCCGTTAATCTTTATCGCGCCGCGACCGCTGTTATCATAAACGAATGAGGGGAAGGCGACTTCGGTCAAGCGGAACTGGCATGCGTTCTCCGCGCCGAGAGCGGCGATGTCCGCGTCGCTCATGGTCTCAGGCAGCATCAGGCCGGGGCTGAGATTGGCAAGAGCGTTCGCGGCACTCTCTATAGGAGCCGCGGTAGCCGGAGGATCGAGCTGCGCTTCGCGATCATTGCCGATTGAAGTGTTTGTGTTGCAGGCCGCCAGCGGGAGGGCTGCAAGCGTGAGAATTACGATCTTGTTCATTGCTGCATCTCCTGAGGCAGGCGTTCTTCGGTTCGCGGACCGTTCTGCTCAATGTCCTGGATGAGATATTTCATCTCAGCAATTTCACGGCGCTGGGCGACGATGATGGCCTGCGCGAGCTCGCGGACACGCGGATCTTTCAGGCTCGCCCTTTCGCTGGTCATGATCGCGATCGAATGGTGCGGGATCATGGCGGCCATGTATTCGGCGTCATCAACCGTAGTCTGGCTGCGCACGAGCCACAGCGCGAGCGCAAAGACAAACGCGCCGACCCCCAGAATGATGAAGTTCTTGGTCCGGTCCTTGTACATGCCCCACATGAAGAGCAGCATGACCACCATCATAATCGCGCCCATGACGAACATCATCCAGAAGCGCGTCTCGCTCCAGAAAACATCATCCATGTCGAAGCTGTTGGCATACATCAGGAAGAACATGATCACGGTCGAGGTCGACACCATGGCCATAAACCGCCAATAGTTGCCGCCCCCGCCCTTGTCCGAGTGGGATGTCTTTTCAGTCATTCATCGTCTCCTTTCGTCATCATTTTCCAGAATAGCTGCGCCGAGCAGCTGATCAGCGCAAAACCAGCTAAGGCCTGGATGCCCGTAACCGCGCGCAGATGTTCAGTTGGATAGATGTCCCCGAGGCCAAGCGTCGTCATGTTGACCAGGGAAAAGTAGAAATAATCCATCCAGCCCATCGACGGGATATCTTTAAATCCCCCCATTCCCCATTCACTGCCGAGCCAGAGACCGACGGCAAAGTAGATCGCAACCAGCAGGTGCGAGCATAATACAAGGAGTGAAATGCCCAGCTTGGCGAGCAGGTTTCCTCGACGCTCAAGTAGCGCAGTGCCGCCTTTGAGGAATACGAGGTGGGATGCTACCGATAATAAGAACAGGGCGGTCGCCAGAAGGAGTGCAGCGATCATGAGAACACCTTCGTGCCCATCCACAGACCCATCCCGATCATAAACAGATTTTCGGTCAGCGAGACGAAGCCGAGTGGAACATTGCTGCTCCCACCAGCGCACGCGCATTTGAGCTCGCGCTTGTCGATGTAGACAGCTTTGAAGACACTGGTTGCGCCGATTGTGCCGATAATCAACGCCAGAGGAGCCGAAAGCCAGGTAAGCGCGCCCGCCGTCATGAGAATACCGGCGGCGGCTTCTCCGAACGGATAGACGAAGCCGTACGGCACCCAGCGTTTGGCCAGCAGATCGTAATTGAGAAACATCGTCGAAAAGCTGCGCACGTCTTGCAGCTTCTGGACAGCCAGTAGGGTCATCGACAGACTCACGAACCATTCCGCAGCGCGCACGGTAAAGAGGTTGTCAAAAAAGGCCCAGCTCAGCCCCAGCGCGAGAAGCAGCGCTACTGCAAAAATCGCGATGACCGGCTGGTAGCTGGTATCGCCATCCTTGGGCAAAGAGCGGCTTTTTCCGAAAAACTCGCGAACGTCGTCATAGCCGCCGATACGCTCATCCCCGATAAAGGTCTGCGGCGTGGTTTCGACGTCGTGTCTTTCCTTGAAGGCGTCGGTCTCTTCCCTGCTGGTCAGATGGTGGTCGTTAACTTGGAAACCTTGCCGTTTGAGAAGGTCGATGGTCTTAAGCCCGTAGGAACAGACATGTTCGTCCATCACCATCCGGTAAACTGTCGCCGCTCGGCTCATGATAAACCGCTCCATCGAGTTGGCTTGAAAATTGTGACTGACGCCGACAACCAGGCATTGTCGCGGAATGAGCTCGCTTCAAAAGCTCCCCAATTGGAAAGAAAAATTGCGATCATCCCGCCCTTCCTGATTGATTGCTGTCGGGGGAAGCGGACGCTCCTGACTTGCGCGAAAGAAATATCCACTCGCCCACGAAGACGGCGGCGATGCCGATCACTGCGTAGATAACGACAGCAGGATCGCTGCGCAGCTTGGCGACGGTAAAGGCGACAAGGACAACGCCGTCTGCCGCGAGCGCTGCAAGGAGTATCGAGGCGCGCGCACCGACTTCCTCGCGCAGATGCCGGAAGACGCCCCAATGGACCAGCATATCCATCACCAGATAGAAAAAGGCCCCCAGCGAGGCGATCCTCGACAGGTCGAACAGGACGGCGAGCGTGCCTGCGACGACAACGGTGTAAACCAGCATATGGCTGCGGATCCCGCCGCTCATGCCGAAATGGCTGTGCGGGATCATCTTCATGTCCGTCAGCATTGTAAGCATGCGTGACACGGCAAAAACGCTCGCGATCACACCCGAAGTGGTGGCAGCGATGGCGATCGCCACGGTGAAATAAAAGCCCAGTTCGCCCAGTGCCGGGCGCGCCGCTGCTGCCAGCGAGTAATCGCGGGCCTCGACGATGTCGGAAATACTGAGGCTCGAGCCCACGGCTACCGCGACGAGCAGATAGACCACGATGCACACGGCGATCGAGATCATGATCGTGCGACCGACGTTCTTATGCGGAGCAACGATTTCGCCACCGCTATTGGTGATCGTGGTGAAGCCTTTGAATGCTAGGATCGAAAAGGCAACTGAGGCCAGCAGAGATTCCGCATTTGTGAGCGCTACAGGCCCCGAGAAAGCGCCTGACGAAAAGCCGCTGGCCCAGATCGCCGCGACTGCGAACACGGCGATGCCGCCGATCTTGATCGCCGACATGACAAGTGAAAACCCGCTTACCGATTTGTTGCCTGCCGCGTTGACGAAATAAGCGAAGATGATGAGCGCTAGCGCCGCTAGAGAAACAAGCCATCCGGTGCTCTCGAGGCTGAATGGACGCAGCGCATATGTCGCGAAAGTCCGGGCAACCAGGCTTTCATTGATTACCATCGAAAGGGCCATCAGCAGCGAGGCTGACGCCGCTATGACGCCGGGCCCGTATGCCTTTTGCAAAATCATCGCGATGCCGCCAGATGAAGGCCATTTATTCGACATCTTGATGTAGCTGTAAGCGGCCAGCGAAGTGACAAGCGCGCCGGCTATGAAGGAGAGCGGAAACAGGGGGCCAGCGAGTTCGGCGATTTGTCCGGTCAGGGCGAAGATCCCCGCGCCGATCATGACGCCGGTTCCCATCGCGACACCGCCCAGCAGTGTTATCGAGCCCGCACTCTCGCCGTGTTGATTGGCGCCATCTGTCTGCAAGTCGTTCCCCTGTCGATGTCCTCCCATCCGAGAAACATCATGCTAGACAGTACGTTGGGAAGCGGCCTATCCCTCAAAATAATCCTGAGGGGCGCGAGCCGTCTTCGGGCGGGCTTTGTGACTAGAACATGCGATTTGCGACACCGGTTGCAACCAAGCTCGCGTCGACGGCTACGACCAACTGCAGCACGAGAACCTCGAAGCACCACGAGAAATATCGAAAACCGTTTAGCGATCTTTATCGAATGACATGAAGACACATCAGGGTTAACCGGGAGTCCGGTTGCGCAGGTGCGCCTGCGCCTCGCGCACGTCGAGCTCTCGCGTGCTGTTGCCGACACGTAACATAAGGCGTGCGATGCCGCCCTCCACGAGATAGACGGGGTCAATACTCCGTTCGACGATAATCCTGCATACCGTCTTCTCGTCCACTTGATGAAACCGGCAATGGATCAAAGCACACGCGTGCCCTCCGAACCCATCCTTCGCAAGGTCCATCAGGATGCGCTCGAAACCGTCCCGATTGGCATGCTTGAGCGTCTGCATATCCTCTTCGATGCCGGCGAAGCTTCCATCGTCGTCGACCCCGATAAGAAGCGTGCCTCCCTCATGGTTAAGAAAGCCGGCGATTGTCTTGAGGACGACCTGTTGAAGCGACCGATTGAGCCGGTCATGCCGTCGGTCCCATCTAAAGGACGATTTGAATTCCAGCCGCTCGCCCTCACCGCGAGCGACAAGCAGCGGCAACTCCTCGTCGAGTTCGCGTTCGAGGAATAATACTTTGGACTGTTCCCGCGCGAGCCGCATGTGATACATGCCGAACCCAAGCCCGAGAGCACTGCCGATCACCGCATAGATGACGCTCATTGGAAGCATTTCGAACGCAAATGCATTGACCAGCCGGCCCATCATGAAGGCGACGGCAGTGCCGCCGCTCGCCTCGTCCGACAAACCGAACTCATACCAGAATACCAGTGTCGTCACCGGATGAAGAATCGTGATGCCGAGTGCAGCACCAAGAATAGCATGGGCGACTAGCGTTCGTCGGCCCCGTGACGAGGTTGTCTTGAAAATCGCGTGGTCTCTTTCTTTAGTAATTCTGACAACCCGCCCAATTGGGTCAGCTTTCACTTGCTATGCATGCCTCTTTGTATGGGCGCGCTATGCTCGATCAGGCCGAATTATGCATATCGATTCTGGAAAAACCGGTGAAGCGGAACCGCGATGAGAGCGATGTACCAGCCATAGAGAAAGCTACCCGCCGCGCCTGCGAGGAACCCCGACAGGGTCAGCCATTCGAACCACGGAAGGAGCGGCGCCCAGGCTTCATGCATGTGAAATCGCTCGGGCGCGAGCAGTCCGAAAGCGACGCACAGGAGATAGCTGAGAAGCAGTAGCAGGCTGAGCGTCCAGCCCCATACGAGTATCGAACTCTTGATCGATCGTTGTTCCAACGTTTTTCTCCTCTTTCGCGATTGTCGCACAATCACAAATTGAAGGGTCTGGGGCTGGTGGGGGCAGCCAACCCCAGACCCGGCGGGATAATCGGCAGGCGTCGTTGCGCCCATCCCGGTTCACCCGGGTTTGTGTCGGTCCCTCGCAAGCAATCCGCTGCACATCGTTGGCGCGATGGTTCCTGAGACCTCCGTTGCAGGCTCCCCACAGTCACGGATAAGATACAAAGACGCGCTGTCCCCCCGGGCCAAAGGCAATGACCTCGTAGGGCTGGTTCCGCCCTCCGGCCTCCATGCCGGGCGATCCCAATGGCATCCCCGGAACCGATAGGCCTGCAACACCGGCGGGACGTTCGCGCAGCAGCTTGGCAACGGCTTCGGTAGGCACGTGGCCTTCGATGATGTATCCGTCGACTTCCATCGTGTGGCATGACCACAACTCCTGGGGTACGCCCCGCGCGGTCTTGATTGCCGCCATGTCGTTGCTGTCGACCGATGCGACCTTGGCTTCCATCCCTTCTTCAACATGGCCTGCCCAGCTGAGGCAGCATCCGCATCCGGGATCGCGGTACATCGTATAGGTCGCCGCCTGTGCGACGTTGGAACAGGCTGCCAGCACCAGCAGCGCCGCGACGGCGACCGGCCGCCGGAGCACCGAAACCTTCCTTGAAATCATTGCGCAATTCCTTTCTTGTACCCGCGCCAGAGCGAGATTGTCCCGGTCACTGTGGGAATCCGGTCAAGCAACCGGGGCTCCGAGAAAATCTCGGCAAACAGTTTTTCGACTTCGCCGTCTGCGCTTGGTTGCGTGTCGCTGACACCATCGAGCGACTGGACCGTCGCCCTGAAGAGAGCGCGCATGAGGTGGCTGTCCTGTTTCATGTAATCTGCAATCAAGACTGTCCCGCCCGGCACGAGCAGGGTCTCGATGGTTTCGAGGATAGCCTGTTTCTCGCGCAAGGGGACCTGGTGGAGAACCAGGCTGCTCACGATCTTGTTGGGTCGCCATCCTTTGGGCAACTCGAGGTTGCCGAGAAAACCGTTGTGCCATTTGAGGAGATCGGCTCCTGCGCCGAATTTGCGGCGGGCAATCGCGAGCGCAGCCGGGTCGGGTTCGACACCGATCAGCCCGGCTTCCGGACAATCCGTCATCAAGGCCTTGAGGAGGGTGCCGGTCCCGCTGCCCACATCGATGACCCGGTCGCCCGGCGCGAGATGCAGATGTTCGACGATTTTTTTCCGCCAGCGATTTTCGCGGGTGAATAGACCGATTGCCCGGTCGTAGAGCGGCGTAAGGAAGCTCTTGCCCAGCAAAGGTGTGAAATCGCGGCGATTTTCGGGCGCGGTGGCATTATTCACGACTCGGCTCCCATTCATTCCCGGGTGCGCCCCGTTTCTGACAGACCCATCTCGATTACGTACGACTGCGGTCATTCCCTCAAAAAAAGAAGTTTAAGGGTTTGTGCAGACGAGCGCGTATAGGACAGGTGCAACCCACAGGAGTTTTTCGGATGCGTGACAATCAGTCTCTTGATGCGGTGCTCGGGTCGCTGTCCGCCACCGCTGCCAGTGAAGTCCCTGCTGACTTCATGGATGGTGTCTGGCAACGCGCCGGACAGCTCGGTGAAATTGCCGATCGCCGTCGGCGGGCGGCTTTGTTTGCCGGTCTTTTCGTCGTGGGGCTCGGGGCGGGTGCGGGAGCCAGCGAATGGCCCGGGGGCTTTGGTGCATCACCGGCGCCGTTCGGCGAGAGTATGATCCTGGGCGAGCAGCTGTCGCCATCAGCGCTCCTCCACGTGGAGCCATAAGATTTGAAGACGACGCATATTATTCTCGCGGTGCTGCTGGCAGCGCTCGCAGGGTGTCTCGGCGCTCTTGCCGCGGACCGCTGGGCCAATCACGAAGCTGGCTCTGGACTGCACGATTTTGTGCATGACGAGCTCGCTCTCACCGCCGATCAGGAGCAGCGTCTCGATGCGCTCGAAGCGCGTTTCGCTGTCGAGCGGGCGCGGCTTGAAGGATCGGCGCGCGCCGCAAATGCCCGGCTCGCCCAGGCTATGGAAAATGAGCATGAGTACGGCCCCGAGGTTTCGGCCGCGATCGACGAGGTGCATGCGCGCATGGGCGACCTGCAGAAAGCGACCGTGCGCCACGTCTTCGATATGCGCGAGATTCTCGATCCAGACCAGCAACGCCAGTTCGACCGCAAGGTGTCCGAAGCCCTCACCCGCAACCCGCGCGACTGAAACGCGTGGCAGGGGCGGACGACAATCCTGATAAAGCCCTTGTTTCGCAGGCACGGGCCGGAAGCAAGCGGGCCTTCAGCCAGCTGGTCGAACACGAGACCGGGCGGCTGCTTGCGTTGGCGACACGCATGCTTTCCTCTCCTTCCCAGGCCGAGGACGTGGTTCAGGACAGTCTCGCATCGGTGTGGCTGACGCGCCATCGTCTTGACCCTGACAAGCCGATCGCACCCTATTTGACGACCGTGGTCCTCAACCGCTGCCGGGACCGTTTGCGCAGGCGCAAGGTCGCCGGCTTCTTCGGCTTCATGGGTAGCGATGAGCTTTACACCATTGCGGACGAGCATCCTGGACCTGAAGCGCTGGCCGGCTCCAGGGAGGAACTCAGTCTCGCCCTTGCCGAGATCGCGCGTATGCCGGTGCGCCTGCGCGAAGCGCTCGTGCTCGTGAGTATCGAGGGGCGCAGCCAGGCCGAGGCGGCCGACCTTCTCGGCACGACCGAAAAAGCGATCGAAACGCGCGTCTATCGCGCGCGCAACAGATTAAAAGAGCGCTTCGAGAAACTTTGAGGGGTGGGACTTTCGCGCGCGTAAGGGACGGTAAACGTGATGTCAGGAGCCTCTTTATGATCGCCGTCAATCGACGCAAGTTTCTCGGAGCCGGAGCAGGGGGAATGGGCCTGCTCGGCCTTGCCGGGGCAATGCCGGCCTGGGCCCGCGGCGCGGACCTCCTTGCGGGAAATGCCCGCAAGGGGCTCGACGAGGTGGCTGGCCCGAACATCGACCTCACTGTCGCGCGGTCTGCCTTCGCGACCGGCAACAGGCGTGGCGGAGCAATCGCGATCAACGGCACGATCCCCGGCCCCTTGTTGCGTTTGAAGGAAGGCACGACCGTCCGATTGAACGTCCATAACCAGCTCGAGGAAGACACATCGATCCACTGGCACGGATTGCTTGTACCGTTCGAACTCGACGGGGTGCCAGGTGTGAGTTTTCCCGGCGTCAAACCGGGCGAAACCTTCACCGCGGAATTTCCCGTGCGCCAGTCGGGCACCTACTGGTGGCACTCGCATAGCGGCCTGCAGGAACAGGCCGGGCATTACGGCGCCATTGTGGTGGATCCGGCAGGACCCGATCCGGTTCAGGCCGACCGCGAATATATCGTGGTGCTCAGCGAATTCAGCGAGATGTCGCCGCACACGATTTTCGACAAGCTCAAGAAGGGCGAAGGCTACTTCAACTACAACCAGAATACCTGGACCGACGACTACCCGCTTTCGGGCGAGGATCGCCGGATGTGGGCCAGAATGCGCATGATGCCGACCGACATCCTCGACGTGTCGAGCGCGGCTTATACCTATCTTCTGAACGGCCATGGCCCGCTCGACAATCTGGAATACCTCTTCCGCCCGGGCGAACGCGTGCGGCTGCGCTTCATCAATGCCGGCGCCATGACCTTCTTCAATATTCGGATACCCGGCCTCCCGATGACCGTTGTTCAGGCGGACGGGCAGAACGTCGAGCCGGTCGAAGTGGACGAGTTCCAGATCGGCGTCGCGGAGACCTACGACGTCGTCGTGACGCCGGGTGAGCAGCAGGCCTACACGCTGGTGGCCGAGTCGATGGACCGCTCGGGCATGGGCATCGCAACGCTTGCGAGCGCGCCTGGCGCGCGCGCGGCCATTCCGCCGCTGCGCGATCCCCCGCTTCTGACCATGGCCGACATGGGCATGAGCGGCATGGACCATGGCTCCGGCGGCGATGCCGGCATGTCCGGAATGGACCACAGCAGTGGCGGCGATATGGCAGGGATGGACCATGGTTCGTCCGGCGAATCCGATATGGCAAGCATGGCCGGAATGTCGGGTATGCAGATGCGTGATACCTCGCTCCTGCCTCCCGATGTGAAGGTCGGACCCGGTCTCGACATGGTCTCGATGAACCCGGTCGACCGTATGGGCGATCCCGGCATAGGCCTTGCCGATGTCCCCCACCGCACGCTCGACTATCGCAAGCTCCGCTCGCTGACACCTCATCAAGAGGGCCGGACTCCCTCGCGGCGGATGGAAATCCATCTCACCGGGAACATGGAACGCTACATGTGGTCGTTCGACGGCAAGAAGTTCTCTGCCGTCTCCGACGAGCCGATCCGCTTTGCCTACAATGAACGCGTGCGGGTCAAGCTGATCAACGACACGATGATGGCGCACCCGATCCATTTGCACGGACACTTCTTCGAGCTGGTCAATGGCGCACGTGCCGACCGTCAACCGCTCAAGCACACGGTTATCCTGCAGCCGGGTGGCAGCGCGCAGTTCGACCTGACGGCGGACGAGCCGGGCGACTGGGCCTTCCACTGCCACCTTCTCTATCACATGCATGCCGGGATGTTTCAGATTGTCACGGTCGCCAATCCGGACGGGAGCGAAGCATGAAGATTTTTATTGCCAGTCTGCTCGCTTCGGTTGCAGCCGGCTCGGCTCTTGCCTCTCCCGCCACGGCACAGCATGCCGGTCACTCGGCGGCGGAGCCGCAGCAGAGTGCCGAGGCGCAGGCTGACGTCAAGACAAAGTGCGAGGAGGAAGCCGAGCGCCATCGAGCGATGGGGCATCCGGTAACCGAAGGGGCATTCGAAGCAGCGGTCCAATCTGAAACTGCCATGGACCATTCGACGATGGATCACTCCACCATGGATCACTCCGAGATGGATCAGGCGACCATGAATCATGGTTCGATGACCGAGGGTGATGCTCATGGGGGCATGACGATGCCGATGGAGGCTGCCGGCCAGGAGTCGTCGCTCGAAGGCCGCGGCGGAATGGATCATGGCTCGATGCAGCAAGACAAGCCTGCCGAGGGCGCGATCGAACATTCGCAGATGAACCACGGGGAGATGGGGCAGGCAGAAGCCGGCAACCCGCCAATGGGCCCTGGACAAATGGATCACAGCCAGATGAACCATGGGCAGACTGGTTCGCAGGGCATGCAGGGCATGGATCATTCGGCGATGCAGATGGGCTCGGACGATCATATTCCGCTGCTGCCGCCTCCTCCCGAGGCTGGAAGTGGTCCCGCCCGAGCGGCGGTCGCAATCTGGGGCGAGGAGGCCATGAACGAAGCGCGTCGCGAACTCATCCGCGAGACCGACGGCGGTATGCGTTTCTGGTTCCAGGGCGACCGGCTTGAATACCGCGCCCGCGAGGGTGCGGATGGATATCTGTGGGACATCCAGGGCTATTATGGCGGCGATATCGACAAATTCTGGTTCAAGTCCGAGGGTGAAGGCAGCTTCGGGGAGCCCGTCGAGGGCGCGGAGGTCCAGGCGCTCTGGAGCCGCGCCATCGCGCCCTTCTTCGATTTTCAAGCGGGTGTTCGCCAGGATTTGACCGGCCCCGAACGCACTCACGCGGTCATCGGTATTCAGGGCCTCATGCCGTACCGTTTCGAGGTCGATGCCGCAGCCTTTGTCTCCACCAAGGGGGATGTGACGACGCGGATCGAAGGCGAACTTGACCAACGTATCACCCAGCGGTTGATCCTTCAGCCGCGTGCCGAAATCGCGCTTTCGGCACAGGACATTCCCGAACTGGGTATCGGCGCCGGCCTCGACCGGATCGAGGCAGGTCTGCGTCTTCGCTACGAATTCGCACGCGAATTCGCGCCCTATGTTGGCGTTTCGCAGGAATGGCGCATCGGCGACAGCGCCGATTTCGCGCGTGTCGCCGGAGAGGATCCGAACGTCACCAACTATGTCGTCGGCGTGCGGTTCTGGTTCTGACTTTTTAGAAAAGGATTACAACAAAATGACCAAGACTTTTACACGGATAGCGGCGACCGCGCTCGCCCTTGCGCTGATACCTGCGCCCACATGGGCCCAGCAAATGGACCATTCATCCCATGCAGGCCATCAAATGCAGGACATGGCAGCCTCCGCCGATGCCGTGGCGGGCGCGGAGAACGCCCTCAAGGCCTATCGCACCGCTCTTGAAGCGCGCGATGCGCAAGCGATGGGCGCGCTCTTTGCCGAGGAATCGGCGATTTTCGAGAATGGTAAGGCCGAAGGCAGTTTTGCCAATTACATGGAGCACCACCTCGGGCCCGAGCTCGACGCGATCGTGAGCTTTACGTTCTCCGATCCTACCCTGACCGTCACGCGGATGGGACACATGGCCTATGCCTACGAGACTTACGGTTACCGCATCGAACTCGCCGATGGCCGGGTGGTCGAGCGCGACGGCGTGGCAACATCGGTCCTCGCTCACGATGCCGATGGCTGGAAGATCGTTCAGTACCATTCCTCGTCGCGCGCGCCGCGCAACTGAAGGCAAGTGACGAAGAGGTAACACCGATTGGCAACACCTTCACTGAAGCTGCGCCTGCACGTGCTGGGCAGCAAGATCCATAAGTGGCTGGCGATTTTCGTCGGTCTCCAGGTTCTCTTGTGGATGGGCACCGGTGCCCTCATGTCGTTTCTCGACCTGGAAGAGGTTCGCTCCGAACACGTCGTTTCGCGTACCTCGCAAGCGCTGCCCATCGACGCATCGCTCCCGGCCTGGGTCGAAAACAGGGGCTCCCTTGCTTCGGTGACTACGCGTTCGCTCGACGGCAAGGCGGTCACCGAAGTCCGAAAGGTCGACGGGACTGTTAGCCTTCACGATCCCTCGTCGGGACAAAAACTCTCTCCCATTTCGGCTGAAGCGGCCAAATCCATTGCCCTGCGCGCCTGGACCGGACCACGAACGACGATCGCGGCCACGCGGATTATCGATGAGCCGGTGGGGACCGAGTTCCGCGGACCCTTTCCGGCCTGGCAGATCACTTATGGTGACGAGGCTTCAACACGCATCTATATAGATGCCTCCAGCGGTACGATCGGGGCGGCGCGCAGCGATACCTGGCGCCTGTTCGATTTCATCTGGGGCCTCCACATCATGGACTGGACCGAGCGCGACCGTATCAACAGCTGGTGGCTGCTCCTGTTCGGCATCGGCGGTACAATTATCGCCCTCTCGGGCTTTGTGTTGCTTGCCAACCGGATGCCCCGGATCCGCCGCCGCACAAAGCGGCGAAAAGCCGCCTGAAGCTCACATCCTGCGAGTGTATGCAGAATTCATCTCGCTCCGCTATGCAAGCCGTGAAGACTCCTTTCCGGCGTTTGCCAGTTGTCGCGATGGGGTTTGATATGCGTGATCCGGCGGACGATCAGCTCGGACGACAAATTGCCAAATAAATATGAGGGGCCGGCAGCTGCCGCGCGTATCAGGCACATAGGTCGCACTACAATTACCAGGACGGGAGACAAGCGAGATATGAAAGCCCCCTCATTTTTGGCGCTGCTCGCCGCAAGCCTGCTCTTCGTCGGACCCGTTCAGGCTCATGGCGACGAAATGCACGGCGAAGAGACAAGTGCCGCGCCCGCTGCCGCAAATGGTGATGCGCACGACCAGACTGCGATGGCGCAGATGGGCGAGACCGCGGCCGCTGGCGAGCCCTCCGCCGCGCACGGCGAAGCGAGCGGAGCTCATGACGAAGCCGGTGGCCAATCAGGCGTGGGCGATCCCGGCGTCTTGGCTGTCCTGAAGAAACTGCACCCTGCGACAATCCACTTTCCGGTCGCCTTGTTTCTTATGGCTGCGGCCACCGAGTTGTTCGTCATGCGCCGGAAAGGCGCAGGCTTGGAAAGTGCGGTGCGCGTCCTCGTCTACGGCGGAGCAGCCGGTGCGGTGATCGCCGCACTGTTCGGATGGATTCACACCGGGCTGTGGTTCGGCGGCGATACCGTCATGCAGGTGCATCGATGGAATGGGATGCTGATCGCGGTCCTCGGTATTGCAATGGCATACCTCGCGAGCCGGCCGAGCCAAAGCCGCGCATGGTTGCGTACGGCTATCTTTTCGATGGCGGCACTTATTCTGGTGCAGGGCTTCCTTGGCGGCGAGCTCGCGCATGGGCCAAACCATCTTGGAATTTCCTGGCTCTGAAGGAGTTGAAGAGCATGCGTACTTCCAGATTAAAAGCGGCGTTCGGGGTTCTCGCGATCGTGCCACTAGTGTCCGCTCTTGCTGCTTGCGACGAAGCGCAGGAGAGCACTCCGACCTCAGAGGTGTCGCCGATGGGCGAAGCGACGGTGATGCCCGGCACGGCACCCGAGGGTGGTCTTGCAGACCCGGCAACCTCTCCCTCCGCAAGTGAGTCAGTGGCTGCGCGGCAGGACGCTCTTTCGACAGGCGATGCTGCCGCGCCCGCGTCACGGCGAGCCGCCTCACCGGCACCGCGTGTAACTGCCACATCCGCCGCGCCGGCACCGCGCGCGCAACCCGAGAGCGAGGGGACCCCGTCCGCCGATCCCCATGCCGGCCATGACATGTCCTCTATGGCCGATCACGATATGGAAGGCATGTAATCCGGCGCATGGCCCATCAGTCAGGATAGTCAGGAGATATCGTCTGCAAGCAATCGCGACGGAAATCCGGATATCAGAAAAGGACGGCCCCGCCTCCCCCCGAAGCCCTGCGGGTCGCAGGTGCCCATGGGGCCGTTCTGGAACCCCGCGTGAAGACCAACCCAACGCGCGGGGTTCCGTCTCTTCGTCTTCGTTGTCGTCGTGCCATACACGTTGAGGCGTAGCTTCGTGCTATGCAGGCATTGCGCTGCCAATCGCCAGGTGGGACATGGAAAGGAACTGCCAATGACCGAAAAAAGAAAGGCCGGTGCGCTGTCGCGCTGGGAAGACGAAGGCGGTGCGCTCCCTTGCGGGCCGCAGGAAGCCCTCGCGGTCGATTGCGAGAAATGGGACATCCCTCCGCTCACTGATGCCGAAATAATCCAGCTACGCATAAGGGTGATCGCGCTCGAAAACATGGTGCTAGGATTATTGTCCACGGCAAGCGATCATCAGCTCACTGCGATCGAACAACTGGCCGAGTTCATCTCCCCACGCGCCGACGCGACGCAGCATCCGCTAACCTTGCACGCTGCCACACAAATGGAGCACTTTGTCGAGCGCGCTCGACGGTTTCGCGAGGAACCTTCAGCCGATTGACCGACGCATGACCGGCCCTCGAACCCTGGCGCTCCTGCCTGCGGCTGGATCGCTGACTTGAAGAGACTGCGATGGACCTCGATACGCTCCTCGTCCGCTATTTCCGCACTGCCGATCTCGGAATGGTTGGCGCAGAGACATTGGCATCGGGGATCGAGCGGTGCCAGGTCGATCTCGGTCTCGAGCAGGACCGGGGCAAGCGCTTTGCCTTGTGGGCCATGCTCTACCTGCTCGGGTCTGCCCCCGACCTCGAGGCCGTGTTCGACAAGGCAGATGAAAGGGGTTCAGCCCGCAATTTCATGGATCTCCTGGTGGCATCGGAAGGCGATGGGGTAGGGTGATTGCAGCGGGGTCCTGGCACCTTCAGACCCGCACCCGATACCCATCCAGCTTTTGCCGCGAACAGTCCTGAACCAGGTCAGCTGAGGACAGCAACCCGTTCCTTTGACGGCCGTGTTGGCAGCTGCGCTGCCTGCCCGCACCACCCGTCACGAACAGGTTTCCCTTGGAGCTTCGCTCCTGCGGTGCAGTCCTCCCATGCCCTGCTTCTTCTGGATGTTCGCAAGCCGGAGATGGTCTCCGGTTTGAGGAACTGAAGGAATTTGATCATGACCAATATCGCAATCCTCACCGGCCGCATCGCCCGCGATCCCGACACCCGCGAGACCAAGGGCGGCACCAGCGTCACCGGGATCACTGTCGTCACCGATCGTCCTGCACGCGACAAGGACGGCAAGACCTACAAGGACGAGAACGGCTACACCGCCAAGGACAGCGAATTCCACCGTGTGACCTGCTTCAACGGCCTCGCCAAGACCGTCGGCCAGTATTGCTCGAAAGGCCAGCTGGTCTCGGTCCAGGGCCGCATCCACTACACGCAGTGGGAAGACCAGGACGGTGTGACGCGGTATGGCTCGGAGATCCTTGCCGACAAGGTCGATTTCCTCTCGCGGGCCAATGGCGGCGACAACCAGGACGCTCCTCCGATCGACTGATCCGGCGCCATCGAACCAGCCATAGGAGGCTCTGCCGGAAACGGCAGGGCCTCTTTCGCTGTTCACACGTCCTTCCGCTCGTTCTTCTCTCCAGGGATTAGCCAGGCGCTGCCCGGAGGGCCCGACCCATTATGGCAGCGATCATCTGAAACGGTCGTTTGAGGTGGACTGGATTGGCCTTGTCCGTCGTCAGAACATTCGGCACAACTCGCGGCGTAGATTAGCGGAGTGCGGACCTCGTCAGGGGGTTGATGTTAGGCGGCGAACTTGCGGTGCTGCAAGCGCCGGTGTTCGATGGTCTTCCGTTTGATCCTTTCACGCTGTTTGATGATGGCTTCGACTCTACCGAAGTAGCCGTCGGCTGGCGTCACATTGCCGAGGCTTTCGTGGTATCGGCGGTGATTATAATGGTGGATGAAGGCCTTGATCTGGGTCTCCAGATCGCCGGGCAAGAAGTAGTTCTCCAGTAAGATGCGGTTCTTGAGGGTCTGGTGCCAACGCTCGATCTTGCCCTGGGTCTGAGGGTGGTACGGGGCGCCGCGAACATGAGCCATCTGCCTGTCCTCAAGCCAATCAGCCAGTTCGCCAGAGATGTAGCTGGCGCCATTGTCCGAGAGTAAACGAGGCCGGTGCCGAACATGGGCCTGATCACAACCTGAGGCAGTCAATGCCAACTGCAGGGTATCGGTGACGTCCTCTGCCTTCATCGTCGTACACAACTTCCAGGCAATCACATAGCGCGAGAAGTCGTCGAGGATGGTCGATAGATAGAACCAGCCCCAGCCTACAATCTTGAAGCTGTCTCTTATACACATCTGACGCTGCCGACGA
>CAJXTZ010000052.1 GCA_913061345.1 uncultured Erythrobacter sp.
CTATCCTCTTCGTCGGCAGCGTCAGATGTGTATAAGAGACAGGGAACATAGCCCATGAAACCCAGCGCAGCGGCGGCCATTGCAGCGGCGATCACGGCGCACATTCCGGCAAGCGAGCTGATGCGCGAAAGAAACGCAACCACCAGCCAAACCAATGCATAGGCAAGGCCGATCTGCCAGGCGAGGCCGATGCTGACACCCAGGTTGGTTGCCACGCCCTTCCCGCCTCTAAAGCCTAGCCAGACGGGAAAGCAATGTCCCAGAACTGCGCTCAATGCGGCGAGGGGCACCGGGCCGAAAAAGGCATCCGGCGTGGTCGCAGGCTGTTCCAACAGCGCCTTTGCCAACAGCACAGGCACCAGGCCCTTGGCCAGATCCAGCAGCAGGGTGGCGGCAGCAAGCTTCTTGGAGCCGGTGCGCAGCACATTGGTGGCGCCGATGTTGCCGCTGCCGATATTGCGGATATCGCCTTTGCCACCTGCCTTGGCCAGCAGCAGGCCAAACGGGATGGAACCGGCAATATATCCCAGGAGAAATCCAAGAAACTGGTCCAAATTCATACTCCCGCCTGCCCCGAGCTTGTTCGAGGACCGCAATGTCTTATAGCGCACCGTTAACGGGAATGGGCTTCATTCCACAAGCGCAGGGTGAGCACAAAGTGCAGAAAGTGAAGTCGAATTCCCCCATCCTGCTGTTCGATTCAGGCTTCGGCGGACTCACCGTGCTATCTGAATTGCGCGCGCAACTCCCGCAGGCACCTGTCATTTACGCCGCCGATACCGCCGGCCTGCCTTATGGTGAGAAGACCGAGGCAGAAGTTGCCGCAAGGGTCGCCGGACTTCTGGGGCGGCTTGCCGAACGATATCATCCGCGCATTATTTGCATTGCCTGCAACACCGCCAGTACCATTGCGCTGGGGATGGTGCGCGACGTGCTGGAAACGCCGATCGTCGGCACCGTGCCAGCGATAAAGCCGGCCGCCGGCCTGACGCGCAGCGGAACCATCGGGCTGCTGGGAACGGCTGCCACGATCCGGCAGGCCTATGTCGACAATCTCGAGGCCGAATTTGCCAATGGCAATCGCCTGTTGCGCCATGCCGCGCCCGAACTGGTGTCTGCCGCCGAGAGCAAACTTCGCGGTCAAGCACCCGACCCGTCCGCTTTCATACGGGCGGCCGAGGGGTTGTTGAACCAGGATGGTGGCGACGAGATCGATACGGTCGTGCTGGCCTGCACCCATTTTCCACTGGTGAAGACCGAACTGGCCGAGGCTTTCGGCAAAAAAGTGCAATTTATCGACGGTGCTGAGGGGATTGCCCGCCGCATCGCATATCTGACACAAGGCCAGTCATTCGATCGACACGGTGATGATCTGGCGATCGTGACTGGCGCAGGACTGGATGACGTGGAACTCTTTGGTGGACTGGAGCGCTACGGAATCGGCAGAATCCTGCCACTGTAATGAGAACGGTTCGCAAACTCCGTGCTTTAAAACATTAAGCTTCTTGACTAAATCCGCAGGAACGAACGGCCGCGAATCTGGATGCGGCGCAGCTTGGACAGATACGCTGAACTACGACCAGATCTTCGACCGGGCGATTGACCGCCTGCATTCCGAGGGACGTTACCGCGTCTTCATCGATATCCTGCGCAACAAGGGCGCCTACCCCAATGCGCGCTGTTTTGCAGGCCACAACGGTCCCAAGCCGATCACCGTCTGGTGCTCCAACGATTACCTCGCCATGGGCCAGCATCCCAAGGTGGTAGAGGCGATGGAAGAGGCGCTGCACGATGTGGGCGCAGGTTCAGGGGGCACCCGCAATATTGGCGGCAACACGCATTACCATATCGAGCTGGAGAACGAACTGGCAGACTTGCATGGCAAGGAAGCTGCACTGCTTTTCACCAGCGGATATGTATCCAACGATGCAACCCTTTCCACGCTGGCCAAGCTGCTACCGGGCTGCATGATCTTCTCTGATGAGCTGAACCATGCCAGCATGATTGCCGGCATTCGCAATTCCGGTTGCGAGAAGCGCATCTTTCGTCACAACGACATGGAGCATCTGGAGCAGGTGCTCGCTGCCGAAGATTTCGACACGCCCAAGGTCATCGCATTCGAAAGCGTGTATTCGATGGATGGCGACGTCGCACCGATCCATGCGATCTGCGATCTGGCAGAGAAATACAACGCCCTCACCTACATCGATGAAGTGCACGCCGTGGGCATGTACGGCGAGCGCGGTGGCGGCATTTCGGAGCGGGACGATGCGGCGCACCGTATCGACCTGATCGAGGGAACCCTAGGCAAGGCTTTCGGCGTGATGGGCGGCTATGTCGCATCCAGTCGCAAGATCATCGATTGCATCCGTTCCTACGCGCCCGGCTTCATCTTCACCACTTCACTCAGTCCGGTGCTCGTTGCTGGTGTGCTCGCCTCGGTAAAGCATCTCAAGGGGAGCTGTGTGGAACGCGACGCGCAGCAGGCTGCGGCGGGTATGCTGAAGCAGAAGTTGCGCAATGCCGGACTGCCGGTCATGGATTCCACCACGCATATCGTGCCGTTGATGGTAGGTGACCCTGTTCGCGCCAAGAAGATCAGCGATATCCTGCTAGCCGAATACGGCGTTTATGTTCAGCCGATCAACTTCCCCACCGTGCCGCGCGGGACGGAGCGTTTGCGCTTTACCCCCGGCCCTGCCCATAGCGAAGCCATGATGGATGAACTTACAAAGGCACTGGTGGAAATCTGGGACCGGCTCGACCTGGAATTGCGCGAAGCAGCCTAGCTCGGTCTTCGACGCTGAAAGCGTGCCCGGCTAGCACCAGTTCCCAGCCCGTATTTAGCGACAAGTTAACCATTACATGCCACTGCTTCCCAACGAACGGCGGAAATATCCGCGCGTGAAGAATATGTTGGAGTGAAATGGCAGTCAGAGGGCTTCTCAAAGGATTTGCCGGAGGAAAGGTTGCCGGTAACGACGCTTTACGGCTTGAGGTTCTCGACGACTTCGAACAGGCCGGGATCGGCTGGATCTGGGCCAGCGATGCCGAAGGCCGACTGATCTATCTCTCCGATCGCGCATTCCAGAACCTCGGCCGCGATCCCTCTGCCATGATCGGCCAGCCACTTGTGGAACTGTTCGAGGTTGACCGCTCCAATCCAGACGAGAGGTCCGACAGGCCCCTCAATTTCCAGCTTTCGGCGCGCAACAAGCTGACTGATCTCGTGGTGAAATTCGGAAGCGATAGCAACCGCCCCAAATGGTGGGCGCTTAGCGGACATCCCAAGGTGTCGGCTGACGGTACGTTCCAGGGTTATCGCGGAAGTGCCAAAGACATCACCCTAGAATTTCAACGCAAGCTCGAAGATTCGCACGCTGCCGAGTTCGATTCCCTTACCGGCTTGGCGAACCGCCACCGTATGGACCGTCGTCTGGATTCCACCCTCTCCGCGTACAAATCCGCAAAGCGTTCGTGCGCCCTGCTGATGATGGATCTCGACAAGTTCAAATACGTCAACGATACGATGGGCCACCCTGCTGGTGACGAACTTCTGCGACAGGTCGGCGACCGGCTGCGCGCCGTTGTCGGCAACCGCGGCGAGATCGGACGGCTTGGCGGCGATGAATTCCAGGTCATTCTGCCCGATGTCGACGATCGTGGCGAGCTGGGGGAGCTGGCTGACAAGATCATCCAGATGCTGTCTTCCCCCTACCAGGTCGAGGGAAAGCGCGCGATCATAGGTGCCTCCGTAGGCGTATCGATTGCCCCCTACGATGGGTTGGAGCGCGATGAACTGACCCGCTCCGCCGACCTTGCACTCTATGCTGCAAAGAACGGCGGGCGCGGCATGTACCGCTTCTATTCGGCAGAACTGAAAGATGTTGAGCAGGAACGTCAGATCATGCTCGATGATCTGCGCATGGCGATGGAGAAAGAACAGCTGAAGCTGCATTATCAACCCGTCGTGCGAACCAGCGATAACACCATTGTCGGGTTCGAGGCCCTGATGCGATGGGAACACCCCGACAAAGGGAATATTCCGCCCAACCACTTCATTCCCGTCGCCGAAGATTCGGACCTTATCAATCGTCTTGGCGAATGGGCGCTTCGGCGCGCCTGCGAAGATGCCTACAGCTGGCCTGAAAACGTGCGCGTCGCCGTCAACGTGTCGGCGAAGCAGTTTGCTAACAAGGGCTTCATCGCCGTAGTGACGCAAGTCCTTGCTGAAACCGGGCTGGACCCGGACCGGCTTGAACTGGAGCTTACCGAAACCGTATTCGTCGGTGATCTGGAGACCACCGAAAAGACCTTCAACGCGCTCAAGCACCTCGGTGTGCGTCTTGCCCTGGATGATTTCGGTACCGGCTATTCCTCGCTCAGTTACCTGCGCTCTGCCCCATTCGACAAGTTGAAGGTGGACAAGAGCTTCGTCGATAGCTGCACGCAGAAAGACCAGAACAGCGCCAAAATCATTTCTGCCATCATCGGTCTTTCCAACGCGCTTGGTATGGATGTCACGGTGGAAGGCGTCGAAGCTTTCGACCAGTTCGAACTGATCTGCAAGAAAGGCGCCAAGTACATACAGGGATGGATCTATTCCAAGGCGCGCCCGCAGTGCGAGATTCTCGAGGAGATCGCCAACGGCGGTTACAAGATCGAGCCCAGCGGCCCTGACCAGTACAGACCTGAACGCCGCAGCGTGTTCCGCCGTATTGGCGTAATCCACGAAGATCACCGCTACGAAGCAGTGATGCGCGATCTTAGCAAGACAGGTTCGCGGATCGAGGGGCTGGTTGGCGTTCCTGAAGGCGCGGGCCTGGTGCTCGATCTGGGCGGTGGTCAACTGGCCGTATGCAATGTGCGCCGATCGGAGGATGCCACGATCGGCGTCGAATTCGAAACACCTCTGATCAGTGATGGGTCAGGCGGATTGTGCACGCGCCACCGCGTCTCGCCCTATGTGCTAGCTTCTGCTGGCATGCCGCTTACGTCACTGCCGCCGGGCAATTACCCGGATTCGATGCTGGGCGACGGCCCTAAAAGCCAGCCGCAGTTCATGCAGGTGACCGTCCAGCGCAATTGATCCGCAGCTGCGTAAACACGCGTCAGCGAAGGCTTACCACATTGTCGCTTTCGCGCGGATCGGGTCGATCGCCGCGATAGAGGCTGGACATGGGCTCATCCGCCACCAGCACGGCCTCGCTTGCGCCAAAGCCGTTAAACGCCGTCTTCATTGCTGCGCCATAAGCGCCAAGCATGCCGATCTCGATGTAGTCGCCGGCCTGGATATCTTCGGGCAGCATGAAGGGACCCTTCATGTAGTCCGCGTCGTCGCAGGTGGGGCCGTAAAAAGAGAACTCGGCCAACGGATTGCGCAGGTCATCTTCCAGTGCGGTAACAGGAAAGCGCCATGCGACATGCGCCGCGTCGAACAGCGCACCATAGGCGCCGTCGTTGATGTACAGTTCGTCTCCGCGACGTTTCTCCACTTTTACGATGATGGAGGAATACTCAGCGCAAAGCGCCCTGCCCGGCTCCGCCCAAAGCTCCGCCGAATACGAAATCGGCAGCGCTTCGAAATGCTGATGGATCAGTTGAAAATAGTCTTCCAGCGCCGGCGGATCGAGATCGGGATAGACACTGGGGAATCCTCCGCCCACATCGATGATATCCACGGTGACCGCGGCCTCGGCAATGGCTGCGCGAACGCGTTCCAGCGCCTGAACATAGGCAAACGGCGTCATGGCCTGGCTGCCGACGTGGAAGCAGATGCCCAACGCATCGCAATGCTGGCGCGTGGCTTGCAGCAAGGGAGCGGCATCGGCCAGATCGACGCCAAACTTGGCCGCAAGCGACAATTCGGAATGTTCGGACGACACGCGCAGCCGCACCAGCAGATTAAGATCGCTCGCGCGCGTTCCATCTTCGGTAGTGGTCGCTTCCACGACCTTTTCCAGTTCCTCCAGCGTATCGAGGCTGTAGGTTCTTACGCCATGTTCGAAATAGGCTTCACGCACCGCGCGGCGGGTCTTCACCGGGTGCATGAAGCACAAAACGGCATCGGGCAGCGTGTCGCGCACCATGCGCACCTCTGCGATGGAGGCCACGTCGTAGTGCGTGACGCCCGCGTCCCAAAGAATGCGGATCAGGTCGGGAGAAGGGTTCGCCTTCACGGCATACATCGCCTTGCCCGGAAACTTCTGCGTAAAGAAGCGGGCAGCGCGCGACGCCGCATGCGGGCGAAGAAGGGTCACGGGTTCGTCCGGCTCGAGGGCGCGGACTACAGCCTTGGCATCGGGATACTGGAGCAATTCAAGGGACCCCCTAAGGTGTTAACCGAACAAGTAGCTGCCTTGCGGTGGGAATCCCTTGGGGCAGCGGAAGCGCGCATTTAAGCCGCATAGGCTGAATTGCAAGAGAAATCGGTTGGGTCGAGCCTCGTAGGGAGCAGGCCCTAGAACTGCACGTTGGGTGCCTGATCGACCACGCCTTTTTCGCTGTCGTCCAGACGGTGAAAATCGGCTTCTTCGAAACCCAGCGCTCCGGCAAACAGCACGGCCGGAAATGTCTCTCTACCTGTGTTAAAGCGAGAAACGGCGGCGTTCAACGCACGGCGTGCGGCGGCCAGCTTGTCTTCCACATCGGACAGTTCACGTTGCAACTGCTGAAAATTGGTTGAAGCCTTGAGGTCGGGATAAGCCTCCCCCAACGCCAGCAAACGATCCAGCGCGACGCGCAACTGCGCCTCATCCTGCGAGTTGATAGTCCCCTGCGCAGCCGTGTTGCGAGCGAGGATAACCTGTTCGAGCGTTTCCTGTTCATGATCGGCATAGCCCTTCACCGTGTTCACCAGATTAGGGATCAGATCGTGCCGCTGGCGTAGCTGCGCATCAATGTCGGCCACGCCCTGGTTCACATTCTGCCGCAGCGCCACGAGCCGGTTATAGATGCCAACCAGCACAAGAAGCAGCATGACGATGACGACAATTGCGATTATCAATTCCATGATTTTGCCCCTAGCCTACCCTTGTTAAATAATAGTGTGCCACGATGGTGGTCAAAGGCAACGGGTTTACGCCTAGCGCGGCGATAAAGGGGGAAGTTGATGATCGATCGCCCGGATGTAGACGCTCTGATGGCGGGCGAATTGGGGCGGTGGCTGGAAGGGCAGGAGCAAGTTCGCGCGGAGGCGAAGAAAAAGACCTGGAACCGCCGGTTCATCGTCCTCATCATACTGTTGCCGTTGGCGCTTTTCGTCTTGATCGCGTTCCAGGTCGACTTCGCCCCGGTCGCCTGGGGTGGCGCGGTGCTTGGCGCAGCAGGCTTTGCCTGGGCGCAGCGTCCGGTCACCAAGGCAGTGAAAACAGTCAAGGTCGGTATCAACGAAGCGATAGCCGGGACACTGGGGCTGGAATACCGGCACGACTGTGATCCCGGCATGCCGTTCGAACTGGCCAAGTCATGCAGGCTACTTCCAAAATACGACCGCGCCAGCTTTGAAGATCATTGGAGCGGACATATAGGCGATATTCCATTTTCGCTGCACGAGGTCAAACTGGAGGAGAAGCGCGGGTCGGGAAAGAACCGCCGCTGGGTAACCGTGTTCCGCGGTATCATCATGAGCGTTGGCTATTCGCGCCGGTTCCATGGCACCACCCTGCTCGTTCGAGACAACGCGTTCAGGCACTTTTACGGCGCCAAGAAGGACACCATCGAAGTGATCGGCAAGCGGCTCGACTATGCCGAAATGACCCACCCCGACTTCGAGGACAAGTTCGATATCTTCACCACCGACCAGACCGAGGCGCGGCACCTGATCGACCCGCTTTACGTCGAGCGCCTTATCGCGGTGGAGCAGAGTTATCGCGGCGACGACGTGACCACGATCTTTCATGAGGGCAATCTGGTGGTGACACTAAAGGCGGGCAACATGTTCGAGAGCGGTCATATCGAAGCGCGCCACGATCGCCGCCGGATGGAGACCACCGTTGACCAGTTCGCCCGCATTGCCGACCTTGCGCGCGAGCTTAACAGTCGCGAACCGGTGACGGGTCAGAGATAGCCCGCCCCTCATACCGTGCGTCTACTTGTCGAAAAGCTTCGCCCAGCGGCGCTTTTCCCGGCTTTTCCAGTGTTCGCGGTGATAGGCATCGCTGGCCAGCAGCGGCATCACCGAACCTGCTTCTGCAAACACCATCTGTTCGATCCCGGTGTTCACCTTGCCCCAGCTCGCCGCCTCTTGCAGCGTGGAAGAACTACACGCACCGTCGCGCACATCGGCGACGGTGATTTGAACGGCGTACTTGTGCACGGACACGTCCTCGTGTCCGAGTATCTCGGCACATACGACGGTATCCTGGATGAAGTTCTTGGGCACGCCACCGCCAATCATCAGCAGGCCGCTTTCGCCAGCCTCGATCTTGATCTGGGTCAGTTCGCGAAAATCGGCGATAGCGTCGATCATCATGTAACCTTCGCCCTTCTCCATCTGGTCGACCTGGTGCTTCACCAGACCGAAGCCTGCTGAGCTGTCGACAAAGGCCGGGCAGAAGATTGGCACATCATGCTCGTAGGCCAGCTTGACGAGGCTGTTGTCCTTCTTGCCGTTCTCGACCAGATATTTGCCCATCTCCCGAATGAATTCGCGACTGGAATAGCCCCGGTGCTCCAGCGTGTTGGCGATCTTGTTGATAGTGAAGTCGCAGTCCTGCAACTGCTCTTCATCGATGTAGGTGTCGTAGATGCGATCGATATAGAGGCTGCGCAGCGTATCGTCGTCGGGCACTTCCAGCGCCTGGTAATGCTTGTGGCCAAGCCCTTCGAAGAAATCCATGTCCACGATGGTGGCGCCCGTCGCCACTACGCAATCGACCATGTTCGAACGGATCAGCTCTGCATACAGATCCATGCACCCAGCGGCGCTGGTGGAGCCAGCGATAACCAGGAAGATGCTGCAATCCTTGTCTTCCAGCATCTGATTGTAGATGCCCGTGGCGTTGGCCAGATCGCGGCTGGTGAAGCTCATCTTCTTCATCGAATCGATGATCGGCCGCGCGTCGAAACTGGTAATGTCGATATGTTCGACAGTGCTGGAAAGCAGTTCGGCCTTACGCGTGTCGTTGATCTTCGAATCGGTCATTCTGGCTATTCTCCTGTCCGTCTTGTCCGCAAAACGGGATGCGGCGTTCCCCGTTCCTCAAAACGGCGCGAAATGGAAGGATTTTCCAGCCTAATGTGGAACACATGGAACACGGTGCCGGCGCGAAAAACTGTCGGCCCCAGGCATGCCGGGAACGTCGCAGTTCCGCGAAACAGGAATAGCGCGTGCTGGCATGTGTCTGTCATCCTGTAATGGCCCGATGTAGGGAAGCGCGAAGGCGCTGGCCACGCGAGCGCATCTTCGCCATACGATCGCGTTCATGACAAACCCTGAAACCATGCGCCAACCGACCCACAATGGCGTTCTCGAAGCCGCTCGCAAAGTCGCCGAGATCTTGCCTCCAACGCCGCTGATCCGATTGGAAATCAAGGGCGCGAAGGTCTGGGTAAAGGCGGAATGCCTGCAACCTGTCGGCGCCTTCAAGATCCGCGGGGCCTGGCACCGACTAAGCGCTTTGAACGAAGATGAGCGCGCGAACGGGGTGGTGGCAGTATCCAGTGGCAACCATGCGCAGGGTGTGGCCTGGGCGGCACGGCGGCTTGGTATCGAAGCGACGATCGTCATGCCCCAGGATGCACCGCCCATAAAACTCGCCCGCACAAGGGAACTGGGTGCCAAGGTCGTCACCTACGACAGAATGACGCAGAACCGCGAGGAGATCGCGCAAGGTCTGGCGGCGGACAAGGGTGCGGCCTACGTCCACGCCTTTGCAAACCCCTGGGTGATTGAGGGACAAGGTAGCGCCGGGATCGAAGTGCTTGCCCAGTTGCAGGAACAGGGCGCCCCTCGCGCAACGCGCATTCTTGCCTGCTGCGGCGGTGGTGGATTGTCGGCCGGGCTAGCGCTGGCCTGTCCGGACGCCGCAATCGTTCCAGTGGAACCTGAAGGCTGGGACGATGTGTGCAGATCTATTGAAGCGGGTGAGATACAATCAGTCGGTACCTCCCCGCCGCCTACGGCGTGCGACGCCTTGCAAACCTTTCAGACCAGTCCGATCAACTTCGCCGTGCTGAAGGCGCGGTGCGATTATGGCTTGCGTGTAACCGAGGATGAGGTGCGCGATGCGCAGCGTTTCGCCTTCGCCAACCTGCGCCTCGTGCTGGAACCGGGCGGCGCCGTGGCACTGGCTGCCGCCCTATCGGGCAAGGCGAAGCTCGATGGCACGACGGTTATCATCCTGTCAGGTGGCAATGTCGACCCGAACCAGTTCGCAAAGGTGATTTCAGCCGCGTGAGGCGAATTGACAATCTAAATGCAGGCGCACAACCTTCGCTAAATCGAGGGAGGGGAAAGCCATGAATATCGAGATGCTTGCCCCCGCGGCGGCGCTTGCCCTGTGGTCCATGATCATGCTGATATGGATGGCGGCCACGCGCCTGCCAGCATTGGCCAAGCTGAAAATGCCCGCAGACAAGTCTCGGGGCGGGCGCGGCTGCGATCTGGATGGGGTCATTCCCGATCAGATCCAGTGGAAGGCCCACAATTACACCCACCTCATGGAGCAGCCAACGCTGTTCTATGTGGTCGTGGTGATTTTGGCGCTTACCGGCGGCTCGCAGCTCGATCTTGTTCTGGCTTGGTCCTATGTCGGCGTGCGCGTGGTGCATTCATTCTGGCAGGCGCTGGTGAACACCATCCCCGTCCGGCTGACACTGTTCGCGGTTTCCAGCCTGATCCTCCTGGCCATGTCGGTCCACGCCCTGCTCGCCACAATCTAATATCGAACCGGGGGAGCAGTTTTGCCCCTTTCGGTTCAATGAGGGGCGTTGCCCAGATCCTCGATGAAATTCTCGGTCCACCGCTGCACGTTCTCTTCGCGCACCGTGACGATCAGCTTGTCATAGCGGCTCTTGCGTTCTTCCAGAGGCATGTCGAGCGCAAGGCGAATATTGTGGGCGATATCGTCCACGCTATGGGGGTTGACCAACAGCGCGCCTTCACCGTCGCAATCCAGTTGCTGGGCTGCTCCAGCAAAGCGGGAGAGGATCAGCACACCGGGATCTTCGGGATCCTGTGCGGCGATATATTCCTTGGCAACAAGGTTCATTCCGTCGCGCAGAGGCGTAACAAGCGCGATCTTTGCTGCACGGTAGAAACCGTACAGTTCTTCTTGCGAATGACCTTTGTTGACATAGCGAATGGGCACGACGTCCACCTCCGAACGCGCACCGTTTATTTGCCCCGCCTTCTGCTCCAGAGTTTCGCGAATTTGCTGGTAGCTGTCGATATCTTCCCTGCTGGGCGGCGCAATCTGAATGAAGACAAGATCGCGAACCCGTTCCGGATGGCGATCGAAGAAGCGGGCGATGCCGTCCATCCGTTCAGGCAGACCCTTCGAATAGTCCAACCTGTCAACACCGATCATCGCGGTACGGTGGCGGGTTGAGGATAGCAGGCGCTGCGCGGCCTGCCGCGCCTCGCCCGTATTGCCCTTGGCGGTGAAGAAGTCGTAATCGATGCCGATGGGATAGGCGCGCGCGATCGTGGTACGTCCGTCCACCGTTACCTCGCCTGTCTCGTAATTCACATCGGCCCCCATTTCCTTCCAGCAATAGTGCAGGAAGCTGTCGAGCCAGGTGTCGTTCTGGAAACCGATCAGGTCGTAATGCAACAGCGCCCGCACCAATCGCTCATGATAGGGAAGCGACACGAAGAGATTGGTGGGTGGCCAGGGCGTGTGAAGAAAAAAGCCCATACGGTTTTTCACACCCATGGATCGCAGGCGTTCACCCATGGGCATCAGATGATAGTCATGCACCCATACCAGGTCGCCTTCGGAAATGAGCGGCAGTGCACTTTCCGCAAAGCGGGTGTTGACCCGCTCGTACCCCTTGCCGAACTCGCGTTCGTACTGGGTCAGGTCGATACGGTAATGGAACAGCGGCCACAGTGTGGAATTGGCATAGCCATTGTAGTATTCTTCGAGATCCTGATGTTCGAGGTCGATCGTGGCAGTGGTAACGCCGTCTGCGGATTTGACATAGTTTATCGACCCCGTGAATTCCTCGGTTTCCTGTCCGGACCAGCCGAACCAGATACCCCCGTTAACTTTCAGGGCCGAGTTCAGCGCCCCGGCAAGGCCGCCCTGCGCCCCGGCAACCCCGCGCGCCTTCGGTACGGCAACACGGTTCGAGATAACGACAAGACGCGGCAATTTCAGCCTCCTAGCGAACGGTGTTCCAGCTTCTCGACAACAACGAGGCGCAGTTGATTATACCAACCAAGGAATATGTTTGCGGGAAGTTCCCCCACAACTCACCCGTTTCGAAATCCATGTCTTCCGACAACAGGCCAGAGCCCGTGCGGTGGTCCAGCATGGTCTCGAACAATTGCCGCGCCTCGTCCTTGCGGTCCATCAGGGCAAGCGCCTCGATCAGCCAGAAGGTACAGATGTTAAAAGCCGTCTCAGGCGCGCCGAAATCATCTTCTGCCGCATAGCGCAGCATGTGTTCGCCGCGCCGCAGTTCCTTCTCGATCATATCGAAGGTGGAGAGGAACTTTTCGTCGTCAGGATCGATAAAGCGCAGTTCCAGCAATTGCAGCAGGCTGGCATCGAGGTAATCGCTTTCGAAGCTGGCGCCGTAATGATCGCCCTTCCCGCCATTTTCCTTCCACGCCTTCGCCTCGATCGTGGCGGCGATGGTATTGGCACGTTCGCGCCAGAGTGCCGCCCGGTCGTCCTTGCCCAGATATCCGGCAGCATTGGCCAGTCGGTCGCACGCGGCCCAGCTCATGACTGCGGAATAGGTGTGCACTTCCTGCCGCGTGCGAAATTCCCACAATCCGGCATCGGGCTGGTCGTGCATCTTCCACGCCATCTCGCCCACCTGCTCCAGGCTCTCGAAATCGCGATCGTCGGCCATGCGCAGCAAACGCTTGTCGAGGAAGCCCTGCACCGTCGGCAATACGATCTGGCCATAGCAATCGTGCTGCACCTGTTTGTAAGCAGCATTGCCCACGCGCACCGGCCCCATGCCGCGATAGCCCGCTAGCCAGCTGGCGGTTGTCTCGTTCAGTTCGGCAACGCCCATCACGGAATAGAGCGGCTGAATCTGTCCGCCCTTCGCATCGTCCACGATATTGCGCAGGTAAGCGAGATACTTTTCCAGCACATCCAGCGCGCCAAGACGGTTCAGGGCCTGCACGGTGTAATAGGAATCGCGAATCCAGCAGTAGCGATAGTCCCAATTACGCTCCGAATGGGGCGCCTCGGGAATGGAAGTGGTGAGCGCGGCGACGATAGCGCCGGTTTCCTCGTGCTGGCACAGCTTCAGCGTGATCGCGGCGCGGATAACCTCGCCCTGCCATTCGAAGGGCGTCGCCAGGCTGCGCGCCCAGTTCTGCCAATAGCTGCGGGTGGATTGCTCCATCCGGCGCACCTGCTCTCGCAAGTTGCCGACGAAGGGCTCGTCCGGGCCGAGGAAGAAATGCGTGTCGTCTTCTATCCGGAACGTGCGATTTTCGAGGATGTATCCAACCGCTGCATCGGTGGAAAGGCGCAGCGCCTGCCCGGTGGTGAGGTAGCGGATATGGTTCGTGCCACTGGTGCTTTCTGCCAGGGCCGCGCCGTAATTCTTCATCGGCTTCATCACGACCTTGATCCGCGGATTGCCCGCGATGGGCCGCACGATGCGAGCAAAAGCAACCGGTCGATACATGCGGCCCGAACGTTCGAAGCGGGGGCAGAAATCCAGAACTTCCACCGCGCTGCCATCTTCGGATTCGAGCCGCGTCAGCAATATCGGTGTATTGCGGATATATTCCTGGTGGGCACTGACTTGCCCCTCCAGTTCGAAACGCCAAACGCCGACGTCCTGCGAATCGCCATTGAGCAATGCGCAAAATGTGGGGTCACCATCCACGCGGGGCACGCAGCCCCACACGATGCCGCCGCAGTTATCGATAAGGCCGGAAACCTGGCAGTTGCCGATGGGCCAAAGGTCGAGATCACTTGTATGTGCGTTCACAGTTCCAACCAATGGTGCACTGCAGCAGGGCTTGCAAGGCCGTATTTTGCAACTGTCGGCTCCCGCGTGCCCACCAACACGCCAAATCCTCCCTGGTCGTCGGCAGCCCGCATGCCGTCTTCGTCGGTAATATCGTCGCCCACGAATACGGGTGTGGCCCCTGCAAACGGAGCGCATTCCATGAAGCCGCGAAGGGCAGACCCCTTGTTCGCGCCGCGTCCCACCAGCTCGATCACGCATTTGCCGCGCTTGATGTCGAGATCGCCCTCTCGTGCCATGGCTTGCGCGAATTCGACGCCTTCATCTTCCAGCGAGGGATCGGAGCGATAATGTAGCGCGGCGCCATGGGGCTTGTCTTCAAGCGAGAAACCGCGCTGCTTTGCGAATTCGGCCACGCGGGCGAGCAGTTCTGGCGGCAATCCACTGGGTATCTCACCGATATTGTTGCCGTCCGCACCGCGACAGTCCCCGCCATGCGACCCGGCTTTGGCAATCGACATGGGGCCCAGGTGCTGCTCAAGGTCCACGATGGCCCGCCCGCTTACCAGCGCGAGGCGACCGTCCAGCCTGTCCGACAGGGCGTGCAGGCTTTCTGCAAGGTTCTGCGGCACGTCGATCCCGTCGGGCGTTGCCGCCAGCTCTACCAGCGTGCCGTCGAAATCCAGGAACAGGGCGAGGTCTCGCGACGCGGCAAGGGCTGCGAAACCGGGGGGAGATGGAAGGTCTGACATCGCGGCCCGCTCTAGCGAGGCGACCTGCAAGGTCAAGCAAGGCTGAGATGACGGGAAGACAGCGGGACAAATCGGGCAACTTTCCGTGTTGCGCTTTGTTGGACTTGTGCCAGCGCTGCATTTGCCGCGCGCCTCTCTCAACACAGGAATATGACGCCATGAACATTCTCATCGCCGGAGCCACCGGCAACACCGGAGCCCGTCTTGCCCATCAATTGCAGGAGGGTGGACACCAGGTCATCGCGATGCACCGCGAGTCATCCGATACCAGTGTCCTCCCCGAGGGCGCGCAGTTGCGCGAAGCCGATCTGACGAACCTGTCCCCAGATGTCTGCGAGGGTGCGGAAGTGGTGGTGTTCGCCGCAGGATCGGGCGGAGATACCGACGAGGAAATGACCGACAAGGTCGACCGGGATGGCGCCAAAAACCTGATCGACGCCGCAAGTACCAGAGGGGTGAAGCATTTCGTGATGCTCAGTTCCGTGGGCGCAGGTGACCCCGATCCTGATTCCGAGCTGGCGCATTACCTGCAGGCCAAGCACGAGGCGGACGAACACCTGATGCAATCGGGCTTGTCCTACACCATCGTTCGCCCCGTCGCGCTGACCGACGACGATGGTAGCCGGAATATACGCCTTGGGGACGAGGTGGACCCGAAAGGCCAGGCAGCGCGCGGCGATGTTGCCGCGATCCTTGCCCGCGCCACACATGAGGACTCTTTGAAAAACAAGGCATTCCTGATGGAAAGCCTCGCCTGATATCAAGCGCCGCCTGCTCTCTCGCGTCTGTCCGAAGATGCGGGCGGCACTTTTTTGAAGCCAAACGCGCTCGATACGGCTAAGGGGCACCGCAACGCGAGGCTGGCACTGCGTTGCCGCCCCCTATCACTTTCAAAGTCAACCCGTTGCTCACCGCGCTTTTGCGGGGGCTGCCCCCATACGAGCCTATGCAATGACATTCCCGAAACTCCCATCCAGCCTCGAAGCCGCCCTTGCGGAACGCGAATATGCTTCTGCCACACCGGTGCAGGCCGAAGTTCTACAACCGGATGCCGCTGGGCGCGATCTCGTGGTGTCGGCGCAGACAGGCTCGGGAAAGACTGTCGCCTTCGGCCTCGCAATGGCAGAGCAGTTGCTGGGCGAAGACGAACGTGTGCGCTTTGCCACCGGTCCCCTCGCTTTGGTAATCGCGCCCACCCGCGAACTGGCGTTGCAGGTTAGCCGCGAACTGGCCTGGCTGTACGGCAAGGCCGGCGGACGGGTGGCCACCTGCGTTGGCGGCATGAACCCCTCTCAGGAACGTAAGTCATTGCGTTCGGGGGCGACAATCGTCGTCGGCACACCAGGACGTTTGCGTGACCATCTGGAACGCGGCGCGCTCGATCTCTCCTCGCT
>CAJXTZ010000053.1 GCA_913061345.1 uncultured Erythrobacter sp.
CTTGCCTGTGCAGAGTGTTTTTCGGGCGGCGGCATTGCGTCTAAACTCGCGGCTGCGGATAGTCATCGCCGCCAGTTTGCCGGAGGCTTGATTCTCAATTGCGATCAAGCGATCGGCGAGGCCGTTGGCATGGATAGGTCCTACGCCCGCCGCGCGGCTGGTGCAGATCTGGCCCTTGCCATGGCGCGTGCGGCGCAAAGAAGCATGGGCGCTGGTCTCGCCCTGGGAGTGGTGGCCCCACGCGGGGCCATGCGGTTTGGTGCCATCAGCCTTGCCGCTGCCGACGACTGCGGAAAAGCTTGGTTCGATGACATATCTTCTCGGGACCAGCCCGAAAGAGAGATCATTGCGCGCGCACTGGCATTCTTCATGGATTGCCTCACCCGCAGCGATAGTGGCCATTTCTGATCCGTGAAGCTTGGCGGTAAAGCTGGCTTTGCAATCCGTGCGCTTCGCCCCTACATGCCGCCACCTTATGGCACGCCCCAAACCAGCCACGTTCGACAAGCAGAAAGTCGTCGCCGAAAACCGCAAGGCACGGCACAACTACTTCATCGAGGAAACCTTCGAGGCAGGACTCGCTTTGCAGGGCACGGAAGTGAAAGCACTTCGCGGCGGAGAAGGCAGCATCGCCGAAAGCTATGCCGAAGTTCGCGATGGACAGGTCTGGCTGATCAACGCCAACATCCCTGAATTCAGTCATGGCAACCGGCACAACCACGAGCCCAAGCGCCCCCGGAAATTGTTGCTGCACGGCCGCGAGATCGCCAAGTTCGTTGGAGCGGTGGAGCGCAAGGGCATGACACTGGTCCCGCTATCGGTCTATTTCAACGGGCGTGGGCGCGCAAAAGTGGAACTGGCACTGGCCAAGGGTAAGCAGGCGCACGACAAGCGCGCCACTATCAAGGATCGCGACTGGAAGCGCGACAAGGCCAGGATTTTGAAAGATAATTCCTGATGCGAATTGGGTGCCGGGATTATCTTCTGCTCCGTGCCTGAAATTTATGAAGTGTCAGCTTGTCGCCATTAAGCGACGGTTGTTATTCTGCCGTCCAGAACCATCTTGGCAGGGGCGCGCAAAGGAGTAAGGCCGTTCCATGATGGAAAAGGCGAAACGGTGGCTTTCGGCCCAGATGCCGAAAATGCCCAAGCGAGACGAGATGGCGAAGAATCGCTGGCTCGCGCCTGTCGCCGGCACCGTCGCACGCTCCGAATTATGGCGTTTTACGCGGCGCAGCGTTCCGCGCGGCGTGGCGCTGGGTGTTTTTGCGGCTTTCATCATCCCGCTGGGCCAGACCTTTCTCGCCGTTGTGCTGGCGCTGCCTTCGCGGGCAAACCTGCCACTGGCTGCGGTGACGACATTGATCACCAACCCGTTTACCGTCGCCTTCTGGGCGGTGATCGCACACAAGCTTGGCCAGTTCGTGCTTAAGGTGGATGCAGGAATGTCCGGCACTGCCAACGAACATATTCAAAGCACCTGGTTTCAGGAATTTGCGCAATGGGCGGAGATTGCCGGCGTTGCCGCTTTCGGCTTCGTCCTGCTGGCGGTAGTTGGCGCGTCGATCGGCTATCTGGTCGCCAGCTTCTGCTGGCGCTTCGTGGTCGCCCGCAAGTGGGGCAAACGTCCGGCAAAGATCAAGACACCGCAACCGGCGGAGTGAGTTCTTTCTGCTACCTGCGGAATTTCCCATCTAGGGCGCATGCAAAGCCGATGCTAAGGCGACGCCGATGAAGATCGTCAAAGCGCAGGAATCCCGTCGACTGATAGATGGCATTGCCGTGGCAGCCGCGGTGCTTGCCAGCATTGCGCTTATCCAGCTTGCAACTGGCAGCTCCACGGCCACGCTGGCCTACGCTGGCGGCCTGGTGGTGTTGGGATTGATCGCCTTTGCCGCAGGCCGGGCGCACGTAGGCACGCAAAGCAGGCCGGAGCCGGATCAGCCCGACTGGTCCGTAACCGTGGCGGCCATAGCGCGGGCCGATCTGGCCGTTGCCATCACCGATCGCGCCAACCGCCTCGTGTGTGCCAATGCCACGTTCGAATTGTGGTTCGGATCCAGCAATGCTCCGCCGCGCTTGCCGGTCGACGGGGCGAGTGCCGAGAAGCTCACACGGCTCGCCCGTGCCGCCTGGCGGGATGGGCAGGGCAGAGAAGCTGTTACGATCGCCGATGAAGAGAAGACATGGGAAGCCGAAGCGGTTCGCGCGGGCAGCGGTGACGACCATCTCGTGTGGCGGTTCTCGCCCGTTGTTCGCAGCAATCCGCTGGCAGGGATCGGCAGCCATATAACCGGTCTGTTCGGTACGGTTCTGGGGGCGGCTGGCATTGCCGTGGCGCTGGTGTCGCCCGATGGCATGGTACGCGCTGCCAACCCAGCGCTGGCACGCCGCGCGCTGGGTGACGAAAATGCCAGCATGTCGGGACAGGAATTCGTCCACCTGCTGCGTTCGGACGACCGCGAACGCATCTATTTTGCGCGAGAAGGGCAGAAGGGTTCTCCGCAAACGCTGGTGCAGGTGCCCCTCGTCGATCCGGCGATATCCGCCCGCGAAGCGGTGCCTGGCAAGGCGGCCGCCGAAGCGCCTTCCATCATGTTGCTGATCGACAGTGGCATCGGTCTTGGCGGCTGGGGCGGGGAGAGCAAGGGGCAGGCAGCGCAGCTGGAAAACCTGCTGGAACAATTGCCGCTGGGCCTTGCCACCACCAACCGCGACGGTAAGTTCCTGTTCGCCAATCCTGCATTCCGCCGCGCATCGAGCATCGGCGCTGACCTTCCTCCCTATCCGTCCGACCTGGTTGTGCCGCGCGACAAGACGGCGATGTCCGATGCCGTACGCCGCTATGGCCAGGGCCCGGCGTCCAGCGGCGATATCGCGGTGCGCATGCGTAACGAGCCCGAGGAACCGATCAGTCTTGGCCTCGCCGGCGTTCGTGGATTAGGAGAGGCGGCAGTCCTGCTTTCGCTGGCAGACACGACGGAAGAAGCCCGGCTGAAACGGCAGGTGGCGCAGGCTACGAAAATGCAGGCGGTGGGCCAGCTGGCAGGTGGCGTAGCGCACGATTTCAACAACGTGCTGACCGCCATCATCGGATATTGCGACCTTATGCTGCTGCGCCATACGCCGGGCGACAGCGATTACGACGATATTCAGCAGATCAGGGCAAATTCCAACCGCGCCGCCAGCCTGACGCGCCAATTGCTGGCCTTCAGCCGCCAGCAGACCCTGCAACCCGAAGTGTTGCAATTGCCCGATGTGTTGAGCGAGGTTTCGCAACTTCTGAAGCGACTGCTGGGCGCGAAGATCACGCTGAAGGTGCGGCACGATCGCGATCTCGGCCCTGTGCGCGCCGATCCCCGCCAGCTGGAACAGGTGATCATCAACCTGGCGGTGAACGCACGCGACGCGATCCAGTCCAGCGGCGGTGGGGAGGGGACCAGCGGCACGCTTTCGTTCTCTACGCGCCGGGTGGAGGCGAGGGATATCCGCCGCATGGGCAGCGAGATCATTCCGGCGGGAGATTATACGGTACTGGTGGCCGAAGACACCGGCGGTGGCATTCCGGCCAGGGTGCTGGGCCAGATATTCGAACCGTTCTTTACGACGAAGGAACAGGGCAAGGGTACAGGGCTGGGTCTTTCTACCGTGTATGGTATCGTCAAGCAGTCGGGCGGGTTCATCTTTGCCTCCAATGCCAAGGCAGCCGATGGCGGCATCAAGGGTGCGCGCTTCACCATCTACCTTCCCGTTTACGAGGCGACCGAAGAGGAACTGGTCCGCAGGGAAGAGGAAGAGAAGGACAGCGAGTGGTCCGGCGGTGGCTGCATCCTGCTGGTGGAGGACGAGGACATGGTGCGCGCCGTGGCGGAACGGGCACTGGCGCGGCAAGGCTATGATATCGTTACCGCCAGCGATGGCGACGAAGGACTGGAAATCGCCAGATCGGGCAAATACGAGTTCGATCTGGTCGTATCGGATGTGGTGATGCCCAGCATGGATGGTCCCGCAATGGCGCGAGAAATCCGCAAGTTACACGCGAACCTGCCGGTGCTGTTCATGTCGGGCTATGCCGAAAGCCAGTTGCGCGACGAGATCGATATCGAGGCCATGCACTTCATCCCCAAGCCTTTCAGCGTCAAACAAATTGCCGACAAGGTAGGAGATGTACTGGCGAACCCGCGCAAGGGCAGTTAGCCTGTAGCGATTGGTCATGACAGAGCATTCATGCTCGATACAGTATCGTGATACTCTATATCATGACCGATCGACAGGGAGGAATCGACGTATGACATTCTGCAAGACGACTGCCACGCTGCTGACCGCGAGCATGTTGGCGCTACCAGTCTCGGCGCAGCAGAGCGACGAGACCGCCCAGGGCGACGTTGCGGTCACTATTTACCAGAACGGCCAGTCGCTGGTGCAGGACATCCGCCCGCTCAATATCCCACGCGGCACGACGCGCATCGAATTTCCCGATGTCAGCGCGCAGATCCGCCCCGCCACGCTCAGCTTCAACGCCGACGATACGGCAATCGTGGAGCAGAACTTCGATTTCGACCTGCTGACGCCGACAAAGCTGATGGAAAAGGCCATCGGGCGTACCGTCACCCTGATCCGCACCAACCCCGCCACCGGTAGCGAAACCCGCGAACGCGCCGAAGTGCTTTCCACCGTGGGTGGCGTGGTGCTGCGCATCGGCGACCGGATAGAGGTGCTGCGCGACGATGGTCTGCCCGTGCGCGTGGTGTTCGACGAAGTGCCGCCAAACCTGCGCGCAAGACCAACCCTCTCGGTCACGCTGAACTCCAGCCGCAGCGGCACACGCGATGCCTCCATCCGCTATCTTACGCCCGGTCTTGGTTGGACGGCGGACTATGTTGCCCTGTTTGACGAGTCGAACGGTGCCGTCGACATGCAGGGCTGGGTTACGCTCACCAACACCACTGGCACCACTTTTCACCAGGCCGATACGCTGTTGGTGGCAGGCAATCCTAACGGTTCGTCGGGCGGTCCGCGCCGCGATCTTGTGCGTCCTGGCACGCAGACCGCCGACCGGGAGCGGCTGGGCGACTTCTACCTCTATCCGATCGATGGCCGCACCACGATTGCCAATGCGCAGACGAAACAGGTCAGCTTCCTCGATGTGCAAGATGTGCCGGCACGCAGGGTCTACACCATCGGTGCAGACTGGCTGGCCAGCGATGACGATTTCCGACCCGCTTCCACTGCAATCAGCTTCAATTCCAGCCGCGAGGGCGGCCTTGGCGATGCACTGCCAGCCGGAACGGTGCGGTTCTACCAGCGCGATGCCGAGGGCAATCCGCAGTTCATCGGTGAGAATGGCATTGGCCACACCCCGATGGGCAGCACGCTTTCGCTGCGCACGGGCGATGCTTTCGACGTTTACATGAAGGCCGAAATCGAGAATCGCCAACGCATTACGGCCGCCGAATATGAGGCAAGCAGCCGCTACCGTGTGGTCGAGGATGGTGAAACCGTACGCGAAGTTCAGGTGGACCGCGCAGTCACCTATTACCGCACGACCCTGCGCTACACCTTTACCAATGCCAAGCCGGAACCGGTGGAAGTTGAGCTCACCCAGTCCGGCCTGGGTCGTTACTGGTGGGGTTGGGATTACCGCGTGGTGAGCGAGGATGTTCCGGGTGAACAGCGCAACATCGACAACCGTCTCTATCGGGTATCCGTGCCCGCCAATGGCGAGCGGGAAGTTCGCGTGACATACGAGACGCGGTTCTAGGACGGGCGCTATGGCCCGTTCGTCCCTTCCTATCCTGTCGCTACTGGCGCTGGCGATACCTGCCGCTGCGCAGGATCGCACGGTTGTCGAGGCGTCCGAGCCGGAAAGCCTAGCTGTCACCGTCTATCGCGATCCCAATCGTGGTATCGGGGGCACCATGAACACCGATTGGCCGCAGGGTTTTGCCATGATCAGCGAAACGCGCACCGTCACCCTGCCACCCGGCGAATCGCGCATCCGGTTCGAAGGCGTCGCCGAAGGCATGGTGGCCGTGTCTGCCATCGTTACCGGGCTTCCCGGCGGCACGATAGAAAAGAACCGCAATGCCGATTTGCTCAGCCCGGCCGCGCTGGTAAACGGCAGTCTTGGTAACCGGGTCACCATTACACGCACCAGTCCGGGCAGCGGTGAAGCGCAGAGCGAGGATGCCATTATCCGCACCCGCGCCGATGGCGGCCTGGTACTGCAAACGCAGGAGGGGTTCGAGGCCGTGCGCTGTTCCGGCCTGCCAGAGCGGCTGACATTCGACGACGTGCCCGCCGGTCTCTCTGCCGATCCGATCTTCTCCATCGATACCCGCGACCCAGGCGGCGGCACTTATACTGTCACACTTTCCTATCTGGCCTGGGGCTTCGACTGGGGAGCGAGCTATGTCGCCACCCTGCACGAAGGCCGTGATCCCGATAATCTGCGCTTCGATCTCACCAGCTGGCTGACCATCCTCAACGACAACGGGCAGAGCTTCGAGGATGCCGAACTGATGGCGGTGGCGGGCACGCTTAACGTGACGAGCGACCTGCAGGGTCTGTCCGACCCTCCCGTGGCGCGCCCCTTGCGCCTTACCTGTTATCCCATCGGCAGCACGGCAGCAGGATCGCCGGTGCCGCGGTTTGGCTATCCCCCGCCGCCGCCACCTCCGCCGGCGATGATGGCGCGCGATGCGGTCGTCGTGACCGCATCCCGCGTTCAAAACGAAATGATGGAGTCTGCAGCGCCTGTCGCCGTGATGGCGGGAGAGGAGCAGCTTGGCGATCTCAAGCTCTATCGTGTTCCGGTGCCGGTAGACGTGAACGCGCAAGGGTTGAAACAGGTCGCGTTCCTGCGCGAAGAGAGTGTGGAAGGCGAACTGGTTTACGAATCCGAGTGCAGCCCGTGGCAATGGGACGAGAGCGGACCGCGCGCCACGCGCATCATGCTGGAAACCGTGAACGACGAGGATCATGGCTTGGGCGTTGCGTTGCCTTCCGGCACGGTTTCGGTGTTCGAACGCGGCCCACGCGGAGAGCTGCTGGTAGCGGAGGAAGACTTGCGCGATTATGCATCCGGTCAGGACGTGGAGCTGGCACTTGGCGATTCATCGCAGGTGTTCGTCGGCTGCAACTACGTCGGCGATGAAGACCCGCGCGGCAGCGGGGCGCAGTGGATGAATGCGCGTGCCGTTCTCACCAATGCCAATCCGCACCGCATCACGGTAAGGCTTGAACTTGGCTCGCCCGCCAGATGGCGATTTCAGGGTCTGCGCGAACGCATCCGCAACGGCCAGCGAATCATCGAGGTTGACGTTCCCGCCAATGGCACGCGGACGATCAACTGGAAGGTTGGCGAAGTCTCAAATTAGGATCGCGAGCCCGCTACAAAGGTGGGAATTTCGCCCTCAACCGAGCTAATCCAACAAAAATTCTGTTCCACTCTTGTTCTTCTGGAACAAAGTGCGTACAAAGACATCCGTTGAAGAGTTGAACACGACCCTAGCGAACTGACGGAGGCCATGTCATGGCAAGTGCAAATCTGAAGCTTGTTGAAAAGGAAACCAACGTGGACCGTCAAAAGGCGCTGGACGCCGCACTGTCACAGATCGATCGCGCCTTCGGCAAAGGCTCGGCGATGAAGCTGGGCTCGAAGGAGGCGATGAATATTGAATCCATCTCCACCGGCTCGCTGGGTCTGGATATCGCACTCGGCATTGGCGGTCTGCCCAAGGGCCGCGTGATCGAAGTATACGGGCCGGAAAGTTCGGGCAAGACCACGTTGGCACTGCACGTGCTGGCGGAGGCGCAGAAAGCTGGCGGAACGGTGGCCTTCATCGATGCCGAGCATGCCCTCGATCCGGTTTACGCGAAGAAACTGGGCGTCGATATCGACGAACTGATCGTCTCGCAGCCCGATACTGGGGAGCAGGCGCTGGAAATCACCGATACGCTCGTGCGCTCCAATGCAATCGATGTTCTGGTGGTCGATTCGGTTGCAGCCCTTGTGCCGCGTGCGGAAATCGAGGGCGAGATGGGCGACAGCCACGTCGGCCTTCAGGCGCGCCTCATGTCGCAGTCGCTGCGCAAGCTGACCGGTTCCATCAACCGCTCCAAGTGCATGGTCATCTTCATCAACCAACTGCGCATGAAGATCGGCGTGATGTACGGCAATCCGGAAACCACCACAGGCGGTAACGCCCTCAAGTTCTACGCTTCGGTCCGCCTCGATATTCGCCGCACCGGTCAGATCAAGGATCGTGACGAAGTGATCGGCAACTCCACCCGCGTGAAGGTGGTGAAGAACAAGGTCGCTCCGCCGTTCAAGCAGGTGGAGTTCGATATCATGTACGGCGAAGGGATTTCCAAGATCGGCGAAATTCTCGATCTGGGCGTAAAGGCCGGCATCGTGGAGAAGTCCGGCTCCTGGTTCAGTTATGATAGCGTGCGGATCGGTCAGGGCCGTGAGAACGCGAAGAAGTTCCTCAAGGAAAATTCCGAAGTTTGCGACAAGTTGGAAGCTGCCATTCGCAGCAAAACCGATGAAGTCGCCGAGGAGATGATGACGGGTCCGGACGCGGAACCCGAAGGCTGATCCTCAAGAAGACCGCAGGAGAGTTTTCTCCTTAGAACAGTGTTCCAGGTGTTCCACATTAGTTGGGAACCCAAGATCACTCTAGGTCTTGCGAAAGCGGAGCCGGCGACGGTGGCCATCCTTCGGTCATCGCCGCCGGCTTCTTCGCGTCATGGTGATTGTCTGACGCGTCGCAGCGCGATAGACTGGATCTGCAGGGGAGGCATGGTTTGATGAACAGGGACGAGTGGCAGGGCCGTGTCGGCGAAACCTGGGCTTCGCAATGGCGGCGGACCGATCGCAGTTTTACCGTCCTCACCGAACGCCTTCTCCAGCGAATGCGGGAATCCACCTTCGACGAGGTGTTGGACGTCGGCTGCGGCGCGGGCGAACTTTCGCTCGCAACCGCGCGAGGCAGGCCGGGAATTTCAATCACCGGGGTCGACGTGTCTCCTCAACTCATTGCAGTGGCAAAAGAACGCGGCAGCCACCTTTCGAACGCCCGTTTCCTTCTGGCGGATGCTGCCGAGTGGCAAAGCGCGGACGACACTGCACCTGACATGGTTGTTTCTCGCCATGGAGTAATGTTCTTCCGTGATCCTGCAGCAGCTTTCGCAAATCTTGCCGGTCAGTGCCGGGCCGGTACCTCGCTCCTGTTTTCCTGTTTCCGCGAAGCTTCTCAGAACGCCTTCTTTACAGAGATCATCCGCCTTCTCCCCGAAGCACCGCCCGCGCTAGACCCGCACGAGCCGGGCCCATTCGCTTTTGCAAACCAGGACCGGGTAAGATCGATCCTCGTTTCATCAGGATGGGAGAGCATCAGTTTCGAGAAGTTCGACTTTCCAATGATCGTCGGTGCCGGGGCAAATCCGGTTGAGGATGCCGTCGAATACTTCTCCTTGATTGGCCCGGCAGCGCGCGCGGCGTCCGAAATGGATGAGGGGGCAAGGGACCGCTTTTCGAACCGAGTGCGCAACCTTTGCGAACGCAAGTGCCACCAGGGTATTGTCGCGCTCGAGGCATCCGTTTGGATCGTTTCGGCAAGGAAAGCGGGTTAGTCGCGCGGGGCGCCTTGCCGCAGCGGCAATTGGCTCCTAGTTCGCCCTCATGACAACGACCAACGATATCCGCCGCACATTCCTCGATTACTTTGCGGGGAACGAGCACCAGATCGTGCCTTCCGCACCCCTGGTGCCGTACAATGATCCGTCGCTGATGTTCGTGAACGCGGGCATGGTGCCATTCAAGAACGTGTTCACCGGCGTAGAGACTGCACCGGCGCCGCGCGCAACCAGCAGTCAGAAGTGCGTTCGTGCCGGCGGCAAGCACAACGATCTCGACAATGTCGGCTACACAGCCCGTCACCTGACGTTCTTCGAAATGCTCGGCAATTTCAGCTTCGGCGACTATTTCAAGGAACGGGCGATCGAGCTGGCGTGGAAGCTGGTGACCAAGGAATTCGGATTGGATGCCGAGCGTCTCCTGGTTACAATCTATCACACCGACGACGAAGCCTATGATCTATGGAAACGCATTGCCGGGCTCCCGGACGATCGTATCATTCGCATCGCCACGAAGGACAATTTCTGGGCCATGGGTTCCGATGGCCCCTGCGGTCCCTGTTCGGAAATATTCTGGGATCATGGCCCCGAAGTCGCTGGCGGACCGCCGGGATCGCCTGACGAAGATGGCGATCGCTTCGTTGAAATATGGAACCTCGTTTTCATGCAGCACTTGCAGGAAAACGACCAGATTGCGGGAAACCTGCCGCGTCCCAGCATCGATACGGGCATGGGGCTGGAGCGGATTTCTACCGTTTTGCAAGGTGTCCATAACGTGTTCGAAACGGACACGTTCAAGACCATCATTGCAGCGGGCGAAGAACATTCCGGCGCGAAGGCAGAAGGCGATGCGCTTGCAAGCCACCGCGTGATCGCCGATCATCTGCGTTCGACCAGTTTCTTGATCGCCGATGGCGTGCTGCCCTCTAATGAAGGGCGTGGATATGTTCTGCGCCGTATCATGCGCCGGGCAATGCGCCATGCGCATCTGCTGGGTGCTGACAAACCGCTGATGCATCGCCTCGTGCCCACACTGGTGAGCGAAATGGGTCAGGCATATCCGGATCTCGGTCGGGCACAGGCACTGATTACGGAAGTACTGGAGCGGGAAGAGAGTCGGTTCCGCCAAACCTTGGAAAAGGGCCTGCGACTTCTCGACGAAGAGACCGGTTCACTGGGCGAGGGTGACAGCCTGCCCGGCGAAACCGCGTTCAAGCTCTACGATACCTATGGTTTCCCTTACGATTTGACCGAAGACGCCCTGCGCGCGCGGGGCGTTGCGGTCGACCGTGAAGGCTTCGATGCTGCCATGGCGCAGCAGAAGGCGGCAGCGCGAGCAGCATGGAAAGGCTCTGGCGCAGCGGCGGATAGCGAACATTGGTTCGACATCGCCGAGCGAGAGGGCGCTACCGAATTCACCGGATACACTTCGACCGACGGCGAAGGCCGGGTGGTGGCGCTGATCGTCGACGGCGAGGAAGTGAACCGTGCCGAGAGCGGGCAAGAGGTATTGATCCTAACCAATCAGACTCCGTTTTACGGAGAGAGCGGCGGCCAGAGTGGCGACGCTGGTACGATTACGGGCGACAACCGCCTTGCAATTACAGTGAGCGATACATCCAAGCCGCTGGGCCGGCTTCACGCGCATCACGGTGCGATCCAATCGGGCATCGTCTCGGTGGGTGATACCGTACATCTCGCCATCAATGCCGAACGCCGCGACAAGATCCGCGCAAACCATTCCGCAACACACCTGGTGCACGCAGCACTGCGAAACCATCTGGGCGATCATGTGACGCAGAAAGGTTCGCTGGTCGCGGAAGATCGTTTCCGCTTCGACTTTTCTCATCCAAAGCCGATTACGCCTGCCGAGCTTGCTGCGATCGAGGCCGATGTAAACGCAGAGATTCGTGCGAACGAAGAAGTTCGCACGCAGCTAATGAGCCCTGATGTCGCGATCGAGGCTGGGGCGATGGCGTTGTTCGGAGAGAAATACGGCGACGAGGTTCGCGTACTGTCCATGGGCAGGGCACATAGCGATGGCACAGGTCGCAACTATTCTGTCGAATTATGCGGTGGCACCCACGTGAAAGCCACGGGCGACATTGGCTTGTTCCGTATTATCTCGGAAGGTGCGGTATCGTCGGGCGTGCGCCGTATCGAGGCGCTAACGGGTGAGGCTGCGCGCCAATGGGTCGTGGGGCGTGAGGAAGCACTAAAGTCCGTTGCGGCTTCGTTAAAAACTGCGCCGGACGAGGTTGAGGCGCGGGTCGCCGCGCTGTTGGATGAACGTAAAGCGCTGGAACGCGAACTCGCTGAGGCTCGTAAACAACTGGCGCTCAGTGGCGGCGGCGGGGCGACCGAACAAGCTGATGAAGAAATTGCCGGTATCAAGTTCTCTGGTCAGGTTCTGGAGGGCATGAACCCCAAGGAATTGCGTGGTTTGTTGGATGAAGCGAAGACGCGAATGGGTTCGGGCGTCGCAGCAATTTGCGCCGTAAATGACGGAAAGGCTGCATTCGCTGTAGGTATTACCGCGGATTTGACGGACACGATAAGTGCGGTCGATCTCGTGCGCGCGGGCGTCGAAGTCCTGGGCGGTAAGGGTGGCGGTGGCCGTCCTGACATGGCGCAAGGCGGTGGTCCGGATGGGGACAAGGCAGAAGACGCAATGGCCGCCGTTCGCAATGCACTGGCGGCACAAAAAGCCTAAAAGTCAGTCGACGCGGTTTTGCGAGGCACGCCTGCGGTCGCCTTCGCTTCCGCGTGGCACGTCCTTCATATTGCGCGTCGCCCTGCCGTGTTCGTCGTCGGAGGCCACGTTCTTGGGCTTGAACTTTTCGTCATTCGGCGTGGGCTTGGTGGGATCTTTCTGTTCGCTCATTGAACTCTCCTTTCCCCACCAACGCGCCAGATCGGGCATATTTCCGAGAACAGTCAGCTTTTCAGCGTCCCCGTTCGCAGCTTCGGCTTGGTTTCCAGCGCGCCGTTCTCGCGGATCTGTTCGCGGAACTCGTCCCGCTTTTCGTGGATCGAGGCGACTACCGGCCCCATCGGAACGCCCAGGTCGACGAGTACGGCCTCCGATAGTTGCAGCGAGCTCTCCAGTGTTTCAGGCACTGCGGTAGAAGCTCCACTGCGATACAGTTGCGCTGCATGAAAACTGTCGCGCGCACGCGCGATGATGGGCAAATCAGGGTGAGAAGCGCGCAGCTTCTTTACCAGCCGTTGCGCCAGAACATGCTCATCCATCGTCAGGATCACGGCCGGTGCTTGGTCGATACCAAGATGATCCAACGAATCCGATCGCATCGCATTACCGAACACGGCATAGTATCCATCGCGCCGCGCCTGTTCGATCAGATCGCTATCGGCATCGACGGCGACGTAGGGCTTGTCATGCATTTCCAGCATCTGGGCGATCAGCCTGCCGACACGGCCGAAGCCAACGATAATCACGCGCGGCGTTGCACTGTCGCCGTCAACCTCGTCCAGCGTAGGGGCGGGTTCCACCCGCCGCGCGACATAGCGGCCCAGCAAGGCCAGCAAGGGTGTTATCGTAAGGCCGATCGCGGTGACGATCTGCCAGAATTGTGCGGTACCGGGCTGCACTAGCAGAGCACTCGTGGCTGCAGCCAGTACGATAAGCGTTGTTTCCGAAGGGCTGGCCATCAAGATGCCGGTTTCGGTCGCAGTGCTGCGCCGCGCCCCCATCAGACGCAGCAATACGCCGGTGACGACAGCCTTCAGCGTCAGTACGCCAACCACCGCGCCAAGGATCATCCAAAGGTTGTTCCAGATCGTGGCAAGATCGATACCCATGCCCACCGTGATGAGGAATATGCCCAGGGCAAGACCCTTGAACGGCTCCATGATCCCTTCGACTTCGGTGTGGTACTCTGTCTCCGCAATCAGCAGGCCGGCGATCAGCGCGCCCACGATGGGGGACAGGCCAACAAACGCCGTGGCAAGGCTGGCGCCGATCACCACCAGCAGGCTGGCGGCGAGGAACAGTTCCGGGCTTTTTGTGCGCGCGGCTTGCGCGAACAGCTTGGGCAGCAGGAACCGACCCGCCACCATCATCACGAAAACCACCAGCAGCCCCTGCCAGATCGTTTCAAAAAGGCTGACCGCGCCCTCTTCCGCGGCAAAGGGTGCGAGTGCGCCAAGCAGGAAGATAACCGGCACGATCATGATGTCTTCGAACAACAGCATCGACAGCGCTGCGCGTCCGACAGGCGTATTGGTGCCCGATATCGGCAAAACCAGTGCAGTGGAGGAGAAGGCGAGAGCAAGTCCCAGCGCCAGGGCACCTGTCCAGTATTGCCCCATCATCGAAAGGATCGCCGCCAGCAACGAGCCGATCACCAGCAGTTCCAGCGCCCCGAGCCCGAACACCAGTTTGCGCAACTGCCACAGCCGATTGAAACTCAGTTCCAGCCCGATCGCGAACAGCAGCAGGATGATGCCGAACTCGGCAAACGGCTCTAGCCGTTCCTGGTCGTTGATGGTGACGTAGGACAGCCAGTTGTAATCGGGCACCATGCGGCCCAGGCCGTAAGGCCCGACGAGCAGGCCGATCAGGATGAAACCGATGATCGGCGTCACGCGGAAGCGCGCGAACAGGGGAATCACGATACCGGCCGCGCCAAGGATGACGAGCGCGTCCTTCATGATAGGAGAAATGGCTTCGGCACCGTGCATCGTGCGCCATTATCCAAGATCGCCGTCCTTTTAACAACCAATATATTGCGCTGCAGCGCGAGTGATCGACATACAATGGCAAGTTTCGCGAAACGGGTGACATGCGCGCTGCGGTCTGTATGCAAGGCGTCATGCAGACACCGACACTGATTGCGCTCGCTCTCTACTTTATCCTCATGCTTGGTATTGGGCTTTACGCCTGGAAGCAGTCCACCCAAGACAGCGAAGGATATCTGCTAGGAGGGCGCAATCTGCCGCCTGCCGTTGCAGCGCTGTCAGCGGGCGCGTCCGACATGTCAGGCTGGTTGCTGCTGGGATTGCCCGGCGCACTGTACCTTTCGGGCCTGGTGGAGGCATGGATCGGGATCGGACTGTTTGCAGGCGCAGTTGCCAACTGGTTCATCGTCGCGCCGCGTTTGCGCAAGCAGACTGTTCAATACGGCAATGCGCTGACGATCCCGGAATTCCTCGCCAATCGCTTTCCGGACAAGGCCATTGCCTTGCGTGTGATATCCGCGATCATCATCGTGATCTTTTTCGCGGTATATTCCGCAGCGGGTCTGGTGGGCGGCGGGCTGCTGTTCGAAAGCACATTCATCGACGCGCCGGTCATGGGTTTCAGCCCCTACATGGCAGGCGTACTGCTGACGGCGCTGGTGGTGCTGGCATATACCATGGTGGGCGGCTTTCTGGCCGTGAGCCTGACCGATTTCGTGCAAGGTTGCATCATGGTGGTGGCGTTGGTGGTTATGCCGCTGGTGGTGCTGTTTGGCGATGGCTGGGGCGCGACGGGAGATGCGCTGTATGCCGTCGATCCCGGTTTCCTCAGCCTGTTTGGCGGGTTGACCGCTGTCGGTTTCCTTTCTGCCGTCGCATGGGGTCTGGGTTACTTCGGGCAGCCGCACATCATCGTGCGCTTCATGGCAGTGAAGGAAGGCGGCATTCCGGCGGCGCGTAATATCGGCCTGCTGTGGATGCTGGTGGCGCTGATCGGCGCGCTGGGCGTGGGCCTTGCAGGCCGCGCGCATGTGGAGATGAACGGACTGACGCTGGAGAATTCTGAAACGATCTTCATCCTGCTTGCCAACACGCTGTTCCACCCGTTCGTCACCGGGTTCCTGCTGGCGGCGCTGCTGGCCGCGATCATGAGCACGATCTCGTCGCAATTGCTGGTGTCTTCCAGTTCACTGACCGAGGATTTCTACCGCCTGTTCCTGCGTAAGCAGGCCAGCGAGACGGAGATGGTGAACGTGGGCCGCGTATGTGTGGCACTCGTCTCGATAGCGGCAATCCTCATCGCCAGCGATCCGGAAAGCGGCGTGCTGGCGCTGGTCGCCAACGCATGGGCAGGCTTTGGCGCGGCGTTCGGCCCGCTGATCATCCTATCGCTTACGTGGAGGCGCATGACGGGCGCTGGCGCGGTGGCGGGCCTCGTCACCGGCGCGGCAGTCGTGATCGCATGGATCGCGCTGGATTGGAATGGGGAGTTCCTGGGCGGACTGGGTGTCTACGAGATAATTCCGGGCTTCATCGCGGCCTGGCTGGCGATCTGGCTGGTGAGCAAGGCGACGGCGGGCGCATCGGAGGAAGCTGGTTTGCCGACTTGATACGGCGGCTTTTTACCTGTTTGGGAAGAATTGCGGACCGTCAGTTGACGACCC
>CAJXTZ010000054.1 GCA_913061345.1 uncultured Erythrobacter sp.
CGCGAGAACCTAAGCCGATTGGAAAACCTGTGCGGCGCGACTTGCGTGCAAACCGTGCAACTTGCCGCTGCCATCGACCGCGGCCCGCCGATGCTTACCGCAGAGGCTGTTGCCGTGGAAGAAGAGGTCGTACAGAACTGAGCGAGGTCAGATCCTATCCTTGAATCCGGCGACGATTTTCTCGTAGATCTCACGCTTGAAAGGTACGATCAGTTCGGGCAGCAGATCGGGATCGACCCATTTCCATTCGCAGAATTCAGGGTGCTTAAACGCCTCGAGGTCGATATCGCTATCCTCCCCGGTAAAGCGCACCAGATACCACACCTGCCGCTGCCCCTTGTACTTGCCGCCCCAAAGCTTGCCCTGCAATTCCTCGGGCAGGTCGTAGAAGAGCTCCTCCTCCAACCGGTGAACGATCTCCAGGTTGCGGGTGGTGACCCCGGTTTCTTCGCCCAGTTCACGGAACATGGCCTCGTCCAGGTCCTCGCCATCGTCCACGCCGCCCTGCGGCATCTGCCACCAGTCGCCTTCCTTGTTGTCGATCCGCTTGCCTACAAAGGCATCTCCGGCGGAGTTGATCATCATCGTGCCAACGCAGGGACGGTAATCGAAATGGTCTGATCTGGTCATGCCGGTGGCTTAATGCGGTGGACACCTTAATTCCAGCCATTGCGGGCCAAACAGAAAATCTTGATTGTTTCTGTCGCGAGGGGAACCTAGGTCGCTATTCACGTTGGGGCATTACCCCTGATAACAATACGGCGTGGTGCAGGAAGAGTTTTACATGGCGACACAGACGGCTAGCAGCCAGCCCGAGACACAGGCACTGGATTCCATGGTGGTCCGCTTTGCTGGCGACAGCGGCGACGGCATGCAGTTGACAGGTGGCCAATTCACACTGTCCACCGCGCTGGCGGGCAATGATCTTGCCACATTCCCCGATTTTCCCGCCGAGATCCGCGCGCCGCAAGGCACGCTGTTCGGTGTCTCGGCATTCCAGATCAATTTCGGCAGCCGTCAGATCAACACCGCGGGCGACGCGCCTGATGTGCTGGTAGCGATGAACCCGGCAGCGCTGAAGGTAAACCTCGCCTCGCTCAGCCCCGGCGGCCTGATCATTGCCGACAGTGGAGCCTTCACCAAGCGCAACCTGGAAAAGGCGCACTATGACGCCAACCCGTTGGAAGACGGTAGTCTTGCGAAGTATGACCTTCTGGCCTTCGATATTTCAGAGCTTACGATCGAGGCGGTCAAGCCTTACGGGCTTGGCAACAAGGATGCGCTGCGGTCCAAGAACATGTGGACGCTGGGCCTAGCGCTGTGGATGTTCGATCGCCCGCGTGAGCCGATCCATGACTGGTTGAGGGCGAAGTTCAAATCCAAGCCGGATATCGCCGACGCTAACATCGCCGCGCTCAAAGCGGGTCACGCCTATGGCGAGACGGCGGAGCTTTCCGGCCCTCTGAAGCAGGTGGCACTGGCGCCTGTTCCAGCCGAACCCGGTCTCTATCGCACCATCACCGGCGCGGAGAGTGTCTCGCTGGGTCTTGTGGCCGGTGCGCAACTGGCCGACCTGCCGATGTTCTTCGGCGGCTATCCGATCACGCCTGCAAGCGCGATCCTCCATCATCTCGTCCGGCTCAAGGAATTTGACGTCACCACCTTCCAGGCGGAAGACGAGATCGCCGCGATCTGTGCCGCCATCGGTGCAAGCTATGCAGGGCAATTGGGCGTTACCAGTTCATCCGGCCCCGGCATTGCCTTAAAGACCGAGGCCATGGGCCTTGGTATCATGGTGGAACTGCCGCTGGTGATCGTGAATTCGCAGCGCGGCGGACCTTCCACGGGTCTGCCGACCAAGACCGAGCAGAGCGATCTCTACCAGGCCGTTTATGGCCGCAACGGAGATGCTCCCATGCCGGTGCTCGCCGCGCGTAGCCCGACCGATGCATTCGATGTCGCCATCGAATCATGCCGCATCGCCACGCAGTATATGACGCCGGTCATGCTGCTGACCGATGGCTATATCGCCAATGCGGCTGAGCCGTGGAAGGTACCCGATCCTTCGAATTACGAGCCGTTCCCGGTGACGTTCACGGACGAACTTCCGGACGGCGAGCAATTCCATCCCTACAAACGTGATGCGAAGGGTGCACGTCCGTGGGTGAAGCCCGGCACGCCTGATCTGATGCACCGGGTGGGCGGGATCGAGAAGCATGAAACCACCGGGAATATCGACTATTCGCCGGACAACCATCAGCGCATGACGCAGCTTCGCCGGGATAAGGTGCTGGGTATCGACGTGCCCGACCAAGGGGTTTCCTGGGGTGAGGACAGCGGCGATCTGGTGGTAGTTGGTTGGGGCAGCACCTATGGACCGATCAAGCAGGCGGTGAACCGCTGGATCGAAAAGGGCGCGAAGGTTTCCCACGTGCATGTGCGCCACATCTGGCCCTTGCCGAAGAACCTTGGTGATTTGCTGTCCGGCTTCAAGCATGTTCTGGTGCCCGAAATGAACACCGGCCAGTTCAAGACGCTGCTGCGCGACCAATTGCTGATCGACGTTGAAGGCCTGACGAAGACCAGCGGGCAGCCGTTCCAGATTGCCGAGCTGGAGAAAGCCATCGGCAATTGCCTTGATCAGAAATGCGGCGGGAAAGTGGACGTGAATAACGAGCAGCTTCCCGGTCTGGAGCAGGGCTACGACGATGGCTCGCTGCGCGACGATCACTCGCCGCAGTCGAGAGGTTAGAAAGAGCACACGGATATGAACGAGCTTACCAAGATCGAAACCACGCTGAAGGATTGGGAAACCGACCAGGAAGTGCGCTGGTGTCCGGGCTGCGGCGACTATGCCATCCTCAAGGCCGTGCAGCGTACCTTGCCGCAGCTGGGTTGTGATCCGAAGAATACCGTGTTCGTATCGGGCATCGGCTGTTCCAGCCGCTTCCCCTATTACATGGAAACCTACGGCTTCCACACGATCCACGGACGCGCACCGGCCTTTGCCACGGGTATCAAGCTGGCCAATCCGGACCTTGATGTCTGGATGGTGACGGGGGACGGCGATGGTCTTTCCATCGGCGGCAACCACTTGATGCATGTGCTTAGGCGCAATGTGAACATCCAGATAATGCTGTTCAACAACGAGATCTACGGCCTGACCAAGGGCCAGTATTCGCCCACCAGCCGCGAAAACACGCGCTCGCCTTCAACTCCGCTCGGCTCGGTCGATCACCCGGCAAATCCTTGCGCCTTTGCGCTGGGCAGCGGCGCGCGCTTCGTCGGGCGCGGTATCGACGTATCAAAGAACCTGCCCGACGTGCTGAAAGCAGCCCATGCGCACCAGGGTGCCGCCTTCATCGAGATTTTCCAGAACTGCATCGTCTACAACAAGGACGTGTTCGACGATTTCGCCAAGCCAAAGGGTGCGGACCAGCAGCAGCTTTGGCTAGAACACGGCAAGCCCATGTTGTTCGGCAGCGAGAAGACAGGCGGTATCAAGGGTCTGAAGCTCAACGCGCAGACATTGTCCTTTGAAGTGGTCGACGTGCCCGATGGCAATGCCGAAGCGGCTGGCGTGCTGGTACACGATGCCACAAACCGGATGCTGGCGCATATGCTGGTGGAATTGCCTTTCGGTGAATTTCCCATGCCCCTTGGCGTGATCTACGATGATCCTGCGGAGACCTATGAGGCGGTCGTTGATGAAGAGAAGCGCCGCGCCAGCAAGGGCAAGGAAGCAAGCCTGGCCAAGCTGCTGGCGACCGGCCAGACATGGACGGTTAGCGGAACCGCCGGGGACCCGGTCTAGCACTTACTTGCGCACGGCATGACGTTTGCTTAATGCAAGTTTCTACCTGCGCGGACGCGTGGGTAAGGATTGCAGTACCTTGCTGCGATCCTGGCAACAGGGGCGTAATGATCATGCGGATGGCAGCTCCTTCAGAGCTGGTCCAGGACGGACGAAGCATTTTTCGGTCATTTGCCGTACAAGTGCTCGCCTGCGTGGTGTTGGGCACGCTTCTGCCACCGTTCCTCTACTTCGGCGGGGATGCTTCCGCTTTTCGAAGCGCGACCCTCCAACATAGTCTTGTCGGCTCCATCATTGCGTTGGTGGCGGGCATCTTTTTCGCGCGCCGTGTGAATATCTATCCGGGGGTGAAGCAATTGGGCGCGGTGCTTCCCACCTTCATCGCCAGTTTCGGCGCAGTGGCCCTTACGATCCTGGCGTTTCGTTTCGATTATTCGAACCAGGTTCTGCTGCTGAATTTCGTAGCCTCCGTCGCGGCATATATCGGCGTGATAAGCCTCGCGACCAAGGTCGGCCGTTCCACCTTCTACGCGGTGCCCGGCGGTCGTATCGATCGGCTCGCCAACGTCGGACTTGTAGTGGAGACGCTTCCCACCCCTGCGCTGCCTTCGCATGAGGGCGCGATTATCGTGGCGGACCTGCACGCCGACCTTGACGATACGTGGGAACGGCTGCTTGCGAACGCCGCGCTGGAAGGCGTGCCGGTATTTCACTTCAAGCAGGTCTATGAAGCTGCAACGGGCAAGGTGTGGGTAGAACATCTTTCCGAAAACAGTTTCGGTTCGCTGCTTCCCAACATGACCTTCATGCGGTTGAAACGTCTGTTTGACATGACCATGGTGCTGGTTCTGTTGCCGCTGCTGGTAGTGCCACTGGGGGTGATCGCGCTACTGGTAAAACTGGATTCGCCAGGGCCCATACTGTTCCGACAGGATAGGGTGGGCTTTCGCGGTCGCCCGTTTACTGTCACCAAGTTCCGCACGATGCGTGTCAAGGCCTTGTCCGACTGCAAGGACGAACGGCGCGCGCGGGCTGTGACGAACGAAAACGATCCGCGTATCACCCGCCTTGGGGCGTTCCTGCGCCGCACGCGGATCGACGAATTGCCGCAGATGTTCAACATCCTGCTTGGCCATATGAGCTGGATCGGCCCGCGTCCCGAGGCGCTGGACCTGAGCAACTGGTACCAGAAGGAAATTCCCTTCTATGATTACCGCCATATCGTGCGTCCCGGCATCACCGGCTGGGCGCAGGTGAACCAGGGGCACGTAACCGAACTGCACGAGATCGACGACAAACTGCAGTTCGATTTCTACTACATCAAGAACTTCTCTTACTGGCTGGATTTCCTGATCCTGATGCGTACCGCCCAGGTGGTGTTTACCGGTCGCGGCGCCAAATAGGCCGAACCCGGCTCGATGGATAACCTCACCCACTCATTGACGGGCGCCCTGATCGGCCAGACCGGACTCAAGAAGAAGACGGGCCTCGCCATGCCGGCGCTGATTATCGGGGCAAACCTGCCCGATATCGATGCGGCATGCTTTTTCTGGCTGGACGGGGTCGAACATCTCGCCTTCCGTCGAGGCATTACCCACGGGCCAATCGCATTGGTGCTGCTGCCGCTCATCCTGGCTGGCCTGCTGTATGGCTGGGATCGCTGGCAGGACAAGCGCGCAAAACGTCCTGCGGGCAGGCTTCCTGTCCGTTTTGGCTGGCTGCTGGGCGTGGCGCTGATCGGCTGTCTGACCCATCCCGCGCTCGACTGGCTGAACGTCTATGGCATCCGGTTGCTGGAGCCGTTCTCCAGCCGCTGGTTCTATGGTGATGTCCTCTTCATTATCGACGTGTGGTTATGGGCTCTGCTGATTGCCGGAACGTGGCTTTCGCGCCGGCGGGAGAAAGGCGGAGGCGATTGGCGTGGTGCGGCGCGTGCGACCCTGGGGCTGTGCGGCATTTACCTTGTCGCCAACTTTGCCATCTCGCAGTTTGACCGTGCGGACAATGCTGCCTTTGTCGAGACGATCTCCTCGCCCCCGCCCTTGGCGTTCTGGCGGCGAGAAACCATTGGTGTAAGCGGCAGTGGAAGTTTCTTTGTCGATGGAGAGCGTATCGGCAACACGCCGCTTTCTGCCTGCGATCTGGCTGCTGCTCGTGAGCAAAGCGAACAAGTGGACGCCTTCCTGTTCTGGAGCCGGGCGCCCGTCATTACGCGGTTGGAGAATGGCACCCACCTGCTTGGCGATGCGCGGTATTACGGTTTGGAAGATGGCCGGTTCAGCGTCACCCTGCCCGATGGTCTGTGTTCAGAACCGGGCGGAAATTGATACCGTTGCCCGGTTGAAGGGGAACAGACTTGTCCGAACCACAGATAGTATGGCTGCGCCGCGATTTGCGCCTGTGTGACCACGCCGCGTTCACGGCCGCCTCGCAGGCAGGGCCGGTGATACCTGTCTATATTCTCGATGACGATACACCCGGTGAGCGCAAGCTGGGCGGGGCCAGTCGCTGGTGGCTACACCACGCGTTGAAGTCGCTGGCGAAAGACCTGGGCCGTCATGGCTCCAGACTCATCCTGCGATGCGGCAGCGTGTGTGACATCCTGCCCCAATTGGCCGATGAAACCGGGGCAACAACAATTCACGCCATTCGCCATTACGAACCGTGGTGGCGGCGCGCGCAGGGCAAGTTGGAAGACCAGTTGAACCTGGAATTACACGAGGGCAACTACCTGCTGCCACCCGGCACAGTGACAACCGGTAGCGGCACGCCTTACAAGATTTTTACCCCCTTCAAAGATTCGATGTTTGCCGCGATCGACGGGTTCGACATACTGCCCGAACCCAGTCTGACCAGCCCCGATAGCTGGCCCCGAGGCATCGATCTTGAGGATCTGGATTTGCTGCCGACCCGGCCCGACTGGGCAGGAGGCATGCGCGAATTCTGGGAAGAGCAGCACGGCACCGCCGCCGCCATGGAACGCTTCGATGAATTCCTTGAAGTCAGCAGCGATTACTCCGACGATCGCAACCTGCCGAGCGAGGATGCCACCAGTTGCATGTCACCGCATCTCCATCACGGTGAAGTCAGTCCGCAGATGCTGTGGGAATCCATGAGCCGACATACCAGTGATGGCGCGCGCGTATTTCGCTCGGAGCTGATTTGGCGCGACTTTGCGCAAAACCTTGTTTGCCAGTTCCCCGATTACGGCGAAGAACCTTATCGCGATCTCTACACTGGCAATTTCTGGCGAAACCCCAATCGTGGGCACGTGATCGCGGAAGAACTGGAGGCCTGGCAGCAGGGCCGGACGGGCTACCCGATCGTCGATGCCGGGATGCGTCAGCTTTGGGCCACGGGCTGGATGCACAACCGGGTGCGGATGATCACTGCCAGCTTCCTCGTCAAGCACCTGTTGATCGATTGGCGGCACGGGGAACGATGGTTCTGGGATACGCTGGTCGATGCCGACTATGCCAGCAATGGAACGAACTGGCAGTGGGTCAGCGGTACGGGTGTGGACAGCAATATGTTCGTGCGCATCATGGCACCGCTCAGTCAGAGTGAGAAGTTCAATGCGGGTGACTACATCCGCGAATGGGTGCCCGAACTGTCCGATCTTCGCGACGGTGACATTCACGATCCCGAGGTCACCGGCTGCAAGCCCGATAACTATCCCGCCAAGCTAATCGGCCACAGGGAAGCGCGTGAGCGGGCGCTTGCCAACTACCGTGAGCACAAGGGCTGAGAACCGCTTGAGATGGCGGCGCAACGTCGCCATAAAGCGCGCCATGAATGCGGGTCATGCAAGGGGAGGGGTGCTGCTTAACAGTGGCGAGCGTTTCGGGGTTAAACCCGGCCTGCTTGCGCGACTTTTCGTGCCCGCCGTGTCCCGAGTTCTCGACTCCATCGATGCCGGTCTTGCCAGCGGCACGATACACGGCACGTTACCCGATGGTACCCGACGCACGCTGGGCGGCAACGCTCCGGGTTTCGAATGCGAGGTGACCCTGCACGACTGGCGCGCTTTGCTGCGCCTTGCGACGGGCGGATCTGTTGGTTGGTATCAGGCCTGGGAAGCAGGCGAATGGTCCAGCCCCGATCCGGTGCCGCTGTTTGCGCTGTTCATGGCAAACGCTGTGTCGCTGGGCGATGCCGCGCGTGCCAAGGGGCCGTGGCGCTGGGCGGCGAAGGCGATGCACGCATTGAAGCGCAATACCCGCGAAGGTGCGGAGAAGAACATTCATGCGCACTATGATCTTGGCAATGACTTCTACGCCAGTTGGCTCGATTCCTCGATGGCCTACTCCAGCGCGCTGGATTTCGCCGACGATGGACTGGCGGTCGCGCAGCAACGCAAGTGGAGTGCACTGACGAACCGGATCGGCGATGCGGCAAGCGTGCTGGAAATCGGTTGCGGCTGGGGCTCGATGGCGTCGCTCCTGGCGGGGCAGGGACGCGATGTTACCGCTATCAGTATTTCAAATCGACAGCTGGAATGGGCGCGGACCCACAATCCCGGACCAGACTTAAGGAAATGCGACTATCGCGACATGGCAGGTCAGTACGATGCCATCGTCAGCGTCGAGATGGTCGAGGCACTGGGGCGCGAATACTGGCCCACGTTCATGGATTGCCTGGCCCGGAACCTGAAGCCCGGCGGACGCGCCGCACTCCAGTATATCTCCATCGTCGAACCGATTTTCGATGATTATGCCGCCAGTGCCGATTTCATTCAGGCCTACGTTTTTCCAGGCGGAATGCTGATACGCACCAGCGAATTCAAACGTCTGGCAGAGCAGCGCGGCCTTCGCTGGACCGATCAACGTGACTTCGGCCCTGATTATGCCGAAACGCTGGCATGCTGGCGCGAACGCTTTGACGAAGCCTACCACGAAGGCCTCCTGCCCGCTGATTTTGACAAGCGTTTCCGAGACCTGTGGCGCTTCTATCTGATGTATTGCGAAGGCGGCTTTCGGGGCGGCGGTATCAACGTGCATCAGGTTACCCTCGTGAAGGACCTGTAATGAGAAAATGGATTCTGGGCATTCTCGCCGTCGTCGTTCTGGCAGCAGGTCTATTCTGGTCGTCGCTGGATGACGAACAGCGCGGCTTGATAGCGAACATGCCGACTGACCGTGACGTGCTGTTCTGGCCAGAGGAAACGCGAACCGCGGCTTTTCGTGCTCTCGATGCCTTTCCTGCATTGGCAGAAGCACGGGTGATCGAGGCGGGTGAGGCGACCTATCCCCTGCCGGATGGGGAGCCGCTAGATCTGGATGGTTTCGACATGGATGCCTTCATGGAACGGCAGAATGCCGCAGCCGTGGTGGTGGTTTACGATGGTGAGGTCGTCCTTGAGCGCTACGGCCTAGATTTCAGTGCCGATGGCAAATGGACCAGCTTCTCGGTTGCAAAAAGCCTCACTTCCACGCTGGTAGGAGCGGCCCTTGCCGATGGCGATATCGACAGCCTCGACGATCCGGTCAGCATATATCTGCCCGCTATGCGCGGTTCTGCCTATGACGAGGTGACTGTTCGCCAGTTGCTGTCGATGAGCAGCGGCGTGCGGTGGAGCGAGGACTATTACGACCCGCAATCGGATGTCGCCTTGTTCGACGAACATGTGCCGGAAGATGACAGCGTGGATGCGCTGGTCGATTACATGCGTCAGCTCCCCCGCGAGGCCGAACCGGGGACACGCTGGCAATACAACACGGGTGAAACGAACCTGATCGGCGTGCTGGTGCGCGAAGCGACGGGGAAGAACCTGGCCGACTATCTCTCCGAAAAGGTCTGGGCGCCCTTCGGCATGGAGCAGGATGCCACCTGGATCCTGTCTGGCAGTAGAAGCGAAATATCCGGCTGTTGCATTCAGGCCAGCACCCGTGACATGGCGCGCTTCGGTCTATTTGCCTTGGGCGGCGGCATAGCGGGCGGAGATCGCGTGGTGCCCGAGGGTTGGTTCGACGAGGCGACCGACCCCGCTTTCGAAACCGGACGCTTCGACCGTGGCTACGCCTACCAGTGGTGGACCTATCCCGGCGGCGCCTATGCTGCCAGCGGTCTGTACGGGCAGGGCATCTTCATCGACCCGGCGCGCGATCTGGTGATCGCCACGAATTCCAACTGGCGGCAGTCCACCGGCAACGACGGTACAGGGGAGGAGCGCAACCGCTTCTACGCCGCGGTACAGGCTGCAATCGACGTCGACCGGGGGGAAAACGGTATCCGTGTAGGCGGTCCGGCAGAGCCCATGGTGCGGTAACAATAACGCGGGGCGGCGCAAGAATATGTCTGGCGATCATGGGGCCCAGGCACTAACGCTCCTCCTCATGACCATCGGTTCCGCTCCGCGACGCACGCCCAATCCTCGCAATCGGCTTCAGCGCCTTGCTGTGATACTTGCAGTCATCCTGCAGATCGGCTCCACCTTCCTGCCCAACTTCGGCATTGGGGAGGATATTGGCAGCCGATCCGATGCTACTCGCACACTTGTTACGCCTGCCGGTTGGGCCTTTGCCATCTGGGGGCCGCTGTTTGCAGGATCGGCGCTGTATGCGATCTATCAGGCGCTGCCATCGCAAAGATACAGCGCCTTGCTCAATCGGATCGCGTGGCCCGCTGCAGGCGTCTTCGTCCTGAACGGCCTATGGGCTCTTTATACGCAGTTCTATGCGCTGACCGTCGCCTCGGTACTTATAATCAGTATCGCCCTGGTATGCGTTCTGACGATCTACCGCATACTCTATCATCTGGACCGCGATTTCACTGCGGCTGAGCGATGGCTGGTGATGCTTCCGCTCAGCGCGCTCGCCGCATGGCTGACAGCGGCCACGATCGTCAATATCTCGGCAACGCTGCGATATTATGACGTTGGTGCCGATAGTGATAGTATCATGCTGGCAGCGGGTGTTGTTGCCATTGGCGGGATTATCGCAGCGCTGGCCGTTTGGCGGGGACGGGGTAATCCCGTCTTCGCAGGGGTTTTCCTATGGGCGCTGGTGGCCATCTATTCGGCGGGCGGTGAGACATCGCCCGCTATTGCTTTCGCAACAGTTTCCGCGAGCCTGCTCGTGTTGGGTAGCGTGCTGATGAAACTGCGCCACGCCGCCAACCGGAAACACTGGCTGGGCTAGGTCAGCGCCGATACGTACCATCACCGCGATAGCGGGCTAGGATGTTGTCGTGGACAATGGGTGACAGCAGGTTGATAAATGCGCAGCCACACTGGCCATTCTCCCACCAGACCACCTCAGCCTGAAGTGATTCGAGGCCCGGAAGCGTCAGCCAGCAGACAGAGCCGGGGTGCATCCGGTTCAGTGCCGTTGCTGAAAATCCTGACAGAGAAAGATCGTTCACCACGGTCTGAAAAGCGCGCATGCCCGATCCGCGCAGCTGTGCGGGGATCATGATTTTCGTGCGCGGAGCGCTGCGATCTTCCTGCGCAGCAACGTCGTAGCGGCCCATGGTGTTCTGCAAGCTCATCGCGACAAAGTTCCCGTAATCTGGCGATTGATATGACAGACCCGTCCCAGGCCTTGCTTTGCACAGAATGTCGGAAGCTGCCTAACAGGCCGCTAAGACTTGTGGTTAACGGGGCGTTTCCACTCTTTCGCGGTGCAGATTGGGGAAATCTTCGATCAGTATCTGCGCGATCCGCTCGCCAACCACCTCTGGCGGCTTTACCGAATCGGGATCTTCACCCGGATAGGCACGCGCGCGCATATCGGTGCGGGTCGCACCCGGATCGAGGATGGCGACTCGCATTTCGGAGATACGTTCGATTTCTTTGCCATGCGATTCCAGCAGATTTTCGAAGGCCGCCTTGCTGGCCCCATAGGCACCCCAGAAGGGGCGCGGTTCGGTACCGACGGAGCTTGTCACGCCAATGATCCGGCCCGTCTCGGCCCGCTTCAGCAGCGCGTCGAAATGCGCCAGCAGGGCCTGCGTGGAAAGCACGTTGAGGGTAAGGGCCTGGTTGAACTGCTTGCCATCGATCTGCGTGACAGGCGTAAGCGTGGGCATTTGGGCAGCACAGATCACCAGTATATCGAGCTTTTCCCAGCGCTCTGCGATCGCCTGCGCCAGGCGGGCGATGCTCTCGCCATCGGTCAGGTCGAGCGGTGCGATGGTAGAGGTGCCGCCAGAAGCGTGAATGTCGTCTTCCACGCCTTCCAGATCCTTCACCTTGCGCGCAGCAAGGACGACGTGGGCGCCCTTCGCGGCGAGCGCCTTTGCCGTCGCCGCGCCGATTCCACGGCTCGCCCCGGTGACAAGCGCAACCTGCCCCGCAAGTGGCTTTTGTTCAGCAGTTTGCGTCATTCAGGCGACCTTGTTGACAGGGAGGGAAAGCTGCGCGTCCTCGTCTTTCTTCCCGGAAAGATCAGTCAGCGGAGTTGGATATTCACCCGTAAAGCAGGCATCGCAATATTGCGGACAGGCGCTGTCACGGCCAGCTAAGCCAACAGCGCGATAGAGGCCATCGATGGAAACGAAAGCCAGACTGTCTGCCTGGATGAATTCCTGCATCGCGGCCAGATCCATACGTCCGGCCAGCAGTTTGGAGCGTTCTGGCGTGTCCACACCGTAATAGCAGCCGTGACCGGTGGGCGGGCTGGCAACACGAAAGTGCACTTCCGCCGCGCCTGCATCGCGCATCATCTGCACGATCTTGAGGCTGGTGGTACCGCGGACGATGGAATCGTCAATCAGCACGATACGTTTGCCTTCCACCAGCAGCCGGTTGGCATTATGCTTGCGCTTCACGCCAGCATGGCGCGCTCCGTCCGATGGCTGGATGAAGGTGCGGCCGACATAATGCGAGCGGATGATGCCAAGTTCAAACGGTATTCCGCTCTCCTGCGCATACCCGATGGCGGCAGGAACACCGCTATCGGGCACGGGCACCACCAAATCGGCATCGCAGGGCATTTCGCGCGCCAATTCCGCACCGATGTTCTTGCGGCTTTCATAGACGCTGCGCTTGTTGAAAATGGAATCGGGCCTGCTGAAATAGACATGCTCGAAAATGCAGGGTCGCGGACGGGTTTCGCCAAAGGGGCGGTGGGACTGTATATTGCCGTCGAAATCCACCTCCACCAATTCGCCGGGATCGACCTGGCGAGTGAATTCGGCGCCCACCACGTCCAGCGCCACGGTTTCGCTGGCGAACACCACGGCATCGCCCAACTTGCCCATTACCAGCGGGCGGATGCCCATCGGATCGCGGCAGGCGGCCATTCCGCGCGGTGTCATTACGACAAGCGCATAGGCACCCTCGACCAGTCGAAGCGCATCCACCAGCTTGTCGCGCATAGTGGGATAGCGACTGGTGGCGACCAGATGGATGATGACTTCGGTATCGGAGGTGGACTGGAAGATCGCCCCCTTGCTGACCAGTTCCTGCCGCAGCTTCATGGCGTTCGAGATATTGCCGTTGTGCGCCACGGCAAATCCGCCACTGGCAAGATCGGCATACAGCGGCTGGATGTTGCGCATGCCGGAACCGCCGGTGGTGGAATAGCGCACATGCCCGCCCGCCATATGACCGGGCAGTTCGGCAATCGATTCTTCTGATGAGAAGTTGTCGGCAACATGGCCGAGCCCGCGACGGGTGTAGAATTCCGTCCCGTCGAAACTGGTAATGCCGACAGCTTCCTGCCCGCGGTGCTGCAAGGCGTGCAAACCCAACGCGCAAGCAGCCGCAGCATCAGTCCCGCCAATGATGCCGAACACGCCGCACTCTTCGCGCAGCTTGTCGTCACCGTCACCGTTCAAAAAGGGATGGGTGAAGTTCATCTATTTCCGTTTGTAATCTGCAGCGCTGCTCCAATGGCGATGTTGCGGTTCGATTACAAGTGTAGCAATGGGTTTCGGGCAACCGTCAGCACGAAATACGGACACAACCGGCAAGACCGGCCAGACAGCTTTTCACCTTGCCGGAGTATTCGACAGAAAATCATTGCCCGATTGATTCTCCGTATCCGTGAATTGGTCGGGGAGAGAGGATGCGAATCGGGTATCAGGCTTTGCATCGAAAACTCAAATAGTTACGCTTTTTCTGGTGTTTACAAAAAACGTGTGTCACGCAAGATGTCACATTTAGTGTCACGGTATTGATCAGTGCGCCGAGTTTGATTCACAGCACCGATGACGATCAGAAGCGCGTTTACGTCTTGAGTCTATAGGTAAAGCCGCCCAAATTCCTCGATCGCATGTGAACTTTCAAATCTGATACAAGAGCACCCATGAGCAGGACCCCGACGCGGAAAAGCGCCCTGAAGAAGATTTCGCCTGTAGCGCCGGAGCCAGTGGCTCTGCCGGCTTCGGGGCGGGTGTTCGCAATCGTCATTGGGCTTGAAGACTATCGACCGGGCGGCAAGGATCCGCTGAAGAAGGTCGACTACGCGCGGAATGACGCGCAAGGCTTCGCTGACGCGCTGGCGGCGATCTTCCCCCCCGAGCAACTTGATGCGCGATTCCTGCTCGATGCCGATGCCACGGTTAACTCGATCGATTACGAGCTTCACTCTACGATAGGCGCTTTGGAAGAAGAAGACCTTTTCGTCTTTTACTATGCGGGACACGGATTCCACGGCGCCGGCGGCAATCGGCTGACGGGCTGGGATACGAACTCGCAATTTATCGATGGGTCGACAGTGCGACTTCGGGAAAGCTTGTTCGACCGTTTCGAGCAGAGCCGCGGCAATCGTATGCTAGCGTTCGTCGACGCATGCGCGCGTGACTTCAAGGCGGCTGTTCCGGGGCGCGATATTGTTAGCGACCTTGATCAGGAGGAATTGCGCGTCGCCTTGTCGGTCGAGCGTTATGCTGGCGTCTTTCTATCATGTGAGCCTGGTCAGGCTTCATATCCGGCGGATGCCCATCGGCATGGAGCGTGGACTTATTTCTTGCTTCAGGCGCTGCGCGGATCGGCGGAGGACGCACTGGACCGGGATCGCTATCTGACGGATCGGTCATTGCGTGATTACCTGACAGCGAAGGTTCCTGCATTCTTGCGCAAGGAAACCGAGATCAAGGGCCTGCAGCGCCCTCGTGCGATAATCGATTCCTCGCGCACATTCGCGATTTGGCAAGTTCCAGAAATATTGGCGCTAGGCGCCAATCAATTTTCAGACCTGCGGGTTGAGCCCGAGCGAGAGTATTTTGAGGCGATCGAAACGGGGAAGATTTCGTCACTGCCCGGCTTCAGTAGGAAGGTCCACTTCATACCCGACCGCGTGAACGACGCCGCCACGGGCTTTGTGCGTGATCGCCTGAAGGAAACCGTCGAAGAGGAAATGCAGGGCTATTACGATCATGTGAAGGAGGTTTTTGGCCTGAAACGGCGCGACCTCGCGCGCGACGATGATATTGGCCAGGCCAGCCTCAGCACCGATTATTTCCGGTTCTCCATCAATGCTGAGCAGGATGATTCCGATCCCTCCGGCTATGTCATAATCAGGCAGCTCGAGCTTCGCGAGGGTGGTGAGGCCAAGCTCGCCGACATCGACGACGTGTTCGGCAGCATGTTCGATGGCATCGTAGTTCAAAAGGGGGGTGATCCGCTCGATTTCGATGATTTGGTCGATAAGCTTGAGGACGTCGCGGACGCGCAGGGTGGAACGACACGGGATGAGCCGGCACGTGGGCGGGCCTATTATTTCGGGACGGACAATACCGTTCTCACCTTCGACACCGAAGAGAATTCGGTGCGGCTGTCGGCGCGAGGCAAGAAAGACTGTGCCGAATTGCTCCGCCGCGCATTGGAGTATCGGTTCGGTACAGTGGCTCAATCTCCCCTGTTACGCGGGCCAACCAGTCCGCTCGCGCTCACCGACGGCCGAGACTAGCGGAAATCCCTCGCCTTCAACTTTGCCCCCCGACTGATAAGGATCGGCCCATGATCGAAATCCATGACGCGATACCCGACCATGAGGCACTGCTTGCACTCGCGCCCGAAGAGCTGGCGGGCAAGCTGCTGTTCCTCATGCGCGAGCGCTTCGAGCGCGACAAGAACCAGCTCCAGACCTGTCTCTTATACACATCTG
>CAJXTZ010000055.1 GCA_913061345.1 uncultured Erythrobacter sp.
GATCATGCCTAGTCTCGTGGGCTCGGAGATGTGTATAAGAGACAGTCTCAAGACAAGGGCAAACACACCGCCCGCCAAGGCCATCGGGATGGCGCTGAACACCGCCAGGGCCGGAACCCATCCACCAAGCGCCATGTACAGCAGGAGCAGGACAACGGCGAAGCAGATGGGCACCACGATCGCGAGCCGAGCCTGCGCTTCCTGCAGGTTCTGATACTGCCCGCCCCACTCGATGAAGGAGGCAGGGGGCAGATCGACCTGGGCCGAAACACCTTCCTGCGCTTCTTCGACAAAGGAACCGAGATCGCGTTCGCGGACGTTGGCGGAAACGATGACGAGCCGGCGACCCTGTTCGCGCCGGACTTCGGCGAGACCATCGACGACCTCAAAATCGGCCAGCGTTCGCAGCGGAACCGTGACGCCGTTCTCAAGGACGATCGGCAGGGCTCCTAACTGATCGAAATCGTCGCGCGTTGCGTCTGCCAAGCGCACGACGACATCGAAGCGGCGGTCGCCTTCGAACACCAGGCCCGCCGGTCGGCCGCCAAGCGCGATGGCAACGGATTGCGCCACGTCCTCGACCGTGAGACCGTACCGCGCGATTGTGGGACGATCGAAAGCGATGTCGAGCGTCGGAAAGCCCGTCACCTGCTGCACCTTCACATCGGCCGCACCCTCGACACCGCGAAGTACGCCTGCAACGTCGCCCGCCGCTTCGGTCAGTGCGGTGAGATCATCGCCGTACAGCTTGACCGCCACATCGCCGCGCACGCCTGCGATCAGTTCGTTGAAACGCAGTTCGATAGGCTGGCTGAACTCGTACAGGTTCCCGACAAGACCGCCAAGTGCACTCTCCATCTCGCCAACGAGTTCATCCTTTGGCAAATCAGGGTCAGGCCACTCGTCACGCGGTTTCAGAATGACATAGGCATCCGATGCGTTGGGCGGCATGGGATCGCTGGCGACTTCTGCCGTACCGGTTCGCGAGAAGACCAGCTCGACCTGCGGAAACTCCTCGAGCCTGTCTTCGACCCGCCTCTGCATCGCCAAGGATCGTTCGAGTGAGGTCGAAGGAATCCGAAGCGATTGCACCGCTATGTCGCGCTCGTCGAGCTGCGGAGTGAACTCACTGCCAAGAAAGCCGAACATTATTGCCGCGACAGCAAACAGGCCAGCACCAGCACCGATAACCGGCCAGGGACGTGCAATGGTCTTGCGAATAGCGGGACCGTAGCGATCCTTTGCCATACGGATCGGTTTCACCTCCTTCTCGGTCAGCTTCTTGTTGAGCAGGACCGCGATCATGGCGGGCACGAAGGTGAGTGACAGCACAAAGGCCGAAGCCAACGCGAGCATGACCGTAATCGCCATTGGCGAAAACGTCTTGCCCTCGACCCCGGTGAAGGTGAGCAGCGGCGCATAGACCAACAAAATGATTGCCTGCCCGTAGACCGTCGGCTTGATCATCTCCTGCGCGGCAAGGCGCGTTTCGGTGAGGCGTTCGCCCAGACTGAGGAGCCGGCCTTCGCGATGCTGCCTTGCGGCAAGCCGCGCGACACTGTTCTCGACGATGATCACCGCTCCGTCGACGATCAGGCCGAAGTCCAACGCTCCCAGGCTCATCAAATTGCCCGAGACGCCGAGCCTGTTCATGCCGATGGCCGCCATCAGCATCGAGATCGGGATGACCAGGGCCGCGATGATAGCGGCCCGGATATTGCCTAGAAGCAGGAACAGCACCGCGATAACCAGCAAGGCCCCCTCGACCAGGTTTTTTTCGACCGTGGCGATCGTCGCATCGACAAGCGAAGAGCGGTTATAGACAATTTCGGCCACCACCCCGTCGGGTAGCGATGCGCGCACCTCTTCCAGTCGGTCTGCCGCCTGTGCAGATACGGTGCGGCTGTTTTCACCGCTGCGCATCAACACAGTGCCGACGACCGCTTCCTCGCCATTCAGCGAGGCAGCCCCCGTGCGCAGATCGCCCCCGATTTCCACATTCGCTACATCGCCAATGCGGATGGGTACACCCTCACGCGTCGCGACGACAGCCTCCTCGATATCGGCGATTCCGCCCAGTCGCGCATCGACGCGAACAAGCAGGGCTTCATCGGCCCGGTCCACGAAATTGGCGCCCGCCGCAAGATTGGCGGCCTCGAGCGCATTGATCAGGGAGTCGAAAGACAGGCCGTAGCCTGTAAGCCGTGCCGGATCGGGCTGGACGAGGAACTGCTTTTCGAATCCACCGATGGAATCGACCCCGGCCACGCCGTCGATCGAACGCATAAGGGGTGCCACGACCCAGTCCTGCACAGTGCGTAGATAGGCAGCCTTTGCGACCTCGCTTTCCAGCCGGTCGCCGCGTTCGGTTATGAAGCTGCCATCTCTCTGCCAGCCAGTTCGGCCGCCTCTGGTCGCTCCCTTGCCGCCGGGATGCTCGTATTCGATCGTATACATGAGCACTTCGCCAAGCCCGGTGGAGATTGGACCCATGGTCGGTTCCGCCCCCTCAGGCAGCGAGGCGCCGATCGGCGCGAGACGTTCGTTCACCTGTTGGCGAGCAAAATAAATGTCGGTCCCCTCCTCGAAAATCGCGGTGACCTGGCTGAAGCCATTGCGCGAAATCGATCGGGTCATCTCCAATCCCTCGATCCCGGCAAGCCCGGTTTCGATCGGAAAGGTCACCTGCGTCTCCACCTGAGAAGGCGAAAGCGCAGCCGCGCTGGTATTGATCTGCACCTGTGTGTTGGTGATATCCGGCACCGCGTCGATCGGCAGGCGCAACAGATTGAATGCGCCATAGATTGCCGCGAAAATGGTGAGGACGATAATCGCCCAGCGGAATCGCACGGCAACATCGAGTATCATCCCGATCAGGCCATGGTGATGGCTACCCTCGTCCGAATGGGACGACGTTTGATCAATGGCCATGTTCTGCGCCCTCCTTTTCGAGCTCGGCTTTCAGCAGGAAGGCGTTGGCAGTTGCGATCTGCTGGCCCGGTTCAAGCCCGGACAGGATCGTCACCATTCCAGCAGAACGGCTGCCAGTTTCTACCGCGCGCGCCTGGAAGCCGCGACGCGTTCGGACAAACACGACGTCGCGCCCCTCGAACGCCTGCACTGCATCTTCAGGAACCGCGATAAGGGTCTGATCCACTTCTCCCGAAGGGCGGATGCGAGCCTGAAGGAACGAGCCAGGCTGAAGGCCTGGAACAGCGCGCGAGATGCTGAGAACAGCTGTCGCGCTTCGGCTTTCAGGATCGAGCGAAGGCGTGACAGAACGTACGCGCGCGCCGATCTCGCGACCATCGCCAACAATCAGTGCTGCCTCATCGCCGGGCTGGATGCGCGAGGCATCTTCCGAAGGTAGCGCGACTTCGACCTGGAGACCGTTCGGATTGACGATCTGATACAGTTCCTCGCCGGCATCGACGAAGGAGCCGAGTACGATCGGCGCAGCCGTCACGCGTCCGGATAGGGGACTGGTAACGGCGAGCGAGCGACCGTCACCGCTTACCCCGGCAGCGCTGACCGCGGCTTGGGCCCGGTTAAGCTCGGAACGGGCGACATCGAGGTTGGCACGGGCAGCTTCGAGATCCTGCCGGGCAGTTACATTCGCCTCGAAAAGGCGACGTTCACGATCAAATGCCGACGACAGTTCGGTCACGCGAGCACGAGCTGCACTGAGCTGCGAGGCGAGCGCAGCAGCATCGGCGCTTTCAATCCGTGCAACAGTCTCGCCCTGGCGGACATAATCACCAAGCGTCTTGCCCACAGTGCGTACCACACCCGATGCGCGCGCATCGATACGCGCACTTGCGGTCGGACTAGCGACTATCGTGGCCGGAAATACGAGGTCGACGGATGCACCATAACGTACTGTACCGATTACAATTTCGGCAGCCCGAATCTGTTCTTCGCCGATCAGAACGAGGTCCTCGGGCAATTCGGTTTCGACTGCGTCTTCGACGCCGTCGGATTCGACTTCACTGTCAGGCCAGAGCATCAGCAGCAAAGCTGCAGCGAGAATGACGATTCCGGCGATGATCACCAGTTTCTTGCGGTTCATTTGAATATTCCTCATTGTGCGGCCAGCCGGATCAATTCGGCAGCAGCCTGCCCCCGGTCCTGCTGGGCAGCGATCAGGGCTTCACGAATTGCATCGCGCGCTTCGGCAGCGCTCAACACCTCGATCAACGGAAAGCGGCCGTTGCGGTAGCCGATGCGGACGAGCCGCAGCGCCTCTTCGGCCTGGGGCAGCGATGTCCGGGAAAGCGTTTCGACGCGCGCTTCGGCAGCGAGATACTGCGCCCGCGCCCGGGTTACTGATTGTTCAAAATCTGCCAGCGCCACGGCCTCGCGTGCATTGGCGGCGCGAAGCCTCGCTTCTGCAGCCGCGATATTGCCTTGGTTGCGATTGCTGAAAGAAAGCGGGATCGAGACGCCTACAAGGAATGCGCTGTCATTGCTTTCCTCGAAACGGCGCACGCCGGCCGAGACGACCGGATCGGGAACGCGCAAACTGCGCTCGCGATCGATATCTGCCGCAGCAGCCCTGCTTTCGGCGCGCGCCACCTGCAACTGGAGCCCGCTCGCCGCAGCCAGTGCAGCTCCAGGTGGCCGGATGTCCGGAAAGTCCGCCGGGACTACAGGGGGCACGTCCTGAACGCCCCAGAGAGAAGCGAGCGCAGTCCGCGCCGCGAGACTGGCCGCTTGAGACGCTTGCAATTCGGCGCGCGCCTCTGCCAGGGTCGCCTCTGCACGCAAGGCGCGCAGAGGTGGCTCACGGCCTACTTCGACCAGCAGTCCTGCAATGCGGGCGAGCTCTTCGTTCCGTTCGACCACATCGCGGGCCAGTTCCACGCGCGATGCGGCGGCCGCCGCTGCGACATATCGCTCGCGGACGAGGTAGCCCAGTTCGACATCGGACAGGTCGGCGCGAAGGTTTGCAAGCTGTGCTTGCGCCCGGGCAGCTTCGACCCGGGCACCTCGCTTGTTGCCAAGTTCAAGGCGCTGCCCCACCGCAAGCGTGTATTCGGTAGCCCGCAGTCCGGAAAAAGCGCCGCTTCCGGCGATATTCTCGACCTCGAGCGAAACTTCGGGGTTCGGCCGGAGGCGTGCCTGCCCGACGAGCGAGCGAGCGGCATCCGCTTCGGCGCGCGGTCCCACCATACGCGGGTTCGCGGAGATTTCATCGACTTCGCCCGTTACGCCTGAGCGGCTCAGCGCGTCTTCAAGCGTCAGAAGCTCCTGCTCCTGCGCGGCCACGGACGTGGCTGTTGCGACGAGAAACAACCCTGCAATCAGGGTGTCTCGCCAATGAATGGCTGACATTTTGGAAGAATTCCTCTGCTAACAATCGAACAGGCGCTGCACCGGGGCAGCGCAACGACGATTGTCAGGCGCGAGGAGGGCGTTTCAGTCGGGTACTGACATCCGAGACGGATGCCGCAACAGGAGGCGCTGCAAGAATGACCGACGCAAGTGGAAGCTGTTCTTTCTGGATGCCGCCAGCAAAGCTCGCGCCGTGATGACAATGACCATGGCCGCAAACGCCGTGTTGATCGGCTGGCACTTCGGGATCGCCCTGATCGCCGTCGACATCTAAGGTTGCCGGACCCTCGTCAGCTGCAATCCATGCCGCCGCATCGCCCGGAGCAACTTCCGAGCCGCAGGCAGCTGCATCCACCGCAGTCGCAAAGATCATCGCGACCAACATGAGCAGGACGACGAGCGGGTTGAGGACAAGGCGGCGATAGCTGTAAGTCATGAATTTGGGCCGCCATTAGCAAAGACAAACCGAGCTGCCTAGTGTAATATTCTGTCAGCGTAGATCCATTATTGTGACACTATAACACAACACCTGTGCACTTATATTGTCGAAGGAGGACCCGGCGGGGGCGTAAAGCCAGGCGAATTTGCATCGCACTACAAGAGGCTGTTGGCCTACCGCACGAAGCGAGAACCAATTCCCGCGCCAGCGACATAATCGTCGCCGGCGCGTAGCAAGTTCGACGTTCAATCCTATCGTTTTGGGATGCTTGCACCCAAGCTGCGCCGGTCAACGACGGTAATTCGCCGGGCCTTGGCGTCAATCACTAGACGCTCAAGAACGCCATTGCCGGGAAGCGCGACCACATAGCGCGGATTCATCTGGAGCATCTGCTCATTGCGCTTGAACCCGGCTCGTGCCCCCAGCCGTCTGTCGAGTGAAAACACCAATTGCTGTATATCGTGCCGTTCGGCCCAGCCGGCCGCAAGCCGATCAACGCCTTTGGTGTCGCCGCCGTGCACTAGGAACATGTCGGGCACATGATCACGTACCTTGTCGAGCGTTGACCAGACCTTGGAGGCGAAAGCCTTGGCGTCGTCCGTGGTGGCAAACGAAGACCGGCCACCGGAAAAGACTATTGGCGTGCCTTGCGGTGTATTGGCATCCCGGCGGCGCTCTGCACGAGCCCGCAAAAATTCACGCGCATTGACGACAGCGGACGTCATATGGGCGGCGTGGTTCGAACGCGAACCGGTCATGGGACGCCAGGACGATCCGATCTCTTCAAGATAGAGGGCAGCGGCGGTCTCGCGCATTTCCTCGAACGCAATCATGCTGGCATCGGCGGCCTGGGCACGTTCGACCTGCTCTTCCAGATTGCTCGTGTGAACTTCCGAGCCGTCGGCAGAAGCTAACAATGCGCGAATTTCGTCGCTGGCGCGGTCGAGCTGCGAAGACTTCCGACTTGCTGCACGGTGGAAGAGATTGACGAAACCCCAGGCGATATCCTCGGCGTCCGCCTCGAGCGCCGTATCGGCAAACATGGCGAATAGGTCCGACCAGACGCCGGAAAGTGTCTGGTCGATAGCGTCCTCACACGGGAAATCGACGGCGTTGAAAGGTGCGGGTTTGAAGCTGAAGCCTGACAAATCGAGGCCGTTCAACTGGTCGATGAAGCTGTCGTACATGGTGTGTCTCCTGATCGCGGGGACAAGGAGAGGAGGCACCATTGCCTCGGCCCTGTCCGCCGTAGCCCGATCAGGGCCGGGACAAGGGGCGAAACGCACCGCGCAGCGGGAAACCTGCGGCCCTAGGCTGGCGCGGGCAACACGGGCCGACGGGCCGCAGGTTGCGGCTCGCCCCGACCGGCCCAAGGGCCTCTCCCGGCGGACAGGACCGAGGCAGGTTCAGGACACGGTGTCGCGGGTGCATCGGGAGCGCTCGAAGATCGCTTCGCCATTCGAGAACCGACCGACCATGCGCAGCTCGCCGAACAATTCGATGAACCGTCCCGACACCTGGGCAAGCCAGTGCCGTGCCCTTCCCGTTCTCGGCTGGCTGAAGTCAGCTTCCCAGTACCGGGGATCGCCGCGTTCGGCGAGCCAGATCGCCGCGAGCCCGCAATATGTCGATATGCCGCAATCGGCGAAGGCGTTTCGCAGGAGAATGCGGTCCTCGCGGCCGCGCCATCCATCGAAGCGCTGAAAAGAAGGAAAGGCCGCCTTCGTGGTATCGATGATTTCGTCGACTAGGCACTCGTAGGCCCAGTCGACATCGTCGTCTTCGCCGTCATCGAGCAGGCGAAAGGCAATCACGGAGCCGGATGGATAACTGACGGAACGTCCCATCTACAGTCTCCTGTTCAAGCCGCATCGGCGAGATCGATGTCGGCCTCGCTTTCGTAGGATTGGTGACCACCCAGTTCGAGCAGCAGGCTGGCCGCTTCCTCGGCCTTGGCGGCCGCGGTGAGGATCGCGCGCTCGTCCGATTTGAGGATCTTGAGCCAGGACGCGATGTAGCTGGCGTGATGGTCGAGATGGGTGACTGGAAGGCCCAGTTCTGCCCCCAGAATGGCTGAGGACAGTTCGGCGATCAGTTCTTCGGCAGCATAGGCGTCGCTGCCGAAGCGGTTCTTGAGATCGCGGCCGAGCCGCGAGGAATGCCCCGTCCAGTGCGACAGCTCGTGCGCGAGCGTCGCGTAGTAGTGGTCGTAGGCTTCGAAAAGTTCGGCTGGCGGCATGGTGACCCGGTCGCGCAGCGGTTCGTAATAGGCCTGCGCGCCATGGTGGCGCAGGTCTGCGCCAATATGGGCAAAGAAAGCATCGAGCCGCTCTTCACGTCCTTCGGGCTCAAGCGCGGCAACCACCGGCTTGGGATGATAGAACTCGGGGAGGCCGTCGCACTGGTCGGCGTTGAATACGGCATAGGCCTTGAGCACGCGCCGGTTTTCGGTGTCAGCTTCGCCATCGGCGTTCTCCACCTTCTTGGTGTAGCTCTTATAGAAGATCGCGATGGTCGATTTCTCGCCCTTGCGGACCTGTCCGCCCAACGCCTGGCACTGGCGATAGGTCATCCAGTAGGGCGAGGCGTAGCCGCAGCCATCGGCCACCATCCAAAGCCAGAAGGTGTTCATGCCGCGATACGGCGTCCCGCAGGAGCGCAAGGGCCGCGAGACTGGTACACCGCGCCACGGCTTGACCCAGGGCTTGGTGCCTTGCTCGAGCTTTGCGATGATAGCGGCAGTGATGCGCTGAGCTGGCGAAGTCGATGCAGCGCGGCGATACTTGGTCATAGGAGGTCTCCTGATCGCCGGGACGGAAATGCCCCGGCTCAGGAAGAGCAAAGCTGCCTCTCCTCTCTCCCTCCTGCGCGTCGCCTTTATAGGTGCCGGGTCTTCCGTCGGACACGGGGTTGCAGGGCAAGCAATCGCACAAAGACCGATCCCCGCGGCTTGCGCATTCGCTTGCGATCGGCTAACCGCCCGCCGATGCGCCAGCTCCATTTCCTTTTTCTGTTGGCATTGCTTCTGGTCTCGCATGGCGGGCTTCCGGGAGCAGTTCCGCATCTGGAAGCGGCGCACGCGCATGAGGCGGCAAGTGCGCAACATGCGCATGAACACAAATCGATCGAGTTGGTCGAAGTTCAGGCAGATACCGCTTCGCATGCATCGGAAGAACTGGTTCTGCACGCTGCATCGCACTTGCATAGTTCGATTGCGATTCCTGATCAGGCCGCCTTCGCTGCCAATGGACCTTCGGCCCCAGCACTTCTGCGCCCGGGCGAAGCACCTCCGCTTGTCGGCTTTTCAGCGGCTCCGCTAACCCAGCCACCGTCAGCCTGATTTTCTGAATCCGGCCCGATCTACGGGCCGATATCCATTCGGAAGATCAGGAGTAATTTATCATGCACGTGTCCACGCGTGCCGCCTTTCTGGCGGCCACGTTGGTGTGGGCGACCTCGGCATCAGCCCAGACGTACACACTCGAAGAGGCCGTTCGAATTGCGGTCGCCAACTCACCGCAAGGCGAGGCGACCGCCGCTCGTCTTGATGGTTTCAACGCAGCCCGAAACGCTGCCGATACCAGCCCCGCGCCCACAATCGAGGGGACAGTTGAGAACATCGGAACCCCCGGCTTTTCGCAATGGCAAATCGACGGGACCTACAACCAGCGACTGGAGCGCGGCGGCAAGCGCGCGGCGCGTGTAGGCCTCGCGCAAGGTGATATCGCCGTTGCCGAAGCCGAGGCACTCGTTCGGCGTCTCGATCTCGCGAGCGAAGTCCAGGCGTTGTACGTGGAAGCGCAAGCCGCGGCCCTGTCGCTCGAACTTGCCAGGAGCAGGGTCGAGATCGCCGAAACCCTCGCCAATGAGGTGCAGCGCAGGGTCGACGAGGCGCGTGACCCGCTCTTCGCCGGAACGCGCGCTCGCACGCAGTTGGCCGAAGCGCGAGTAGATCTTGGACTGGCGGAGCATGCCTATGCGGCAGCTCTTGCCCGCCTCGCACTTCTCACCGGTGGGGATCGGGCCAGCATCGGGATCGTGACCTCGGGTTTCCTAGATGCTCCAGAAGTTGCCGCCGACCCCGCCGACCTCACTCCGGTCGATCTTGCCGTCTTCCGGGCCCGGCGCAACAGGGCGGATGCAAACTACCGCCTGCAGGAGGCCAATTCGCGAACCGATCCCACTGTCTTCGCAGGCCCGCGGCTGTTCGGCAACGGCGACGTCGCCGTCATCGCGGGCTTTTCGCTCCCCTTGCCCAATCGCGCGCTCAACCGGGCCAACATTGATCGCGCCGCGGCCGAGCAGCGGCAGGTCGAGGCGGATCTCGCGGTCGAACGGTTCCAGCGTCGCCGGCAGATCGCTCTGGCCGCCGAGCGGGTAGAAGAGGCCCGCCATGAGGCCGAAGCGATTCAGGAGCAGGTGGTTCCCGGTGCCGAACAAACGCTCCGGGAAGTTCGTGCCGGCTACAATCGCGGAGGATTCACCTTCCTCGATGTCTCCGTTGCCCAGACCGCATTGCACGAGGCCAGAGTACGCTTCGTCGATGCTCTCGCCGAATATCATCAGGCCAAGGTCGACTACGACCGACTGACCGGCCGCTTCATCGAACTTGTTGGGGGATACTGATCATGCGCAAGACGCATTTCTTCCTTGCTGCTTTTTTTGCAGCTACACTCACCGCCTGCGGCCAGTCGGCAGAGACGCCGGAAACTAACGAGGAACAGGCCGCGGCCGAAGGCGATTACGAGCGCGGACCGCACAACGGACGTATGCTTCGTGATGCTGACTTCGCCATCGAAGTCACCGTCTTCGAGGACGGCGTTCCGCCCGAATATCGCCTCTACGCTTACCGCGACAACGAGCCCGTCGATCCCGAAACGGTCCGTGCCCGGGTCATGATCACTCGCCTGGACGGCGAAAAGACCACGTTCGAATTCGAACCGGAACAGGATTACCTGCGAGGCCAGGGTGTTCTCGTCGAACCACACAGCTTCGACGTCGTGGTAGTGGCGAACGAAGGCGACGACACCCATCGGTGGGCGTTCGAATCGTACGAAGGCCGGGTTACAATCTCGGACGAGGCGGCTCGTGCGGCCGGCATTCGGACCGAAACGGTCGGACCGCAGCAAGTCGGGGAAACCGTGGAAATCATCGGACGGGTGGAGCTCGATCCCTCTGGCAGCGCCGAGGTGGGAGCCAAATTCCCGGGCACCGTCATGTCGCTGCATGCCAATCTCGGCGATCGTGTAGCCCGAGGGGCGTTGCTCGCGCGGGTGGAAAGCAGCTCATCGTTGCAGACCTATCCGATCTATGCGCCGATTTCCGGAGTGGTCACGCAGCGCAGCACCAATATCGGGGATATCGCGGACAGTGACCCGATGTTCGTCATATCCGATCCGTCGCGCACGGTCGCGACCTTCCCGATCTTCCCGCGCGACATCGAACGGGTCCGCCCGGGACAATCGGTGCTTATCCGGGGCCTCGAAGGCCAGCGCGCGCAGGGTTCCCGCATCCGGGATTTCCTGCCGCTGGCGGAAGTCAGCAGCCAGGCTGTTACCGCGCGTGCACCGCTCCCCAATCGCGATGGCTTCTGGCGACCGGGAATGGCGGTCCGAGGACTGGTGTCGGTCGATCAGCGGCGGGTTCCGCTCGCCGTGCGAACGGACGCCATCCAGCAGTTCCGCGATTTTCGTGTCGTCTTCGCCAAGATCGGTGAGACCTACGAAGTGCGGATGCTCGAGCTTGGCCAGGAAGGTGCCGAGTGGACCGAAGTGCTGAGCGGGATCGAAGCAGGCACCGTCTACGCATCCGAGAACAGCTACGTGATCAAGGCCGACATCGAGAAGTCGGGCGCGAGCCACGATCACTGAGGGGCGATATTATGTTGGAAAAGATAGTCGAGCTGTCGATCAGGCAGCGTTTCGCAGTGCTGGCAGCGGTGTTCATTTTCGCCGCTGTGGGCATTTACAGTTTCGGTAAGCTCAAAATCGATGCCGTGCCGGACATCACCAATGTGCAGGTGCAGATCAATACGTCCGCGCCGGGCTTTTCTCCGCTGGAGGCGGAGCAACGCATCACCTATCCGGTCGAAACCGCCATCGCGGGATTGCCGGGGCTTTCCTATACGCGTTCGGTTTCGCGCTACGGCCTCAGCCAAGTCACCGTCGTGTTCGAGGATGGCACCGACATCTTTTTCGCCCGGCAGCTGGTCAACGAGCGGTTGCAGGCGGTGCGCTCGAATCTGCCCGAGACGGTGGAGCCGGAGCTCGGACCTATCGCCACGGGCCTAGGCGAGATTTTCATGTACACTGTCGAGGCCAAGCAGGGAGCGGTCAAGCCGGATGGCTCAAGCTATACCGCTCAAGACCTGCGGACGTTGCACGACTGGGTGGTTCGCCCGCAGCTTCGCACGGTTCCCGGGGTCACCGAGGTCAACTCGATCGGCGGCTACCGCAAGGAATACGTCGTGGCCCCGCTACCCGAACGCCTTGCGGGTTTCGGTCTAACGGTCGAGGATGTGATCGAGGCGCTCGAGAATAACAACGCCAATGTCGGCGCTGGCTATGTAGAGAGGTCGGGTTCGCAATATCTGATCCGCGTACCCGGACAGGCCGAGGACGAACGCGATCTGTCCGGGATTATCGTCGATTACCGCGAGGGTGTCCCGATCCGTATCGCCGATGTCGCCGATGTCGAAATCGGCTCGGAAATCCGCAACGGTGCGGCGACCAAGGATGGCCGGGAGGTAGTTCTCGGAACGATCTACATGCTCGTCGGCGAGAACGCCCGCGATGTCAGTATCGCGGTGGCTGAACGGCTCGAGGAAGTGAACCGGTCGCTCCCGGGCGGCGTTGTCGCCAACACCGTTTACGACCGATCCGAACTGGTCGAAGCAACCGTCTCCACGGTCGAGAAGAACCTCGCCGAAGGCGCACTGCTGGTGATCGTGGTTCTCTTTGTGCTGCTTGGCAACTTCAGGGCCGCGCTCATCACAGCAGCCGTGATTCCGCTTTCCTTCCTGCTAATGATCACGGGCATGGTCGAAAACGACATATCGGGGAATCTCATGAGCCTCGGCGCTCTGGATTTCGGTCTGATCGTCGATGGCGCGGTGATCATTGTCGAGAACTGCTTGCGCCGCTTCGGCGAGGCCCAGCATTCGCTTGGAAGGCTGCTCAACCGCGAGGAACGTTTCAAGCTGGCGGCCCGCGCCTCGGCGGAGGTGATCAAGCCGAGCCTGTTCGGCATCCTGATCATCACCATCGTCTACGTACCGATCTTTGCTCTCGAGGGCGTCGAGGGCAAGACGTTCCACCCGATGGCGATCACGGTCGTCATGGCGCTTACCGCTGCCATGGTGCTTTCCCTGACCTTCGTTCCCGCAGCGGTTGCGACGTTCGTTACGGGGAAAGTCGAGGAGAAGGAAACGCGCGTCATGCGCGCGGCCAAATCGGGATATCGACCGATGCTCGACTTCGCATTGCGGTCGCGCAAGGTGGTGCTTGCCGGAGCCGTCGCACTGGTGGTTCTCAGCGGCTTCGGCGCGAGCCGGATGGGATCGGAATTCATCCCCAATCTTGACGAAGGAGATATCGCACTACACGCGCTTCGTATTCCGGGCACCAGCCTCAGCCAGGCAGTCGCCATGCAGACCGCTCTGGAAGACCGGATCCGGACCTTCGCCGAGGTTGACCAGGTATTCGCGAAGATCGGTACGGCCGACGTGGCCACTGACCCTGTGCCGCCATCGGTCGCCGACACCTTCGTCATCATGAAACCGAGGGAGGATTGGCCGAACCCCCGCAAACCGAAGGAGCAACTCGTCGCCGAAATGAACGAGGCGGTCCAGCAAGTGCCGGGCTCGCGCTATGAGTTCCTCCAGCCGATCCAGATGCGCTTCAACGAACTCATCGCGGGAGTGCGATCCGATGTCGCCATCAAGATATTCGGGGATGATCTCGATCAGCTTGCCGCTGTCGCAGCCGAGGTCGAAGGCGTCGTCTCTTCGATCGAAGGATCGCAGGATGCGCAGACCGAGCAGGTTACCGGCCTGCCCTTCATCCAGGTCATTCCCGAACGGGACCGCTTGACCCAGCTCGGACTGAATGTGGACGACGTCCAGACGGTGGTTTCGACGGCAATCGGCGGGGCCGAAGCCGGACAGATCTTCGAGGGGGACCGGCGCTTCGACATTGTTGTTCGCTTGCCCGAGGACCTGCGCGAAGACCGGCAGGTGCTCGAACGGCTCCCGATTCCGTTGCCGGGAGGCGGCTCCGTTCCCTTATCTGAAGTCGCGACCATCGAGAACGTTCAGGGACCGAACCAGATCAGCCGCGAGGATGGCAAGCGGCGGGCCGTGGTCACCAGCAATGTGCGAGGACGGGACCTCGGTTCCTTTATTTCCGAGGCGCAGGAAAGGATCGCCACGGAAGTCGATCTCCCGGAAGGCTACTGGGTAGACTATGGCGGCACCTTCGAGCAGCTGGAGTCAGCAACCGCGCGCCTTCAGATCGTGGTGCCGCTCGCCCTGCTGTTGATCTTCGGTCTGCTGGTCGCGCTGTTCCGCTCGGTGAAGGATGCGCTGGTCGTGTTTTCCGGTGTGCCTTTGGCGCTTACCGGAGGAGTGGCGGCGCTTATGCTGCGCGGCATCCCCTTTTCGATCTCGGCCGGGGTTGGCTTCATCGCCCTGTCGGGCATTGCCGTGCTGAACGGCGTCGTCATGCTGACGTTTATCCGGCAGCTGATGGATGAAGGCAAACCGCTCGAAGATGCCATCAAGGAAGGGGCCATGGCCCGCCTGCGACCGGTGCTCATGACCGCGCTTGTCGCGAGCCTGGGCTTCGTGCCGATGGCTCTCAATGTCGGGCTCGGTTCGGAGGTACAGCGTCCTCTTGCAACCGTTGTCATCGGCGGGATCGTATCGGCTACCGCCCTGACCCTGCTGGTTCTTCCAGCTCTCTACCGGGTAGTTCGCGGCGATCGCGGGGATGTCCGAGAGACAAGGACATCCGACGAAGATCATAACCCTCAACTCGCAAGCTGAAGCCGGAGCGACCGTCCGTAGGGCGCAATCCTGCGGACGGCAGACATCCGAGACCGGAGACTGAAATGATATCCATAACGAAACTTCAATCCAATACAGCATTCGTGCGCATCCTCGCGCTCATTGCTGTTCTGCTGATCTTCCTCGCTTCGGGTGCCGAAGCCTGGGCGCACAATGTTGCCGAGGGAGATAAAGGCTACATCCAGGAGAGCAACGGAATGCTGATCCTTCCGTTTATCTATCTCGGCGCGAAACACATGGTGACCGGATATGATCACCTGCTCTTCCTCTTTGGCGTTATTTTCTTCCTCTACCGGTTGAAGGACGTCGGTATCTACGTGACGCTGTTCGCGATCGGTCATTCGACCACCCTGCTTTTCGGTGTCCTGACCGGCATCACGGCCAATGCCTATCTGATCGATGCGATCATCGGCCTGTCGGTGGTCTACAAGGCTTTGGACAATCTCGGTGCCTTCCAACGATGGTTCGGGTTTCAGCCCAGCACCAAGGCAGCGACGCTGATCTTCGGATTCTTCCATGGTTTCGGCCTCGCCACGAAGATCATCGAATTCGACATCGCCGAAAATGGCCTCGTTCCGAACCTGATCGCCTTCAATGTCGGGGTGGAGATCGGGCAGTTGCTGGCGCTTGGCGCAATCCTGATCGTGATGGGCTTCTGGCGCAGAACTCAGAGCTTCATGCGTCACGCCTTCGCCGCCAACACTGTTCTCATGACCGCGGGCTT
>CAJXTZ010000056.1 GCA_913061345.1 uncultured Erythrobacter sp.
ATCTACACTATCCTCTTCGTCGGCAGCGTCAGATGTGTATAAGAGACAGACCGACGCTTGTGCGGCCGGTGCTTCACTTGCGGTTGCCGAGCAATCCGTGTCGCTGCAGCGACAATCGTTGAGCCTCACTGAAAGAGGGGTGAGAGGCGGGGTGTTTGCGCCCATCAATGCGACCCGATCGAGCGCACTGCTCGCGCAGCTCGAATCCGTGACACCCGGTTATGCCGCAGACCAGCGCATCGCGCTCTACCGGCTCGCCGTGTTACTCGGCCGAACTCCGCAGGACTATCCGGCCAGCTTGGTCGATTGCGCGTCGATACCATCGCTCGTCCAGCCGATCCCCGCAGGTGACGGTGCTGCCCTCATCAGGCGAAGGCCTGATATACGGCAGGCGGAGCGCCGCCTTGCTGCCGCGACCGCCCGGATCGGCGTTGAAACCGCTGCCCTTTATCCGACAGTCGGTCTGGGTGCTTCTGCGGGCGTGTCATCCCGCACAGTTGAAGGACTGGTAAGCGATTCAGCGCTGCAATTCAGCATTGGTCCGGTAATTTCCTGGAGCCTCCCCAACCGCAGCGTCGCGCGGACCAGGATAGAACAAGCGGATGCGTCAGCCAGGGTGGCGCTGGCCGAATTCGACGGCACGGTACTGGCGGCGCTACGAGAGACCGAGAGCGCGCTTACGCAATATGCGAATGATCTCGTTGAAAACAGGCGGCGGCGGGCTGCCCGGGACAGGAATCGGGAGGCCGCAGATATGCAGGCCAAACTTGCGCGCGGCGGCGCAGTTTCCAGTCTGGAAGTGCTCGACGTGGAGCGCTCACTTGCGAACGCCGAGGCTGAATTGGCATCCTCGAACGCAAGGCTTGCAGCGGACAGGGTGCGTATCTTTCTCGCCCTTGGGGGTGGCTGGGAGTAAGGGTCGGAAGCTGGCATCGCGCTCAAGCACGAATTCCATTGTCCCTCACTCTCCTTCTGTTTTCCGTCACACGTTCGTTTTGTGGAAGGGGCCCGGCTCCGTTTCAGAAGCCGGGCCGCACAGGCGTGCAAGCTTAGTTGCTTGTGGGTGGATAGGCGACACCAAGCTGTTCAAGATAGCTCGAATAGCGTGATGGATCATAGTAATATGGCTCCATTTGCGGACGCATTCGTTGCATGATTTCCCCATTTAGATCGATTGCAGGCATATCCGCTTCAGTCAGCACAGGGGCATATTCGCGACCATCGGCGAATTGCACTTCTTCGCGATAACGGTTCGCATCTGCCAGCAATTCTGGATCCATCAATATGTCGAGCGTGGTCAGTGCCACGGCCTTTGCCCCGGCTACAGCACCCTTGTGCGCAATTGGGGTGGCCATTGGCATGGCCGCAGTCACATGGTGGCCGATCACATTGGGAACGTTCGATGGAAATCGGATAGTGATCGTGGGAAGCGCCCACATGATGTCTCCGATATCATCGGAACCGCCACCAGTAGGAGTGAAGTCCTCATCCACTTCCATGGGCAGGATCTCGGCGCCAAGCGGCTCTATCTCACGGTCATTGGTTTCCTGCACAAGCCGCGCGAAGGCCTGGTCGGCAGATGACCAGGATGGCATTCCGATTTGTTCTATATTTGCAAAAGCCGCCTCAGCCAGCGGCCTGTTGCCCCATTGCGGGGCGGCATAGCCCAACGTACGGCGCTCTACCGTGGTTCCTGTTGCGTCCGCCGCTGCCTGTGCGATCGTGTTGCCGATATCGAAAAGTTCGCTCACCCCGTCAAACGTGTGATCGCGAAAATAATACCAGACTGACGCGGTTCCCGGTACAATATTTGGCTGGCCACCACCGTCGGTTATGACGTAGTGAGAACGCTGTGTGATAGGCAGATGTTCACGGCGCATATTCCACGCCACATTCATCAGTTCCACACCATCCAGCGCGCTGCGGCCGAGCCAGGGAGCGCCCGCACCATGTGCAGTCTTGCCGCTGAAGTTATATTCGACCGAGACCATGCCATTCCCGCGTCCTTCGCCGTATGTAGTTGAGAAATCGGTGCTGACATGCGTGAAAAGGCAGGCATCGAAACCATCGAACATTCCGGCCCGCACATAATATGCCTTGGTAGCCAGCAATTCCTCCGCAATGCCCGGCCAGATCATCAGCGTGCCATCGATGTCATGTTCCTGCATGATGTCCTTCACTGCCAGGGCGGCAGCAACCATTACGGCCATTCCCGAATTATGGCCCTCTCCATGACCAGGGGCACCTTCGACCAGTGGAGCGATCTCTCCGGTGCCCGGCTGCTGGCTGAGACCAAGCAGCGCATCGACATCGCTGCCAAGGGCAACCTTGGGCCCGCCTGTTCCGTGGGTCCATGTGGCAGTCCAGGCACTGGGTATCCCGGCCGATCCAAGTTCAATCGTGAAGCCAGCCTCTTCAAGAATTCCGGTTACATATTCCTGGGTCTTGAATTCCTGAAATCCGGGCTCGGCAAAGCTGAACATGGAATCCACCATTTCCTGCACGAGCTCTGCGTGAGTATCGACAGTGGCCATTGCTTCGGTCTTGAGCGCTTCGGGGGCCTCCGCCGCCGCGGGATTTGAAGCGAGCAGCGAAAGAGCTGCGACACTTGATAGGACAGCCGTCTTGATTGTCTTTGTCGTTTTCATATCTTCATACCTCGAGTTTTTGGTCTGGAGTTATATTTACGATTCAATATCTTATTCTCAGGCCAAGCCGAAAGGTACGGCCAAGCGTATCGTAAAGTGCGCGGTTGGTCTGTGGATATGCTGGGGTATTGTTGCCGTTTGGACCATTCCCGACGAGCACGGGATCGCGATCGAGAACATTCTTCACCCCGAGCATTGCAGTTGCATCGACCGGTCCGAGTGTGAAATCATAGTTGAAATTGGCATCGAGGTAGAGGGTGCCGTCTATGCTGTTGGTGTTAATGGTGCGGGCAACCCCCAGTGGATCGCTTGCAGGACAGGTCGCGGCGCATTCAATATAATCATTGTCATACTTGCCGTCGCTGAATCCACGCCCGACAAAGCTGGCGGTAAAGCCACTATCGAAACCGTAAATTGCCGAAACGCGATAGGTGAAGGATGGAATGCCCCCAAAGGCGTTTACGCCGGCCACATCGTTGGGGGCATCAATGCCGTTGTCGCTGACGTTTTCAATGTAATAGGTCGCCAGCCCCCGCAGATTGAGCGTGCCCGGCCCCACAGGAGCGGTATAGCCGATTTCAAAATCTACGCCCCGGGCCGTTTGGCTAGCGAAGTTGAAAGGAGCCAGATCGACGAATTCAATGTCCGTGGTGGAGCCATTGGCGTAGCGAATATTGTCGCAGAAAAACTGTTGTGACTGTTCATAGCACAGATTGACCGTGGTCTGGGCCGAAACAAAGCCAATGGCATCCTCTATGGAGATGTCGAAATAATCCACCGCCATCGTTAGGCCCGGTATAAAAGCCGGTGAGTAGACCACACCAATGCCATAGGTTTCGGCCTCTTCCGGTGAAAGATCGGTGCTTCCGGTCAGATTTTGAACGAACTGGTCGGAGCGCCCGCCGCCCGCACCCGGAACAATCACCGAATTGGTTCTGGCAGTCCCTGCATCGAACAATTCGTTGAGATTGGGCGCGCGGATATCGCGGGAAATTGTCCCGCGAAAGCGCAGGTCGGCGGTGGGTTCCCAAATCAGCCCCAGCTTCCAAGTGGTCACAGATCCCGAAAGAGAGTAGTCAGTGAAGCGCACTGCACCGTTGAATTCCAGGCCCAGCCCCAATGGCACAAGTGTTTCGGCATAAGCCTCCTTCACATTCACCGATCCGGCGGTCACCCGATAATTGCCGTAGAGGAACCTCTCGAAATTGATGGGGTCAACGTAACCATCCACCGAATCCTCGCGATATTCAGCGCCAATGGCTACCGAAACCGGGCCTTCCCATGTTTCGAACAGGTTTGATGTTGCCAGGTTGGCTGCCCATACATCCTGACGAATATATTGTTCTCGCGAAGGATAGACTTCGAACAGGAAATCGAGCGCTTTCTGCGTCACTCCGCCGACGCCGATCCGGTTCAACGGAACGCATCCAGCCAGATCGTTCGCAGGATCGGCATCGGTATTGACGCGGCATTCGATCGCGCCCGACCCGGTAAAGACGGCATCCTGCATGGCTGCGATGCGCGAATTCATCCAGGTATTGACGAGCTGTTCATCGGTATCCGTGGCGCCGTGTTGGAAATAGGCATCCCAATCCAGATCGACGCTTCCAATTCCGAAGTAGCCGTTGGCACCGATCACATAGCGCTGAACGCTGCGAACATTGTTCCCACCTGCTGCGGGGATACCGGCATTGGATGTTCCCACGGTGACCGAGGTAAGGTCGTCTATTCCGGATACAGTAGGATCGTTTGTCGCGTTGAAATCATTCACCATGCTGACAAAAGACGGGGGCAGAAAAGCGTTATCGAGGGCGAAGCTGGTCGAGGAGGTGGGCGTCTGCTGATAGTAGCTCAGCCCCTCAAATCGATTATATGATGCCTGCACGAAGACTTCGAATGCCGGAGAGATTTCGAAGCTCGCCCGGCCGAAGATACTGATGCGTTCCTCATCATTGGCAAGCGAGTTGGAGCCGACATGACCCTGACGGGTATATAAATAGTCCCCGCCTTCCATCCAAGGGCCGCTGACCGATCCGAAATTTAGCTGGCCAATCGAGGCAAGCCCCGTGTCGGGATCCATGGTGCCGAAATAGGTGCCGCGAAACGGGCCGCTGCCAATCAGGCCACCGGGCGAAAGGTAGCTTTCACCCACACCGGATGTTACCAGACGCGACGGTTCGCCATTCACTCGATCATAGGCGGGATTGTTGATCTGGAAAAAACCACTTTTGTTCCAGTCCCGATCAATGGAATCCTTACCGTCTTGGGTAAAGTATTCACCACTCACCACGATGTGGCCGCGTCCATCGGCAAAGTCGGAGCCACCAGTCAGCTGGATCTTGTGATTAGGGACGTCGCTATAGGTGGTGACGCCATATTCGTAATTCGCCTCGATCCCCTCGAAGTCCTTCTTGAGAATGAAGTTGACGACACCCGCCACTGCGTCAGATCCGTAAACGGACGACGCGCCGCCCGTAACCACCTCCACCCGTTCGATCAGCGCTTGCGGAAAGGTATTGATGTCGACCAGGCCGGTAGAGGTTGAGCCGACTGATCGTTGGCCGTCCAGCAGGACAAGAGTGCGGTTTTGACCAAGTGAGCGGAGATTGAGGGCACTGATGCCCGATTGTCCGTTGGACAGGCTGCCAGAATTGGAAACCGGCGTTTGACTGCCGCTGACTGACGGCAGGGTATTCACGAAATCGGCCACATTGGCCGGTGCTTCGAGATTTATCTCCTCGCTGCTTATCACGCTGACAGGTGTGGGGGCATTCCCGCCATCGCGCACGATGCGAGAGCCGGTAACGACGATTGCTACGTCATCTTCAGAATTCTGAACCGGGGTCTGGTCAGCGACTTCTGTTCTATCTTCCAGATCAGTCTCGTCGGCCCACGCCGTGGTTGGGGCAAGCTGCATGGCGAACATGATCCCGCATGTCCCTGCCAGCAGCCTAAGCCGATACGCCCGATTTCGCTGTACTTTGTACTTCATGGACCAATCCCTCATATTAGGTGTATTGATCCTCTCCCCGTCCTTTGATGACGCCTCGCCTGCATGTCCCGAAAAGCTCGTAATCCTAATTTGTAATTTTATTACGCAAATGGCGGTGCTGACGAAACTATAGCCGAGAAGCTGCGAGTGTATGCGCAAAACTTGGTGGATATTTGCATTGTCCACGCAGGAATCGTTCAAGAAGGTGGCGATACTTGGCAGAATCCGGCGCCGATCGTTAGGGCGAGTTACGATTCGCTAGAGCAATACGTTATCTTCCAGCACTGCTGGCGCCACGGGGTGATGAGCGACTTCGCGCAAGAGAAAATTGCTTCGAATCTTGGTGACGTAAGGCAGCTTGGACAGCTCACGGCGATATACCGAGTTATAATCATCCAGAGAACGAACGTTGATCAGCATCATGAAATCGTTTTCGCCAGACATGAAGCTGCAATAGGACATGAAGGGGCACCGCAGCACGGCCTCTTCAAACTCCATCAGCTTGTTCTCTGATTGCGAACTCAATTCGATCAGCACCAAGACTGTGATCGTGAATCCCAGTTTTTTCTGATCCACAAATGCGCTGTAGCTCGATATGAAGCCCTGCTCTTCCAATTGCCTACGCCGCCTCGCCGCAGCAGTGCCTGACAAATTGACGGTTTCGCCTAGCTGCACATCGGATGCCCGGCCATTAGCGCTGAGCGCGCGCATCACCTTGAGATCTGTGCGATCGATATCAGCAGAATTGATTTTCAATGATATTCTCCATTCTCCAACGTATTCACGTCGAGTATCATCAAAAATATCACATTTATCGAGGATAAACTGAGGACCAGAGGCCGTTTGCGAAGGTTGCCGATATTTGCTGACGCAGAAAACGTTGAATCACCTAAGGTGGAGCCGCCATCCTGAGTTCAAGCGAGGGTGGGATGCTGCGGCAGAACGCCGCCTATCACCGGGGCTTCCTTGAAACTATCGCGGTCAATAGTCCTAGTCGGCGAGCCGTGCCTTGAGCGTCGGTAGCGGCCGTCTCATCAAGCTTCCTTCTGCCAGGCTTCAACGCTGGTTGTGGCCCATCAGCATCCTAAGAGTTAGCAACGGACTGACCGGACCTCACTCTGCATGCGGGCGAATTCCAACGCACTAGCCGAGCGGGCGCGAGATGACATCAACAGCATTTTTGCCGATGGATGACCGTGCGGTAGAGATATGATGCCGACATGCGTACGGGAGCGAGTGTTCCAACACGCTCCCGCAGCAAATGACACCAGCTATCTCAGGCTGATCAGAGTGGGTAAATAAGATACCTTGGCAGGACCGATGTATCCAGTTCAGCACGTCGAGACAGCAATTTCGCGCCACCGTTTCCATCCAGACGAACAGTGTCGATATATTCACCTGCCGCCAGAACCTTCGTCACGCCGGTGTCCTCCGGCGTCATGAAGACTGAAAAATTGGACGAGACATCAACATTGTCTTCGTCAATCTTTTCATAGCGGATCCGTTGCACGAAGTGCCTGGTCCGATAATCCTGAAAAGTGCCAGCCCAAATCTCGTTAACGTAGGTTACGCGGTCTTCCAGTCGTGCGCGGCGATCGTCAAACATGAAGCCGAGTTCAAAACCCTGCTCGGTGTTTTCCGCTGAACGGCAGTAATACGATGCCGTTTCATCTTCCGCATAATTGGATAACCAGCGTTCCATTTTCTTGCTGTCGAGTGCTTCTGCATCGGCAAGCAACAGGTTATCGAGAATCCTCTCCAACTCGATGTCGGTCACGCCGTCGCCCTCTCAAAGCCCATTACGGAACGATAATACTCCCAGCGAGGAAGGTTGCCGCTCTCGTCATTCTGCAGAAATTCGCTTTCAAGTTTTGATGGATCGCGAACTCCCTTTTGGAAAATCGCATTGCCTGGAGTGTGATTCCCGACATGAATGCGGTGGAAGATGGAGGCATCCTCCATGCTGATCAGTCCGCAAGGCCCCAACAGGTTCGAACTTTGACGAAGGCGGTGTCGCACCATCTCTTCATCATCGTCCTCATGCGCAAAATAGGCATAGTGAACCTCTGTCGTTTCCTCGTCGATCGGCGTAGCAAAGCGGAGATTGATAACATCCAGATGCTTTGTCGAAACGAAAGTAGGAAAGAGCATGACGATGCGCGATCCCACAGACGGATCTTGTCCCTTGAAGGCGATCAGTTCGGAATCTTTGAGAACGCTTGGTCCGCTCGCCACTGATAGCGCTGATTCGAAGCACACATGGCCCCTTTCAGTCACAGCAAACTGGCGTCCCTTGCCCCCTTGCCAATTAAGCATTTTGAAAGCCTGATGCAGCAGCGGCGCGTGATATCCGTCATTATCCGAATACGACTTCCAATTGGTGTCGTAACGCACCTTTTGATAGCCCAGCAACTTCAGTCGCCCATCTCCGCCCATCAGTTCGCGGAGAGTTTCGCTTGAATCACCAAGATATTCATCAAGCGGCTCTGTTTCATTGGAGAATGTAACAAAGATCAGACCATAAAAGCTGTCAAAGCGAGGCTGGGCTAGGGGATAATCCGCCTTGTCAAACCCCGGAACGAATTCGCGAGGATTAGGACAGCCAACGAGATCGCCATTCGTATCAAACAACCAGCGGTGATAGGGACATTCAAATTCAGTCTTGTTTCCCATCACCGCGGTTTCGAGCTGGTTTCCGCGGTGCGAACACGCGTTGTAGAAAACGCGGACCTCGCCCTTTTCGTCCCTGGCTATCAACAAAGGGATACCCGTCAAACGAACGGTTTTGAAATCCCCGGGTTCGGGCACTTCGCTTTCATGCGCGATCGGATGCCATTCCTTGCCGTGGAAAATCCGTTTGATTTCCTCAGAGTAGATATCCTTGCGGGTAAATGCAGCCTTAGGAATCTCGTTATAATTCTTCGGCCATTCCAACGTTTCCGTCGACATCGCCCTCTCCTTTTATAATTATGTACTTTGTTGATCAGGCCTCGTTTTCGAGTGCCTTGCCCAGTTCCGCCCACATACGTCCCGATTTGCGAGCGCCTTCCAGGTAAGGCTCCGGACATAAGTGATAGGGCGGGCGGCAAGGGCCAGCATCCATCCAGCCACCTGCTGTCATCCGCGCTTTTTCCAGAGCAATATTATAGGTCGAAAACTCCTTGAAGCTTCCGTTCGGAAATAGGGTGGCGGCGGTGGGGCCTAGGCGACCCATGAACGCCTTAGCCTGGCTCCAATCGCCGCTTTCGCGTGCTTGGGCGACCAGATCGCGCAGAGTCGTACTGACCAATGGGTGACATACCGCACCGCTTGTCCAAAACGCGTTGATTGAATCGTCCATGCGCGCCGCGCCATAATAATCAAAGTCGATCGGCAACAATTTGATCCGACCCTTGATTGCTGCAAGATCGGGTAGAAGTGTTGCGACGCCGATATACTTCGCCGTGACAACCTGGGGAATTTCCGCGACCTGAGCCCAGAAATTCCGCGGGAAATCAAATTTGAACGCTTCTGGATTAGCATAGATAGCGACGTTGATATCAGGAACCGCCTCGCTGACGTCCTTATAGAATTGGACTGCCACATCGACGCTGGGCGCACACCACATGGGAATACCAAGCATGGTCCCGGTGGCACCGATATCAACAGCTTTACGAGTTAAGGCCACGGTGTCGCGAGTATTAATACAGGTCGTTCCGACGAAAACCGGCACCCTGCCGGCAGCGGTATCTACCAATGTCTGCATGAAAACGAGCTTCTCATCGTAAGTCATGGTCGCGGCTTCACCAAGCGTACCCATGCTCAGGATCCCATCGACCCCGGCCTTGATCAAGCCATCAACCATACGGGCAGTCTCATCGACATCGACAGTATTCGTAGCTCTCCAGTCGGAGGCGCCCTGCTTCGCCGGTGTTGGAACAATAGCCCAAGCACCCTTGACATCATCTGCAGTCAGAAGTTCACGCGACACATATCTCTCCCATAAATACCGCCAATCTATGCGGCTATTTTTTATTGTGTAACGCGTTTCCTTGAGTCTTGGCAAGCCCGAAGCTATCCTCTGATGCATTATGTTATCGCACTGGCGGTTTCGGCAAAGGAATGGGTTAATATGGTGGGGAATTCTCAGGCAAAGGGACGGGGTAGATTTGCAGGAAAGGTGGCGATCGTAACCGGTGCGGCACAGGGAATTGGTCTCGCCTGCGCCCGCCAGATGGCTGTTGAGGGTGCGACTGTAGTCATCGCGGATCGCGCGGAGGATGCCGCCAATGCAGCTGCCGAGGGGCTATTGGCAGAAGGTCTGGAAGCATCCACCGCAGTCCATGATCTTGAGCAGCGCAAGGAAGCAGAGGCACTCTACCGCACTGTCATGGAGCGTCACGGCAAGATCGACATCGCTGTGCACAATGTCGGCGGGACGATTTGGGCCAAACCCTATTGGGAATACGAGCCCGATGAAATCATCGCTGAGATCAATCGCTCGCTTTGGCCGACCTTATGGTGCTGTCACGCGGTGTTACCACATATGCGAAAGGCCGGCCGTGGCGCGATCGTCAATATCGGTTCAGTCGCCACGCGCGGTGTTAACCGGGTGCCTTATGCGGCAGCCAAGGGCGGCGTGTCCGCACTGACATCCGCTCTTTCACTGGAATTGAGTGACTGTGGTATCCGCGTAAACTGTGTAGCGCCTGGGGGCGTGAACGTGACAAGGGTGACTCCGCGCAATCCAGCCCCACCGACCGAAGCTGACAAGGAAGGCTTTGGTGAGGTTATGGAGCAGACCTTGCGGGACACACCCTTGGGACGTTTTGGCGAACCACATGAATTGGCAGCCGCAGTCTGCTTTCTTGCTGCGGATGAGGCATCCTATATCACCGGGCAGACATTGTATGTCGCCGGTGGCGGTATTGGCTAAACAGCCAGTTGCCACCGACCGGCGGCTTGCTCAACGCGGGGCCTTGAGCAAGTCTCGCAGAGAGAAATCCGCATCCGCAAGCGAGGCGGCATCTGCTGCCAGACGGCGTTCCACCAGCCGTTTGCCGATGCCCATGTCACGCGCGTTGTTTATCGCCAGCATTCCCTCGATGATTCCACCTGACTGAAAGAAAGCACTGAAAACATTGCTTTCTATGTCTCCACGCACGGTAACTTGTGCATCCATTGGTATATGCCCGCAGAACTGGATGTTTAGATCAAACTGGTCACTCCAATACCAGACCGGCTTGTGGTAATCGACTTCTTGCCCAAGCATCGCCATGGCCGCAGCAGCCGCCTGGTCGGACGCGTTCTGATAGGTTTCATGGCGAATATGCCCGCCAAAGAAGCCATCCTGTTCGGCCACATCGCCAGCTGCAAATACCATAGGATTGCTGGTGCGACATTGCCGATCAACACGGATGCCATTGCTGGTTTTAAGGCCGGCATCCCGAGCAAGACTGATTTCCGGATCGATTCCGATGCCGACTACCACTGCGTCACATTCGACTTGGGAACCATCATCCAGTTCAACAGCCGTTACGCGTTCATCAACCACCTTCATGGCGACGACACCGCAGCCAAATCGCGTATCCACACCCTGTCGACGATGTTCTTCGCCCAGCCAATGGCCGAACTGTGGACCAAGCGCACGAATCATCGGCGCAGCCAGTGGTTCGACAGCAGTGACCTGACACCCCAGCTTCAGCGCGCTTGCCGCAACCTCCGCGCCAATCACACCCATACCGATGATTACAACACGGGCCCCGTCGGTCAGGTCTGCCGCCATTCGAGATGCATCACCGAGGGTGCGCAGGTAATGCAAGTTTACCGCGTCTGCACCTTCCATATTGAGCCTGCGTGCGGCGCCCCCGGTGGCAAGTAGGATACGGTCCGCTTCGATCAGCTTTCCGCCCTGCAATTGCACAGCGCCAGCTGAAAGATCGAGTGCTTCGGCGCGCTCCCCAAGGCGGAGGTCAATACGATTTTTTTCGTACCAGGCCTCTTCGTGGAGGAACAGTTCGTCAGTTGAGCCCTTGGGGTCCCAGAGGACCTCTTTTGACAAAGGCGGGCGTTCGTAAGGACGCCAAGGCTCCTCGCCAATCAACGTTATTGCACCTTCGAACCCTGCCGTACGAAGTGCTTCAACAGCCCTTCCACCAGCAAGGTTGGCTCCAACTACAGCAACTGACTTCACGGTATCTCCCCAAAAATTGATCTGCGAGCAGACGAAATTTCTGCCGCACCACTCACTACACCTTGTCCACGCCTGTGCAGAAACAGTCGGTCGTTATCCATCCGCTCACCTTCGTTCAAGATGAAATGCCGTCTGATGAGATGGTTCAATGTTCCGCTAACTATCCTGCCATCTGATAATGGATGCCTTTGGTGCAAGGGACCTTTCACATCCAAGAGGTGATGAAAGAGCGGTAACACCGCCTGTATTGTGCGGTGTTACCATGTTCCAGACACGACGCGAGAAAGATCCAGTATTGTCAGTCTGCTGCATCCCACTCGCACGATGCCTGACATCTTTCATGCGATCATCTGCAACTCATGCATTGCCTCAGGAGCAAACCATCATTCAAGAGCTTTCGAGGAGTGAAAGAAGGGCAGCTAAAGAAAGGCGGTCGACTAGCTAGCCCTCCGGGCGTTTTCCGATGCCGATTCCCCCATCGCTCAAGATCACCGTTCCGGTCAAATATGCCGAATCGCGCCGGGATGCGAGCATTGCGTAAAGACCGGCATGATCCTCGGGTTCAGCAATTCGGGCGAGGGGGGTCATGTTGCCGATCATCTCATCCAGCCCTTGCATGTCCTGCATCTTAAGCTCGGCAGTTTGCCCCGCCATCGTTCCGCTTAGCGGCGTACGAGTGCCGCCAGGAGCAACGCCATTCACTCTCACTTCAGGTGCGAGTTCATGCGCAAGTTGTCGGATCAAACCGATTACGGCGTGTTTCGAAGCGACATAGGGCGTTCCTCCACCACCAGTATAGTAACTGGAAGTCGAAGCGGTAAAAATGATGCTTCCCTTCGTCTTTCTCAGTTCGGAAATAGCCGCTCTTGCACCGAGGAAATACCCCTTCAGATTGACGGCGAGTATTTCGTCCAGCGTCTCCGAAAGTTGCTCCGGATCCATTTCCGCCAGCGGGGTCATGAAATCCCATATTCCGGCATTGCCGACAAAAATATCCAACTTGCCGAATGCAGAGACGGTTGCGCTAACCGCCTCTGCATTGTCGGCAAAGTTTCGGACATCGCCGGTCACTACGATGACATCATCACCGTGGCGTGCTTGAACGATTTCTGCCTGCTCGGCATCCCTGACCAAGACGCCGACTTTGGCTCCTTCTTCAATCAGCCGGGCAACAACTGCCGCCCCAATTCCGGTGGCGCCCCCGGTCAGAAGCGCCACCTGATCTGTTAGTCTTTCAACCATTCAGTTTCTCCGCCGAATGTCCGATGATGCTCACTGGTCGAACATTCCAACGCGACCTTCCTGAAGGTTGATCACAACCGATTTCGTCTGCGTATAGTGGTTGAGAACTTCATGGCTGAATTCACGGCCAAAACCGCTTTGCTTGTAACCACCCACAGGCATGTTGGCCTGCATGTTATAATAGCGATTCACCCAGACCGTACCAGTTTCCAAGCCACGCGAGATCCGATGTGCGCGGTTCAGATTGGCAGTCCAGACTCCTCCTGCCAGACCATAGCTGGTATCGTTGGCCTGCTTCATCATCTCGTCTTCGTCGGACCAGGTGATAACGCTGGTGACCGGACCAAAAATCTCTTCCCGGGCGATCCGCATTGAGTTCTTAACATTTGTGAAGACGGTCGGCTTTATGAAGTGTCCCGAAGCAAGGTCAGCGTTATCGGATCGAGTGCCGCCGGTCAGTACGTGGGCACCTTCTTCGGTCGCCAGACTAAGGTAGCTTTCGACCTTATCCATCTGCATTTTCGAAGCCTGAGCGCCGAGCTGGGTTGCCATGTCAAGCGGGTCACCCTGGCGAATGCCTTCGAGGGCGGTCTTGAACTTTTCAAGAAATTCTTCCTCGATTGACTGGTGCAGGAACAGTCGAGAGCCGGCCAGACACACTTCACCCTTGTTAAGCACTGTAGACATCGTCGCACTTTCAACTGCGGCGTCGATATCGGCGTCCTCGCAAATGATATGTGCGGACTTACCGCCCAGTTCCATAGTCTGCGGGATGATATTTGCCGAAGCATACTGGATAATCCGGCGCGCGGTGGCCACCGAACCCGTGAAAGCAACCTTGACCACATCGGGGTGCGTGACCAGGGCCTCGCCGACATCCTGACCATAGCCCGTCACGACATTGATAACGCCGGGTGGCAACAGGTCAGCCATTTCCATGAAAAACTCGATCACGGACAGGCAAACAGTTTCCGCAGGCTTGAGCACGACGGTGTTGCCCGAAGCAAGGGCTGGTGCGATCTTGCACGCCATCATCAGCATGGGCACATTCCAGGGGATGATCTGAGCGCAAACGCCCAGAGGCTCCCTGTGGACGATGCCAATGGCGTCCGCATAATCGTGTGTCTTTCCGTGAAGACCAAAGGCAGCGCCCGCGAACAGTTCAAACTGTCCGATCGCTTGCGGCATATCAAAATACATTGATTCCCGCATCGGCTTGCCGTTGTTCAGCGTCTCCAGCGTAGCATAGTGGGAATGCCGCTCTTTCAGGCGACGCGCGATCTCTATCAGGATGTCCTGGCGCTCATTGGCTGAGCTCTGCGACCACTTGGGGAAGGCATCCTTTGCGGCAGAAACTGCACGTTCAATGTCCTTGGCATTGCCTGCCTGGATTTTTGTCAGCACCTTGCCATTGGCGGGATTGATAAGATCAATTGTCTTCCCGCTATCACCCTGGATCCATTCACCGCCGATATAGTGGCCGTATTCTGACTTGATCCCGTACTCGTCTTCTGTCGTATCCAACTGCGTAGCCATCTGACCATTCCTCTCTAAGTTATTTCAATCGTCTTTCAACACTCAGTTCGCTTGAGGGGTCTAACCGACAAGCAAGCACGTATCCGTTTAGCTGGTCTTCTGCCGAGACCTTGGCTCTAATCATTCTTTCTTCGGGGGGGAGGGCCGTCTAAGACCCAGTCCCGGGGAAATCATTGCCATCTATTACGTTTGCATGATGGGCGAGCGCGATCATAAGGTTACGAGACTTCACTCTTGGCCGCAGCCTTTGCCGCGAAGGTCTCTCCGCCGACGGAATAATGCGCTGGAGCCATCTCACGCAGGATGACGCGAACTGACTCGCGGGGAGCGCCAATTGCTTCGATCGTTGCCTTGGTCAGCTCCTGGACCAATTTTTCCTTCGCTTCCGGAGTACGTCCTTCCAGCAGATTCACTTCGATAATCGGCATTCTCAGGACCTGTCTCTTATACACATCTCCGAGCCCACGAGACTAGGCATGATCTCG
>CAJXTZ010000057.1 GCA_913061345.1 uncultured Erythrobacter sp.
GCGTTCCTCGATGATTGTCAGGTCCACCGGAAGGGCGCCCGAACGCAGCGAAATTGCAAGCGCATTTGCGCTTTCCACGGTGAAACCGCCGGAAATCTGCGCGCTACCTGAAAGAATCGGTTCATTGAAATTAGGCGCGGATATCACCTCGTCATCGAGGATGATGGCAAAGCGGCGCCCGACGTTCTCCGTGGAAAGTTGGGCGAAGCGCGCCCCGCCCTGCGCATCGAACGTAATCGAGACGACAGGTTCGTTGGTTTGCGCATCAAAGCTCTGGTTCGCCCCTGTAAGGCTGTCACCGCGAATACCGCCAAGGCGGCGCACCGCTTCGAACTGGCCGGCAAAACCGCTGTCTTCGGCGTAGGGGACAAGCTCACTGCCAGGGTTGGCCACGCCCTGCGCGATATCGCTAGGCAGGGCATTCGCATCGACAAGCTTGAATTCAAGCCGCGCCGTCTGGCCCAGGAGATCCTTCAACTGCTGCGGATCTTCGAGACCGGGCACCTGCACAACGATGCGGGTGTCGCCTTGACGGATGATCGTCGGTTCTCGCGTACCCAGATCGTCGATACGGCGGCGCACCACGTCGGTGGCCGAATCCATCGCATCGGTGACGGCTTGGTCCAGACCCTGCTCGGTCTGCGTCAGAACCATGCGATTGCCGTCCATTACGGCAAGGTTCCATTCGCGCACCAGGCCCTGCCCGTTAATCAGGGGAGTCAGAATTTCGCGGGCGCGGTCGATCTCGCTGGCATCCTCCATCATAAAGGAAAGGCGTTCGTTCGCAGTGGAAACGTCGCCGATGTGAATGCGCGGCTCTGCATCGCGCAACAATCTGCGGACATTTTCCTCCATCGTTTCCAATCGCTGCGCGGCAACCTGCGAGGGATCCGCTTCCAGCAGGATGTGGCTGCCGCCGGCAAGGTCGAGGCCGAGGTTCACTTCCGGTCCGTCAGCCCAATCCGGCAGATCAACACCCGAAAGCGACGTGATGGAAGGGATCGCGGCCAGCGCCAGCAACAGCGTTATGGCCCAGAGCGAAATTCGCTTCCAGAGAGGAAAATCGAGCATTGTCAGCTATCCGCCAGTATGATCAGTCGTTGGCGGGCTTGGCGCCGCCCGGCTTCAGGATGTCGCCAATGGTGCTTTTCACCACCTTTACCCGTGTGCCTTGCGCAATTTCGACCTCGGCATAGGTATCGTCAACCTTCATCACCTTGCCCACGAGGCCACCTGCGGTAACCACCTGATCGTTTTTCTTCAGGCTCTCGACCTTCTGCCGGTGTTCCTTGGCGCGCTTCATCTGCGGACGGAACAGCAGGAACCAGAAAATCACGATCATGCCCACGATGGGCAGGAACTGCAGCCAGCCCGGAGGCGCGTCAGCGGCTGCGGCGGAAAGAATATCAAGCATCAATCGAGGTCCATCCCGAACATTGGAAATAGTAGAGTGGTGAGGCCGACGCGAGGTTCAAGTGTCGCCCCTCCACGGCACGTTGCGGAGCGCGCCTAGCAGCATTGGCAAATTGAGGCAATCGAGGTGGTTGCCAGAACGGGGATGGCCAACTATAGGGCCGCTCTCCACTGGTCTCGGGAAGTAGCGCAGCCTGGTAGCGCATCACACTGGGGGTGTGGGGGTCGCAGGTTCGAATCCTGTCTTCCCGACCAGTGGTTTATCAAAAAGGCCGACAGCGTCCTCGTGACACTGTCGGCCTTTTTGTTGCAATATGATGCGGCCTATTCGGCCCCTTCTGGCAGGTCGAAGAAATCCTCCCCACCGGTATCGAGACGGTAACAGGCTGTCAGCACCCATAGCCTGCCCTTGTTTTGCGGTTCGACGGCGCTTGCTAATTCTCACTTCCAGTGAAGCGCCAGATCATCAGCACACCCACGCCAACAAAGGTTATTTGAACTCCCGGAAAGGCTAGAAAATGTACGAGCCGATTAGGATCGCACACAGGGCATGACCCAAGCGCATGTCCAATGAACCCGATAAAACTAACCACAATACCGATAAGAGCAACGCTCGCGCAGCCTGCTTTCTGCAAGCCCGTCAGCGTCGGTCTATCGCTGAAGCTCAGGCCGGCCTCCCTTTGGTCAATGCCAGGAGCCGAAGGCTATGCGGCAGTTCATTCGCACCGGAGCTGAGACTGCTTCGCTTCACTTCCAATAACGAAATAGAGTTAGGGCGCTGGCGATCATCAAATATCCGCCAGTGCTTTTTCGAGATCGGCGATAATATCGTCGATATGTTCTATACCCACGGAGATGCGCACCACGTCCGGTCCGGCGCCTGCTGCCACGAGCGCATCGCCCTCAAGCTGGCTGTGGGTGGTGGACGCCGGGTGGATGATGAGCGAACGGGTGTCGCCGATATTGGCAAGGTGGCTGAACAGTTCCACCCCCTGCACCAGCTTCACACCCGCATCGTATCCGCCCTTCACGCCGAAGGTGAACACCGCCCCGCCCTTGCCGCCAAGGTACTTGTCGGCCAGCGGCTTGTATTCGTTGTCATCCAGACCGGCGTAGCTGACCCAGTCGATCTTTTCGTGGTTCTGGAGCCACTTGGCCACCGCCAGCGCGTTGTCGCAATGCCGCTCCATCCGCAGGGCAAGCGTTTCCATACCGGTTAGCGCTAGCCATGCGTTCTGCGGTGCCATCGCCGGGCCTAGATCGCGCAGTCCCAGTACGCGGCAGGCGATGATAAAGGCGATGGGACCGATGGGCTCCAGAGCGTCCACCAGCACCGCACCGTGATAGGAGCCATTCGGCTGTGTCAGGCTGGGGAACTTGTCGCCCTGGGCCTTCCAGTCGAACTTGCCCGAATCAACGATCACCCCGCCAATGGAATTGCCGTGGCCGTTAAGGAACTTGGTGGTGGAGTGCGTGACGATGTCGGCACCGTGTTCGAACGGACGGCATAGCGCCGGGCTGGCCATGGTGTTGTCCACGATCAGCGGTACGCCGCCTTCGTGCGCCACATCGGCGATGGCGGCAATATCGGTGACCACCCCGCCCGGATTGGCAAGACTTTCGATGAAGACGCAGCGCGTCTTGTCGTCCATCGCGGCGCGGATGTTTTCCGGATCATCGGCATCGACGAAGCGGGTTTCCCAACCGAACTTCTTGAACGCCTCCCCCATCTGGTTGAGCGAGCCGCCATAAAGCTTGTTCGCCGCCACGATATTGCAGCCGGTCTCCATCAGCGTGTGAAAAGCGATCAGCTGCGCGGCATGCCCCGAAGCTACGCCCAATGCACCGACACCCCCTTCGAGCGCGGCGATCTTCTGCTCCAGCGCGTCATTCGTGGGGTTCATGATCCGGCTGTAGATGTTGCCGAATTCCTTCAGCGCAAACAGGTTTGCCGCGTGTTCGGCATCGTCAAAGACATAGCTCGCCGTCTGATAGATCGGCGTAATTCGCGCATTGGTGGTGGGATCAGGCTGTTGCCCGGCGTGAATGGTGAGCGTTTCGATCTTATGGTCGGTCATGTCATTCCTATCGAATTAAATCGGTTAAACTTGATGTATCCAGGCCTCTGCCCCCAACCTTCCGGCGAATACTCATCGGCGCAATGGGTACGAGCGGTCCCAACGCAGCCTGCGATCTCGCCTCGGGCGATCACGATGTTGCATCGAAGGCAAATGTGAGGCTGACGGAACTCGCAAGGTTATCCGCACTGGAGCCTGTGCCGATGGAAAATGCCTCGCGATCAACGCGCGCGCTGCCGCCGACGGAGCGACGATTTCCGCTGCCATCCAGTGTAAAGACTATGCGCTGCGAACGATTTATGCCCTTGAGCGAAAGGGTTCCGTCAGCTTCGTAGCGATTGCTCGATACGCGGCGTACACTGGTGCTGCGCCATGTGGCCTGCGGGAAGGCGGACGTTTCAAAGAAATCGCTTCCATGTAGCATATTATCCTGCGTCGCATTGCCGAGACTGGCGCTGGCCAGATCGACGGTGATGGTTATCTCGGCGCTTTGCGGCGCATCGGGGTCCATTACGATATCGCCGCGCCAGTTGGCAAAGCTGCCGCTCAGCATGTTGCCCGCGTTATCGACGCCGAAGCGCAGACTACCACCGGGCTGGATTTCCCAATCTGGCGGGGGTCCGGCCGGCTCTACGACCTCGGGTTCTGCGACATCTTCGTTGGCCGTGTCTTGCATAGGCTGAGTGTCTTCTTTTGTGCTTACGTCCTCTTCGCCGGCGACGTTCCCCACCTCATCTTCATGCACGTGATCGTGTCCGTCGTCGGCAAGCGGTGCTTCGTCGCCGGTCGCCTGGGTATCGGGTCCGTGGTCGGTCGCGTGATCGTGCTCCTCGCGCTGGGTGAACCCGCCCAGCGTGGCGAATACCGCTCCACCCATCAGCACCACGGCTGCCAGCATGACGAGCGTAAACCCGCTGCTCCTGGGGCTCATGCGCGCCAGCAATCCGTCCCTTATGACGAAATGGTGCCGCATGGCGCCCGCCACATGCAGCGCAAACAAGGCCAGGCCGCCCCAGGCCAGCCATTCGTGCGCCTCCCGTGCCAACCCGTTCACGCCCTCAGCCAAAGGCAAATGCGGAAGTGGCAGCACGCCGAACAACACGGTCGGCACGTCCATTGCATCGGTGGAAACCAGAGCCCAGCCCGTCAGGGGCATGGCAATCATGAAGATATAGAAGCCGGCATGCACTGCACTGGCGAGAAAGCCTGTAATCCCGCCCTCCATCGGCGCAGGCCGAGGGTGGGTGAAGCGCCAGCCCACTCGCAGAAAGCTGAGTGCAAGAATGGTGATGCCGATAGACTTGTGCAGCTGGTATTGCGCGAACCCGCTGGCGTCCGGCACCATGGCAAAACCCAGCGCAATCTGCCCCGCCAGCGCCAGGGCGATCAGCCAGTGTAGCGCAATCGCACCTCTCGAATATCGCTCGCCATCGCTCACTTCAGCCTCTCCGCATCCTGCAATGGTCCTCTCTCGCTTATCGCATCATGCCGATCAATCCCGCATACCCCTTTCCTACTGTTTGCAAGAGCCCGCAAAGCGCCGCGACTCCAAAACAAGCGGAACCAACACCTTATGGCAATAATCGAATCGCTCATCGGCCCGATCGCCTCCATCATCGACAAGATCATCCCCGACAAGGAAGCCCGGGCAAAGGCCAAGATTGAGCTGATAAAGCTCGAGGGCACGCAGGAAATGCAACGGATCGAGGCGCGCCTGTCTGCAATCGTCGCAGAGGCGAGTTCCAAAGACCCCTGGACCAGCCGCGCCCGGCCAAGTTTCCTCTATGTCATGTACATCCTGCTGCTGACAGCGCTGCCGATGGGAATACTGTCCGCCTTCTCGCCCGTTACCGCGCAGGACATCGCCAAGGGCATGAACGACTACCTCGGAGGTCTGCCCGAATCGCTCTACGCGCTGTTTGGCACCGGCTACCTCGGCTACACCGCTGCCCGCCAATGGGGCAAAGTAAAGGGCGTGGAGAAGTGAGCTCTTTTACTTCTTGTTTTCAATAACTTAAAGGAGTCACTCTAATCTAGCGCTGGTCAAAGGGTCCGAATACTAAACTGGTCTCGCTGACATGTCCGCTCATGGCACCACCAAGCGGTAAGCCGGACGGCGCGAATTTGGGTGGTTAGCGGTCTCTCTCTTCGATCCGCACAATTGTTGGGTCTCGGCCCTCACGTTTCGCTACTCGCCAATCCCAGAACCTCTTGACTGCGAGTATCAGAAAAAGACTACCAGCCCCGACGCCCAAGCTAAGCTGGTTGCCATCACTATCTCCCAGCCCCCTATACGCGGACCAAAACATACCGGCTGAAACCAAGAGCATCGCCCAAGGGTAAAAACCGAACCTATCGGTGTAGACCGTCTTCATATGCGCTGCACCGCTTGTTCGTCATAGCCCATTTCCGGTACTTATGCGCGGATCGACGAATATCCGCAATGGGGTCGTATGCGGTCCGTCCGCTTCTATCTCAAAATCTCAAGTAGCAGCCTGTCTCCTTTCAGGATGCGGCGAGAGGCTTTCCAATGTCGACTTTGGGGGGGGTGCGAAACGGGCACAAGCTTATGGCGCTCAGGTCGCTGTCGCGTCCCTCCAGTGCATGGCATCTTTCGACGCTGCGAAGCACTCCGCACACACCCACTCGTAATCCTCGCCATGCAGGTAATCTGACGTCGTCGCATAACCCTCGTGCAGAAGGTTCTCCCCTTCTGCACCTGCTTCCATCAGCTTCACGCCGCAAACAGCGCAGTGGTCATGCTCCCAGTTGGCCCGATATGCCTTGTAGGGTTTCAGAATGAAGCTCTGCCCATGCAGATAGGGCAGTGTTTCCAGCATTTTGGTTCGCCACTCATCAGACATGGAGTGATTTCTGCACTCCTTGGGTAACGTCCGCAATGGGGTCATTAGCTGACAGGCGGCTATTCTCGAAATTATTGCACTAGCAGACACCGCGCGCACCTTCGGAATCTCAGCCGTAATCCGCCAGAGTATTGGAACTACCTGGCTTTCAATTCTCACCACCACGCAGACGCCTTGGGTGAGGTAAAGGGACGTGGAGAAATAGGCGTCCATCGCCCGAAACACGCAATCAGCCCTTGGCCCCACCCCTACAGGGCGGCTAAGGGCTGGCGATATGACTGATACTGTTTTTGTCCTCAACGGACCCAACCTGAACCTGCTTGGCGTAAGAGAGCCTGAAATCTACGGCGCGGAAACGCTGGACGATATCGCCTCCCGCCTCGAAGATCGCGCAAGGCCGCTGGGCATCGAGATCGAGATGCGCCAGTCCAGCCACGAAGGCCACCTGGTGGACTGGCTGCACGAGGCACAGGCCGTTGGCGCCAAGGCGGTAATCGTCAATGCAGGCGCGCTCACCCACACATCGCTGGCGCTTTACGATGCCATCCGGTCGATCAAGACGCCGGTGATTGAGGTGCACATTTCCAATCCCGCCGCGCGCGAGGCCTATCGTCACAAGAGCTATGTCGGAATGGCGGCGCTTGGCTCAATTGCAGGCTTCGGCGCTTACGGATACGAACTTGCGCTGGATGCCGCTGCAAAGCTTTGAAGCCGCTGCCACGGCTGCATGACGTCGCCGTGACACTTGCCTTGCGGCGCGACAGGCTCTAGCCGCGAATACTCCTGACAATGGTCGCAGAAACGGGGAATACATGCCTGAGAAGAAGGCAACTACCGCCCGCAAGGGCGGACTGAGTGTCGATACCGCGCTGGTTCGCGAACTGGCCGATATTCTGGCCGAAACCGGCCTGACCGAAATCGAGGTGGAGGACGATGATCGTAAGATCCGCGTCTCGCGCGCGGCCGTGGTCAGCGCGCCTGTATCGCATGTCGCGCCTGCTGCACCGGCAGCGTCAGCGCCCACCCCGGCTTCTTCCACGACGGACGCAGCACCGGTTGACGATGCACCTGTCGATCTTGCCAACGCGGTAAAATCGCCAATGGTTGGCACCGCCTATCTGGCTTCCGATCCCGGCTCCCCCAATTTCGTGAAAGTCGGGGACAGCGTGAAGGCTGGCGATACCCTGCTGATCGTCGAAGCCATGAAAGTGATGAACCCCATCACCGCCACCAAGGATGGCACGGTGAAGGAAATGCTGATCGGCAATGGCGAACCGGTCGAATTCGACCAGCCCCTCGCCATCGTGGCATAGGGGTCGCGAACAATGGGCATTTCCCGCATACTGATCGCCAACCGCGGTGAAATCGCACTGCGCATCCACCGCGCCGCGCATGAAATGGGTATAGAGACGGTGGCGGTCCACTCCACCGCCGATGCCGATGCCATGCATGTGCGACTGGCGGACCACGCTGTCTGCATTGGCCCACCGTCTGCTGCGGAAAGCTATCTGAACCACGCGGCGATCATTTCAGCTGCCGAAATAACCGGGGCCGATGCAATCCACCCCGGCTACGGCTTCTTGTCGGAAAACGCTAAGTTCGCCGACATCGTGGAAGCGCACGACATCGCGTGGATCGGGCCAAAGCCCGAACATATCCGCACTATGGGCGACAAGGTGCAGGCGAAGAAAACCGCCGGTGCCCTCGGCCTACCATTGGTGCCGGGCAGCGATGGCGCTGTCTCGGATTTCGACGAGATGCGCGAGGTTGCTGCGGAAATCGGCTACCCTGTGCTGGCCAAGGCAGCCAGCGGCGGTGGCGGACGCGGCATGAAGGTCATCCCCAGCGAGGACCAGCTAGAGCCGCTCGTGAAGCAAGCCATGAACGAGGCGAAGGCCGCGTTCGGCGACGATACGATGTACCTGGAAAAATACCTCGGCAATCCGCGCCACATCGAATTCCAGGTGTTTGGCGACGGGCGCGGCAGTGCCATCCACCTGGGTGAGCGCGACTGTTCCTTGCAGCGCCGTCACCAGAAGGTGTTCGAGGAAGCGCCATCGCCTGTTATCTCGCAGGAAGATCGCATGCGGATGGGCGGCATCGTGGCCGATGCAATGGCGGCGATGGAATATCGCGGTGCGGGCACGATCGAATTCCTGTGGGAAAACGGCGAGTTCTACTTCATCGAGATGAACACCCGCCTGCAGGTGGAACATCCGGTGACAGAAGCGATCACCGGCATGGATCTGGTGCGCGAACAGATTCGCATCGCCGATGGCAAGGATCTGTCGGTGAAGCAGGAAGATATCGATTTTACCGGCCATGCTATCGAATGCCGGATCAATGCCGAAGACCCGTTCACCTTTGCCCCCAGTCCCGGCAAAATCGAGTATTACCACCAGGCAGGCGGCATGCATGTCCGTGTGGATAGCGGTCTGTACGCCGGTTACACCATCCCTCCCTACTACGATTCCATGATCGCCAAGTTGATCGTTTATGGTCGCACGCGCGAAGGGTGCCTGATGCGCTTGCGTCGCGCGTTGGGAGAGATGGTGATCCAGGGCGTAAAGACCTCGATCCCGCTCCACCAGGAACTGCTGAAGCAGCCCGATGTGCTGAGCGGCAATTACACGATCAAATGGCTGGAGGAATGGCTGGTGACACGCACGGAAGCGCTGGCCGCTGACCCCGAGACCTGACGGCAGCTACGCTCACAATGCCCTCAATCACCGATATCGGCCTATTGCTTGCAGGGCTCGTCCTGTTGATGATTGGGGGCGACGTCATGGTGCGTGGCGCAGTGCGCATAGCCGAACGGCTGAACCTTTCGCCCATGCTGATCGGCCTTGTCGTGGTCGGACTTGGCACATCCAGCCCTGAACTCGCCGCCAGCGTGCAGGCCGCTCTGGCCGGATCGCCGGGGTTGGCAATCGGGAATATCGTTGGCTCCAACCTCGCCAACCTGCTGCTGGTACTGGGCAGCGCGGCCCTGATCGCTCCGATGGCAGTCGATCGCACTTCCCTTTGGCGCGACGGCGGGGTGGGCCTTGCCGCCGCTTTGGCCATGATCGTCGCTTCCTTCACTCTCGGGCTGGACCGGATCGTGGCCACGATCCTGCTGATCGGCCTCGTCCTCTATATCTGGAGCGCCTACAAGCAGGAGACGGTGGCGCCCGCTGGGGGGAGCGCAATCCAGCCTGTCGACCATAGCGCCGCCTATGACAGGGCTGCCGCGTCTGAAGGCTTCGACCCTGAACTTACCCCGCATGACAAACCGCTGGGCAGCCTTGCGAAAGCGCTGGTACTGTTCGTCGTGGGTCTTTCCCTGATTGTTGGCGGAGGTACGTTGCTGGTGAACGGCGCTGTGTCCATCGCTTCGGCCCTTGGCGTCAGCGAGACGGTTATCGGACTTACCATCGTTGCCATCGGCACCTCGGCACCTGAACTCGTGACGTCCGTTATCGCGGCTATTCGCGGCCAGAGCGACATCGCGCTTGGCAACGTGCTGGGCTCCAACATCTACAACCTTCTGTTTATTGGCGGCGTTACCGGCATGGTGGCACCTAGCGATTTCCCCTTGCAGATCGTGCAGTTCGACCTCCCGCTAGCCGCGTTCGCAGCACTGGTGGTTATGGTGTTTGCCTTTACCGGAGGGCGGCTTTCGCGACATGAGGGCGGGCTGCTGGTGGCCGCCTATATCGGATACACCGGCTTCACGTCCGGACTGATCTAGCCCCGACCCGAACTGGTTAGTCGAAGTTGAACCCGGCTTCAGTTGCCTCCGCAATCACCTCCTCGCCGGTCTGACGTGGGTGATCGCCTGCCAGATCGCCCCAGCTCGCCTTCTCGTCGACGAAAATTTCTTTCCCCACGTTATAGCCGTTCGCCTCTGGAAAGAGACCGGCATGAAAACTGCGGTTTCCGGTAGGAAGGAACTTGTACCAGAGGTTACTGCCGCATGTGCCGCAAAATGCACGTTCGGCCCAATCGCTAGACGGGTAGCTGGTAATCGCTTCTTCCCCGGCGATGGTGAAGCTCTCCCCCGTAAGTGCGCCATAGAATGCCCCGCCCCAGCGGCGACACATGTCGCAATGGCAGATTTCCAGATGCTGCTTTGGCTGACTTACGGTTATGCGCACAGCGCCGCACAGGCAATGGCCGTCAATGCGTTCGCTAGCCATTCTACTGTTCCAGCGGAACGCCCGGCTTGTGCTTGGCGGTGCGGATCGTGAGCGAGGTTTTCACACTCGCCACGTTCGGTGCCGGGGTCAGCTTGCTGGTGAGGAATTCCTGGAAACTTTGCAGATCCCTGCTCACGATCTTCAGAATGAAGTCGATCTCTCCATTGAGCATGTGGCACTCTCGCACTTCGTCCAGCTCGGCGATGTGATCCTCGAAAGCCTTCAGGTCCTCCTCCGCCTGGCTGCGCAGCGACACCATCGCAAAAACGGTAATAGCGAAACCAAGCTTGGATGCATCCAGATCGGCATGGTAGCCGCGAATCACGCCGTCTTCCTCAAGCGAACGCACGCGACGCAGGCACGGCGGCGCGGTTAATCCGACACGGCGTGCCAGATCCACATTCGTAACGCGACCTTCAGCCTGGAGTTCGGCCAACAAACGGCGATCAATCTTGTCGAGCGTGGACATCGTAAAGTTTCCCTATGCGAAATGCGTGATCTTGCGCACGCATCGCGCAACATACAAATCCTAATGAGACGTCGTCGTTTAACAATATTCTCTATGACGGCAATTGTCCCCTTTTGCAACGCATCGGTCCTTAACCATGCTTGCCCAACAAGACCCGGCTACTGCGATGGTTGACGTTTTCTTAACCGCGTTTCAGCCGGAGCATGAGTATTGTTCGATGACCGCCTAGCCACCGTGCTGCGCATGCGCGCCGGAAGCGAGGCGGCATTGCGCACACAATTCAGGCAGTTGCTCGATCTGCTGGGCACGCGCGACGCACAGCTTTCAGCACCAGTGCTGGCGCGCATTGCCCGTATGGCGGCTTCGCTTTCTGCGTCCGAAGTCGATCGCATCATGGCGCGTTCGTCGCTGAAAAAAAATGATCCGCGCTTCGTCACGCTAAGCGGTTATGTCCGTCTGCGTGAATTGCAGGCGACGATTTCTCAAGAGACTCAGTCGGCGATCCTGCGCGAACCGGGGCAGCGACTGCGCAGGCCCGAAATCGTCGCTTTCCTCGCCGAAGGAGGGCCGAAGGCGTCCGCAGCCGCTGTTGCGACCGCTCGCCTTACCGAGCAGGAGTGGCTGGACCTGATCCCTCGCCTGCCGGTCACAGCGCGCGGCTTCCTGCGCCATCGCCGCGATCTTCCCGCCGCGGTGAAGCGCTTGCTCACCCAGCTTGGCGTAGGCGATCTGGTAATCCCGACATTCGCGCCGTCAACGGACTCGCTCGAGATAGAACGCGATGCGGAACCCGAGCCGGTGCCTTCGCCCCAGCCTGCCATACAATTTTCTTCCTTACCGACAGGGAATTCGCCGTCTTTTCCACCGGAGGATGGCATTGGCGCGCTGCGTCGCCGGATCGAGGCATTTCGCGAAACCCGCCAGCAGGGCCGCCCCGCATCGCGCACTCAATCAGACGGAGCCGCTTCGAAAAACCAAAGTGCGCCCGGCTCTGTGCTGGACGTCATTACCGACAGCACCGGTAGCATCGTGCGCAGCGACGGCCTGGCAGCGCCGATGCTTGCTGGCCTCGCGCTGACTTCTCCAAGCGGAAGTTCGCTAGTGGACTTCAGCAAGGACATCGCGCTGCAACTACGGCGACGCCAGCCGCTGCGCCAGGCCCGGCTGACGATCGATGCAGCGCCGGAGATCAGCGGCGAATGGCGTATGGATGCAGCGCCCCTGTTCGATCGGCAATCGGGCGCGTTCAACGGCTATGCCGCGCGGCTATATCGTCCTTCCCGCTCCGTTTCGTCCGATTCGCCCGAGTCGTACGCAGATGCGATGCGGCAAGTACTGCATGAACTGCGCACCCCAGTGAATGCGATCCAGGGTTTTGCGGAAATCATCCAGCAGCAGATCTTCGGAAACGTACCGCATGAATACCGCGCCCATGCAGCCTCCATCGCGGTGGACGCGGCGAAGCTGCTGGCCGGTTTTGACGAGGTGGATAGGCTGGTAAAGCTGGAAAGCCGAGCGATGGAACTGGAGGAAGGCACAAGCGATTTTCGCGCTGCGCTGGCCGATACTGTGCAAAGGCTTGAAGGCGTGCTGCGCGGGCGCGACGCCGGATTTACACTCAATGTAACGGGTTCCCATTTCGAGGTTGCGTTGGATCGCAGCGAAGTGATGGCCATGTGCTGGCGGTTGCTGGCCACGGCAGCCAGCGCACTGACGCCGGGAGAAAAATCGCAGATCGACCTGTCTGGTGACGGCACGGCGATAAGGCTGGAACTCGACGTACCCGAAAGCCTGCGCAGCGGCGCGGCCGATACCTCTCGCGAAGGGCAGCGGCGGCGCGCGATCAGCGCAGGCATGTTCGGCCCGGGATTTGCGTTCCGCCTGGCCGAGGCCGAAGCCAATGCAGCGGGCGGCTCCCTGACCTGCGAAGGGGACAGGGCAACACTTCGCCTGCCTTCCTTGACCTCGTACGCCACGCCCCATAGCACCACGGACGGGATGGCAAGGGGCTGACCCCTTACTTTGACAACAGGGAGAATCGCCGATGGCGATGGGCAATCTGCTTGAACCGCCGGCCGCACACGCCATGGCGCGACTTGCGGATGATACGCCGCGCTTCCTGCTGACAGTCGATACCGAAGAAGATTTCGACTGGGAGCAACCCCTGGCGCGCGATAGCCACGATACCCGCCACGTCCGCAATCTCGCCAAATTTCAGGAATTTTGCGAAGGCCAGGGCGTTGTCCCGATTTATCTGGTCGACTGGCCCATCGCCAATTCTCGTACGGCGCAGGAAATATTGCGCGAACCGTTGAGGACGGGCCGCGCGGAAATCGGTGTACAGTTGCACCCTTGGGTGAATCCTCCGTTTCAGGAAGAGGTAACGCAATCGAACTCCTTCGCTGGCAACCTGCCAAGGGAGTTGGAAAGCGCCAAGCTGACGGCGTTGCGCGATGCCATAGAAATCGGTTTTGGTATTGCGCCGCTGATATACCGCGCAGGGCGATACGGGCTTGGACAGAACACCGCAGAACTGCTGGCAGACCACGGAATCGCGATCGACAGCTCGGTCCGTCCCCTGTTCGACTATTCGAGTGGCGGCGGTCCGGACTATCGCGCGCATCCTGCGCGGCCCTATTGGGTGGACGACGCCAGAACGCTGCTGGAACTGCCTCTCACCAGCGCGTTCTGGGGACTGTTTCGACGGCAGGGCGATTTCATCTATCCTCGCCTGTGGCGCACGCCGGCAATGCGCGGCGTACTGGCACGGCTAGGGCTATTGGAACGCGTGCCCCTCACGCCTGAAGGTGTGAGTGTAGAAGAAGCTATTCGCGGTATCGATATCGCGCTGGACGATGGGCTGCCGGTACTGGTGCTATCATTTCACAGTCCGTCCTTGCGCCCGGGTTCCACGCCCTATGTGCGCGATGAGGATGATCTGGATGCCCTGTACGATTGGTGGCGGCGCATTTTTGCCTATCTTGACCGGCGCGGGGTGAAACCCAGCAACTTGCGCGATGTGATGAGTGCCGTGGAGCGCTAACGGGAAAGGGTCGTTGTGGGCTCTCACCTCACAAAAATGGTCGGGGAGACAG
>CAJXTZ010000058.1 GCA_913061345.1 uncultured Erythrobacter sp.
CTTCGTCGGCAGCGTCAGATGTGTATAAGAGACAGGTCCCGCCAACGCCTTCGGCTCCTGCGATAGAGCCTGTCGGCGCATCGCCGCGCAACGGCCCGGCAGGCTGGATCACCACCAATGATTACCCCCGCAGCGACCTTGTGCGCGAGCGTGAAGGCACCGCCGGATACAGGCTGGTAATCGGCAGCGATGGCCGGGTGGACGCCTGCGAGATTACGCGCAGCAGCGGTCATTCCACGCTCGACCGCAACACCTGCCGCCTGATCGAGAGCCGCGCGCGGTTCGAACCCGCTACCAACAATCGCGGCGAAGCAACGGTGGGCACCTATTCGGGTAGCGTCACCTGGCGGATACCCGAAAGGTAGGCGCGATCAGTCCGGGGCGCGTTCCTCTTCGGCGATGGCATTGGCGGCGGCTTCCATCGGGGTGTCGCCGCCGTCCATCGGCACCAGCCAGATCGCCACGTTGACGATCATCACGAAGGCAAGGAGAGCCATCAGCATGGCCTGGCGGGTTACGCCCTTACGCCACAGCACGAATGCACCAGCCGCAAGGGCGACGGCAGCAAGAACGATGATCGAGATGACAAGATCGAACATGGCCCTGCTCTAGCTCGCTATTCGCGCGCTCGCCAGTCCCAACCCGCTTGACTGGATCGGTTGCATGGGCAACCATTCCTCGATGCACGAAATCACCGAAACATCGCTGTCGCGCCGCTCCTTCATCGGAGCGTTGGGCGCAACCACCGCCCTCACCGTCCTTCCCGCTTGCGCCACCACCGCAACCGCGGGCAGACAGCGGGCTGCAGAGGCTCTGCTGGACGATATCGCGTGGAACCTGATGCGGCACGAGCCCACGCGCGCCACCAGCCTTGGCGTGGATACAGGCGCACATGCCGCGCTGCGTAGCCAGCTTGGCAATGCCTCGCCAGAGGGGAAGGATGCCTACGCCGCAACCCTGCGCGCCGATCTGGCGCGGGTTCGCGCTTTCGACAAGACCGGGCTCGATCCCGCCACGCGCACCAGTTTCGAAGTGGTGGAAAGCGCCTATGCCACGGCGATCGACGGCATGGCCCTGCCCTATGGCGACATCCCCGTAGGAAGCTGGCGCACTGCCCCCTATGCGGTGATCCAGAACGTGGGCGCCTATATCGACCTGCCGCGCTTCCTCGATTCCGATCACCCCATCACCGATGCAGTCGATGCCGAGGCCTATATTGCCCGCCTGGAAGAGATGCCCGGCGTCCTGAATGGGGAGCTGGAGCGGATCATAAATGCCCGCGAGATGGGCGTAGTGCCGCCCGACTTCCTGCTGGACAAGGCCATCGGGCAGATGAGCGCGCAGGTTGCCGATGCCAGATCCGGCGGGGCAATGGTGGAATCGCTGGTCCGCCGCACGGCAGAAAAAGGTATTGCGGGTGATTGGGAAAGGCGTGCGAATAGCATCGTCACCGGCCAGATCGCCCCCGCCCTTCAGGCGCAGCTTGCCGAGTTGCAGCGCGAACGCGCCGTCGCCACCAGCGAACCGGGTATCAGCGCCCGCCCGCACGGCGATGAGTGGTACGACTGGTCGCTGCGTTCCAGCACCACCACCAACATGTCGCCCGACGAAATCCATGAACTGGGCATCGACACGCTGGAAGGTATCCATTCACGCATGGACCCGATCCTGCGCTCGCTCGGCTATACCGAGGGCAATCCCGGACAGCGCATGGTGCAACTGGCCGAGGACGAGCGGTTCCAGTTTGCCGCCGGCGACGAGGGTCGCGACCAGATCATCGACTTCATTCGCGAGCGCATCGACTGGATCCGTGCCCAGATGCCGCGTGCCTTCACCCGCGTGGTAAACCCCGAAGTGGATGTGAAACGTATTCCGCCGAACGAAGAAGTGGGCGCGCCCACCGCCTATGGCGGCGCCCCATCCGTCGATGGTTCACGCCCCGGTGCCTTCTGGATCAACCTGCGCGATACGGACCTGCACCGCATGTATGATCTACCCACCCTCACCCATCACGAGGCCATTCCCGGCCACGTGTGGGAGGGCGAATATTCCAACCAGTTGCCGCTAATCCGCTCCATCCTCGCCTTCAATGCCTTCTCCGAAGGCTGGGCGCTGTATTCGGAGCAGCTGGGCGACGAGCTGGGCGCTTATGACGACAACCCGGCATGGCGGCTTGGCTACCTGCAGGATCAGGCCTATCGCGCCGTGCGGCTGGTGGTGGACACCGGGATGCACGCCAAGGGGTGGGAACGGCAGCGTGCCATCGATTTCTTCTCGACGAACGTGGGAAAGGGGCTGGACGAAACCACCGGCGAGATAGACCGCTATTGCAGCTGGCCAGGTCAGGCGACCGGTTACATGGTGGGCAAGCTGGAAATCTTGCGCCAACGCGAGCGGGCCAAGGCAATGCTGGGCGGCGCCTACGACCTGCGCGAATTCAACCAGGCAGTGGTGGATGGCGGCAATGCGCCGCTGGACGTGTTGGCGGCGAATATCACGCGCTATATGGCGAACACCTCGACTTAACCTTACCCTGCTACCCTTTTGCCAATCGAGCCAGGTGCACCATGCAGCCTGGCCGAATTGCAAGGAAAGGTTGGGAGGATAGGTGGTCGCGCTCTACGTCACCATCGATACGGAATACGAACCCGGCTTTACGGCGAAGCATGGGGCCGGTTCGCGTGCCGCCAATTTCGACCGCGCCATTCGCGGGGCGACGCCTGCCGGCGATGTCGGCATTTTCCACCAGATGGACGTGTTCGACCGGCACGGGCTGAAAGCTGTCTTCTTCGTCGATCCTATGCCTGCCCTGCTCTGGGGTACCGGCGCGATAGCCGACGTTGTGGAACCGATCCTGACGCGCGGCCATGATGTCCAGTTGCACCTCCACACCGAATGGCTGGCTATCGCGGGCGATGCCAATCCGCTGGGTGTCAGCAGGGGGCCGAACCTGAAGGACTATTCCTTTGACGAGCAATGCCGCCTGCTGGAACTGGCAACCGACGTGCTGATGGATGCGGGTGCACCGCGCCCGGTAGCCTTTCGTGCCGGGAACTACGGTGCGAACGACGATACCTTGCGGGCCTTGGCACACGTGGGGTTCACGCATGATTCCAGCCATCCGCCCGGCTTGATGGAAGGCGCTTGCGAAATTGCGCTTGGTGAGGAAGACCGCGTGCCGATAAAACGGCACGGCGTGGTGGAAGTACCTATCGGCTGCATCGGCGACGCCTTTGGCGGCCTGCGCCACGCCCAGTTGACCGCGCTTTCCTATCGCGAGATCATCGCCGCGCTGCGCCACGCGCGAAAGCAGGGCGAGGAGAGTTTCACCATCGTATCGCACAGTTTCGAACTGCTTTGCCGCAAACGCACACGCGTCAACAAGGTCGTGTCGCGCCGATTTGAAAAGGTGTGCGAAGCTATCGCTGCTATGACGGATGTCGAGACGGCCACCTATGCGGACAAACCGCCCGAACCCGTATGCGAAGCAGTACAGGAACCTGCATCGGTCATGCCCGCCGCGCCGCTGCTGAATGGCTCGCGACTGGTCGAACAGGCACTCGCCAACGCGCTGTACGGCTAGATACGCCGCAACAGCAGTTCGATGTTCGGCCCCAGCCAGCCTGGCGAAATACGAGCGGCCTGTGCCGCCCTTTCCACCAGCTTTACGGGTAACGAGGCTTTTCCATGAACCGCCTCGCGTGCCTTTCGCCAGTCGTCGTGCCCCTGAACTTCGAACCGCCCCCTAATCGCGCGCGCCAGCAAGCGAGGCGATAGTCCACGTTGCAAGGGTTTGCCTGTCAATCGGTCGAGCCCGCGTGGCAAATAGTTCACCAGCCAGCGCCGCGAATGGACCTCGCGCGGGGCAAGGCGGCTGGCCGTGCCGAGCACCAGCAGTTCACCACCGGGCTGCATGACCCGGTGCAATTCCGCCATCACTGCATCCAGGTGATCGGGTGAAACATATTCCAGCACGCTGTTGGCGATGGCGAGATCGAATGTACGGTTCGCAAACGACATGTTCCGCGTATCGGGGACATGCATTGCCCTCGCCGAGCTTTCCATCTGGTGCAGAGCAGTATTGGCATCGGCGAGGCGAATATTGCCCGCGTCCACATCGATCCCGGTGACATGCGCGCCGAGCCTTGCGAGCACGATACCCGACGCACCGTAATTACAGCCGAATTCGAGCGCCGTTCGGCCCAGCGGTCTGACACCGTAAGCGGCAATAACGCGGCGCAAGTGCCGCCATTCGTATTCGACATAGCCGCCCACCCAGCGATCATCCGGTTCAAGACCAAGCTGGCGGGCGACGTCGCGAAACCGGGTTTCGCGTACCTTTATCGCATCTATCGCTTCGATGGCTGGGTGCGGCACGGACATTGCGCCGCGTATGGATGCAAAAACTTGCCAGCAGATTGAAGGGACTAGGCCAAGCTCGCCTCACCTACCCACTCGGCACAACGACTTATTAAACAAAAACCAGCGAAACTGGTCCTCGTTTATCATAGAGGTTCGACCATCATGATGAATTACGTGATCGTGGGCGCAACAGGACTGATGCTGCTGTTCATCGTACCTGATTCAAAGGTTCGCTGGCAGCGCCTCACCACGCGGGGCGGCGCTGCCATGCTTGTTGGCCTCGGCCTTTTCGGCAGTGTCTACGCCGCGATAGCGGACTAACCACCGATGGACCTGATGCCGGGTCGACTAATTCTTGCCAAAGAACTTTCCGGCCATGCCTGCAATATCATCCAACGGGCTGCCGTCGTGATTCTTGTCCAGCATCTGCATGAACGAACCGAGCGAACCTTCGCCGCCCACGTGTTCCATCACCTGGTTCAGCACGCCTGCGTCTATGCCGCTGCGCTCTGCCGCCGTTGTCAGCGTATCGCTGTCGGCCTGGTGCCCCTCGGTCAGTGCCGCGATGGCGCGTTCCGCGGTTTGCTGGTCAATACCCATCTTCTCGGCCATGTTCTTTACCGTGGGGTGGTTGTGGGCAGCGCCCAGTATCTGATCGAAAATGCTGCTCATATCCGGTTCTCCTGTTTACGACAGGCAGCAGTCTAGGAGACCGATGCTACATATAAAAGGCCCCGCTCCGGCGAAAACCGTGCGGGACCCTCCTCTCCAACCGTGAAAGCCGTGTCAGGCAGTCTGCGGGGCAGCCTGCCGAACGCTTTCGTCGACATGCGCAGCGAAAGGCTGGAAGTTGTTGACGAACAGATCGACCAGCTTGTGCGCCGTACGATCATACTCATCCTTGTCCGCCCACGTGGCGCGCGGATCGAGGATGGTCTGGTCGATACCGGCCTTGTCCAGCGCAGGAACGCTTACCGGCACATCAAAGCCGAAATTGGGATCCTTGCGGAACTCAACATCGTCCAGTTTTCCGTCCAGCGCGGCATTCAGCAGCGCGCGCGTAGCCTTGATCGGCATGCGGCTGCCGACGCCGTACTTGCCGCCGGTCCAACCGGTGTTGAGCAGCCAGCACTGAACGCCGCCCTTGGCGATGCGCTCTTTCAGCAGGTTGCCATAGATACTGGGATGGCGGGGCATGAAAGGTGCGCCAAAACAGGTGCTGAAAGTGGCCTCGGGCTCGGTCACGCCGATTTCGGTGCCGGCAACCTTCGCGGTATAGCCTGAAAGGAAGTGATACATCGCCTGGTCCGGCGTGAGCCGCGCGATGGGGGGCAGCACGCCGAACGCGTCAGCCGTCAGCATCACAACGTTGCTGGGAACAGGACCGAGGTTCTCTTCCGAGGTGTTGGGAATGTAATCGATAGGATATGCGCCGCGCGAATTTTCCGCCAGCGAGCTGTCATCGAAATCCAGTTCGCGGGTCTTTTCGTCCATCACTACGTTTTCCAGCACGGTGCCGAACATTTTGGTGGTGGCGTAAATTTCCGGTTCGGCTTCTTCGGAAAGGCGGATCATCTTGGCGTAGCAGCCGCCTTCGAAATTGAAGACCGCCGTGTCCGACCAGCCATGCTCGTCATCGCCGATCAGCGTGCGGCTGGCGTCTGCGGAAAGGGTTGTTTTGCCGGTGCCCGACAGGCCAAAGAACACCGCCGTCTTGCCATCTGGGCCAACGTTGGCGCTGCAATGCATGGGCATCACGCCCTTGGTGGGCAGCAGGTAGTTGAGAATACCGAAAACGCCTTTCTTCATTTCGCCGGCATACTTGGTGCCACCGATCAGGATCAGCTTTTCAGAAATGTTCACCGCCACCACGGTTTCGGAACGGGTGCCGTGCCGCTCCGGGTCGGATTTGAACGTGGGCAGGTCGATAATGGTGTATTCGGGATCGAAGCCCTCAAGCTCATCCGGTGTCGGGCGGCACAGCAGCGTGCGGATGAACAGGTTATGCCACGCCAGCTCGTTGATGACGCGCACTTTCACGCGGTGTTCGGGCTGCGATCCGCCGAACAGGTCCGCCACGTACAGCGTTTCCTTTTCGCTCACGGCCTTCAGAAAATCTTCCTTCAATGCCGCGAAATGCTCCGGCGTCATGGAGGCGTTGTTGTCCCACCACACCGTTTCCTCGGTCTCGGCATCGCGGACGATGAACTTGTCCTTCGCGCTGCGCCCCGTGTGCTTCCCCGTCTTCACCACCAAAGGCCCCTGCGCTGCGAGCTGGCCTTCCTCGTTGGCGATAGCATGTTCGACCAGTGCGGCCCGGCCAAGGTTGGGGTGAATAGTGGCGGTGGTCGCGATGCCCTGATCGGACAGCGACTTTGAAAGCTGATATGACACGTTAGCTCCTCAACACGGGTCAGATGTGTTGCCGTGCATTCGAATGCACTGACTGTTTCTATCCGCATAGGGCCGTAACATTGCGGCGTCAATTTGGCTTGGTCGGTTTGATTATGCCCGTCTCTGACACAAGTTAGGCCCGCGCGAATTTCTCTCGGCTTCGTCGCCGTGTTGTCACCGTGCGTTCTAGCCATTACGTCCAGACCGACCAAGGAGCAGCATGACCCAGCTTTCCCACGATACCACAGGCGAGCCGCACGATCCGGCGGCAGAGAGCCAGCGCACCATTGCGTTGGTGGATGATGATCGCAACATCCTTACCACGCTTTCGATCGCCCTGCAGGCGGAAGGATATGCCACGCGCGTCTATTCGGATGGGGAGGCCGCGCTGGCTGCCTTGCAGCATAATCCGCCCGACCTTGCCGTATTCGACATTAAGATGCCGCGAATGGACGGGATGGAATTGCTGCAGAAACTGCGCGAATCGTCCGACCTTCCGGTAATTTTCCTTACCAGCAAGGACCAGGAGGAGGACGAAGAGGCTGGCCTCGCAATGGGCGCGGACGATTACATCGCCAAGCCTTTCAGCCAGCGACTGCTGCTGGCCCGTATCCGCACGATCCTGCGGCGTGCGGCCCCGCTGCCCGAAACCGTGGAGGGGTCCGCGCCCATGCCGACCGCGCAGAACGAGGTGATCGCGCGCGGAAGACTGGCGATGGATCCGGCACGCCACCAGGTGACCTGGGATGGCAAGCCTGTCAGCCTGACTGTTACCGAATTCCTGATTCTGGAGGCGCTGGCCATCCGCCCCGGCGTAATCAAGAGCCGCAACCAATTGATGGATGCGGCCTATCCGGACGATATTTTCGTCGACGATCGCACCGTGGATTCCCACATCAAGCGCCTGCGCCGCAAATTCCGCGCGGTAGACCCGGAGTTCGGCGCGATCGAGACGCTGTACGGCGCGGGTTACAGCTTCACCGATGGCTGATGAAAGCGCACGCGACGCGCTTCAGGCCAGCCGCCTTGAACGGCTTGGCTTTCCCATCGGTCGCTCGCTTACCGCCCGCATACTGGCGGTGAACCTCATTCCCCTGCTGGTGCTGGCAGGGAGCCTGTTCTTCCTCGACTCCTACCGTCGGCAGTTGCTGGACGAACGCTTCAAGCTGGCCCGGATCGAGGCGCAGATCACGGCAGAGGCTCTGGCGGGCGCAACGCGCGAACGGCAGGAAGCGCTGCTGAGCCAGATCGGGCGCGAACAGCGTATGCGGCTGCGCATGTATGACAGCGACGGCACGCTGATCGCCGATAGCTTCGACCTCGATGAACCCTCCTTCATCTTCGATGACCCGGTAGCGGAACCTTTTCTGGAAGACCTTGCCAGGTGGACGGACGATGCCCTGAACTTCGCCGTTGGTGCCCCCTCCCCGCCGCCCTATGTGGAGCCGGAGAACACAGCGGCCGATACCTGGCCCGAACTTGCCCGCGTGCGCCAGCAGGGGCTAACCCAGATCGAACTGCGCCGCGCACCGGACAATACGCCCGTCATCAATGCAGCGGCCCCCGTCGGCGTGAACGGCGCCAGCCTGCTCACCACCCGCAATGCCGCCGATATCACCCAGGCCGTTCGCAATGCGCGCAGCAGTCTGATGACGATCATCCTGTTGGCACTGGTAGTGTCCACCATCCTGTCGCTGTATCTGGCAAATACCATAATCGAGCCATTGAGACGGCTTGTGCGCGCCACCTCGCTGGTGCGGCTAGGCAGAGAGCGCGAGGTGGAAGTCCCACGAATGGACGAGCGCGCCGACGAGATCGGCCTGCTGGCGCGCGCCGTGTCGGACATGACGGCAACGCTGCGCCACCGGATCGACGCGGTGGAAACATTCGCCGCCGATGTCGCGCATGAGATCAAGAACCCGCTCGCATCGCTGCGCAGTGCCACAGAATCGTTGCCCAAGGTCGACGATCCTGAACTGCGCGGACAGCTTGCACATATCGCCGCGCATGACGTGTTACGCATTGATCGCCTCGTCTCCGAAATCTCCGAAGCCAGCCGCATCGACGCAGAGCTGAGCCGTGCCACTTTCGAGGCCGTGGAACTGGGCCAGCTTTTCACCAATGTCGTGGCCCGCAAGATGGAACGCAGCGAAAATCGCGGGTGCTCCATCGAGATCAACCTCGAAACTACCGGCGACATGGTGATGGGCGTACCGATCCGTCTGGAGCGTGTCGCCGAAAACCTGATCGACAATGCCGTATCATTCTCGCCCCAGGGTGGCCGTATTGTGGTGACCATTGCGCGCGAGCATGACCGTGTCAGCGCAACGGTCTGCGATGAAGGCCCCGGCATTCCCGAGGCCGAGCGGGAAAAAGTCTTCCGCCGGTTCCATTCGCACCGCCCCGAGGGGGAGGAATACGGAAACCACTCGGGACTTGGACTGGCCATTGGCCGCACCATTGCAGAGGCGCACGACGGCACCCTTTTCGTCGTCGATCCGCAAGGCGAGTTGGGCGGGGCCTGTCTCGTCCTCGAATTGCCCGGATTATGACACGAAAACGATGAGTGAAGTGATCGCCAATATCAGCTGTGTTGCAATTCGCGGCCGGGCAGTGCTGATTACCGGTCCATCGGGCATTGGCAAATCCAGCCTGGCACTGGCACTGATGGATCGCGGGGCCGATCTGATCGGTGACGATGGGGTCACTCTTACGATGGTCGACGACCTCGTGATTGCAGCGCCTGCGCCCAACATCGCAGGCCTTATCGAGATCCGTAATGTCGGTTTGCGGCAAGTCCCTACAGCAACGGCACCTGTCGCAATCGTCCTCAGATTGAGTTCGAGTGCCGAACGCCTGCCACTGGACCAGGATACCGCGAAGATACTGGGCCGCGATATTCCGCAGGTTACGCTGTTCCCGGATACGCCTTATCTCGCCCTGAGAGCGGAGGCGGCGCTGGAAATGCACGGACTGGACTGAAGTCCAGTCTTCACATTTACTAACAAAACGCACATCAGACACGCCATGGCAAAACAGACTTCGCAATCCGCAATTGCTGTCCCGCCGCAGCACATACTGCTCGTCACAGGATTGCTGGGTGCGGGCAAGACCACGGCCCTGCGCGAGCTGGAGGATCTGGGCTGGGAATCGCTAGACAATTTTCCGATCCGCCTGCTGGATCGGCTGGTGGGGACAGACGATGCCAATCATTCGCTCGCCATCGGTTTCGATTGCCGCACGCGCGGGTTTGTGCCTGCTGACATCATCGAACAGGTGAAGCGTTGGGTGGAGAATGAGAATTTGGCCATCACCACCTTGTTCCTGGACTGCAACGGGAACGAGCTGGAGCGGCGCTTCAACGAAACGCGGCGCCGTCACTTCCTGGCCGGAGACCTGCCCGTAGCCTACGGCATCTCGGCAGAACGCGAGTTGCTGGCCCCGCTGCGTCGCTGGGCGGACGTGCTGATCGACACCACCGATTATTCCACCAATGAGCTGAAGCAGACGATTCGCGACCAGTTTCAGCAGACCGCGCCGCAGCAGATGACCGTTACCGTTTCCAGTTTCGGATTCGCGCGCGGCAAGCCGCCCACGGCCGATCTGGTGTTCGACATGCGCTATCTTGACAACCCGCACTGGGAAGATGGCCTGCGCGAACAGACCGGGCTGGATGCAGGTGTGGGCGAATTTATCGAACGCAGCGCCGTATTCGCCTCCAGCTTTGATAAGATCCGCAGTCTGCTGCTGGAATTGCTTCCGCGTTATGCCGAACAGGGCAAGGCATATGTGAATATCGCTTTCGGATGCACAGGCGGAAGGCACCGCTCTGTTTACACGGCGGAGAAGATGGCGCAGGAGTTGCGGCAGGGCGGCTTTTCGCCCACCGTGCTGCACCGTAACCTGGGATCGCGCGCGGAAGACCTGGTGGAGGGAAGCCAGCACCCGTGACGATTGCCGAAATCTCCACAGCAACCGTTAAGAACGCAAAGAGCATAACAGTTTCATGATCGGACTGATTCTCGTCACCCACGGCCGTCTGGCCGAGGAATTCGTTTCCGCCATGGAACACGTCGTTGGCCAGCAGGATGGGATCGCCACGATCTGCATCGGCCCGAGCGATGATATGGAAGAGCGCCGCCAGGAAATTGCCGATGCCATCGAACGTGTGGATACGGGCGCTGGTGCAATTCTGCTGACAGACCTTTTCGGGGGCACGCCATCCAATCTGGCGATCTCGCTGCTCCAGTCCGGCCGTACCGAAGTGCTGGCCGGTATCAACCTGCCAATGTTGATACGGCTGGCAGGCGCGCGCAAGGAATTGCCGCTGGGCCAGGCCGCCGCCGCCGCGCGTGAGGCGGGACGCAATTATATTACCCTTGCATCAGAATTCCTTGGTCAGGACGCCTGAGGAGAAACCGGCGATGAGCGAAGCGAGCCAGGATATCGTCATTCCCAACAAACGCGGCCTGCACGCCCGTGCCAGTGCAAAGTTCGTGAACGCTGCCAGCGCGATGGAAGGGCATTCTGTCTTCGTCGAGAAAGACGAGCAGGAAGCTGCAGGCGGTTCTATTCTCGGCCTGATGATGCTGGGCGCGGCGATGGGCGATACGGTAAAGATCCGCGTTGCCGGCGATGATGCGCAGGCAAAGCTGGCGGAGCTGGTCACGCTGGTCGAAGGCAAGTTCGGGGAGGACTGATGCCCTCCTCCACTCCGCGCGGCACAAGGCGCGAGATCACCGGCTTTTCCAATCCCACGGTCAAATACCTCCGCTCCTTGCGCGAAAAGAAGCATCGCAAGCGCGAGGGCGTGTTCCTGGCCGAAGGGCTGCGTCTGCTGACCGATGCCCACGAATGCGGGCATGTACCGCAGATGCTGGTGATGGCCGCCGGGCGCGATCCGCATCCTCTGATTAGCGCATTGGAGGATGCCGTGGACGCGGCAGGCGGAGAGATCATCGTGACCTCTCCCGACATCCTTTCCAAGATTACCGGCAAGGACAATCCGCAAAGCGTGGCGGGCATTTATACGGAATTCGACACGTCGCTGGCGGCGCTGGATCGCGCATCTGCAAAAATCTGGCTGGTGGCGCAGGCGCTCCGCGATCCGGGTAATCTTGGTACCATGTTGCGCACCGGCGATGCATTGGGCGCAGGCGGACTGATCCTAATCGACGATTGCGCCGATCCTTTCAGCGTGGAAGCCGTGCGTGCCAGCATGGGCGCGGTGTTCACCCAATCAGTCGCACGCGCCACGTGGGATGAATTCCTGCCGTGGCTTCGTGAAGCAGAGGGGCAACTTGTTGCAGCATCGCTGCGCGAGGCCGTGCCCTATCGCTCTGCGCCCTACACAGCGCCGTGCTTCGTAATGGTGGGGAACGAATCGCAAGGTCTGCCTGAAAACTACGAAATCGCCTGCGACCTGCGCGTGACCATGCCGATGCGCGGGCGGGCGGACAGCCTGAATGCGGCCGTGGCGGCAGCCGTGCTGGGGTACGAGGTGCTGGCAACGCTCGACGAAAGCTGAACGGCTGCACTTATCCCGCGTCGCCGGTCAATCTCTGCTTCCGGATTTCGAGGCGCAAGCCATCTCCTTCCGCGCTCCAGCTGGTAGAGGCACCATGGGAGCGTGCCAGTGACTGGATGACGCGAGTTCCAAGACCCGCCGATGCTGCGGCCAGTTCCGCATCCGCGGACGTGGCCGTGCCGGTGTCCCTGCACACAATCGACCATTCGCCATTGTCGATGTGAACGGCAATATCGATCCGTCCGTTGCCGTCCTTCAAACCGTGCTTCACCGTGTTGGACACGAATTCATTGACGATAAGCAGGAAAGCGTTGGCAAGCTCCGGACTTGCCTGATCGCCCTTCACGCTGAACGTCAGTTCTATACCCTCGGGCACGAGCTGTTCCAGATCGCGCATTACGCTTTCGAACAGCGTTTGCAGGTTGATGGTCTGCCCCTTGTTCATATCATGCAGCTGCGCATGCAACGAGGACAGGGAGCGGATGCGAAGGCTTGCATCGTGGAGCGCCTGACGCACGCCCTCATCCGCCGCCCGCTTGGCCTTCATTGACAGCATCGCGCCAATCGACGCGAGGGAATTCTTGACCCGGTGATCCACTTCCTGGCGCAGAATCCGTTCATTCTCCACCGCCATGCGCAGATCCAGTTCGCGCACGACGTGACGGGAAAGTATCTTGAGAACCTTGCGCTGGCCTTCTGTCAAGGTGCGCGGTTTGTTGTCGAGGACACACAGCGTTCCCAGCGGCAGCCCATTCGCGCCCTTCAGCACGGCGCCCGCGTAGAACCGGAAGCCCGGATCATCGTTGCACAGCGGATTGTCGGCCATCCTGGGATCGAGCAGCGTATCGGGTATCTCCACGAAATCGTCCTGCAGGATCACGTGGCCGCAAAGGCTGGTTTCAAGCGGGGTCGACCGAACGCCCAGTCCGACCTCGGCCTTGAACCACTGGCGACCTTCATCGATAAAGTTGACCACCGAAACCGGCACGTCACAAAGCTCCGACGCAAGCTCGACCAGTTCGTCGAAATCCCGCTCCCGCTCTGTATCGAGGATGTTATAGCGCCGCAGTTCCTGCAAACGCTCGCTTTCCAGGGGATGAACGTCGGGCTTCATCGCGCTCTAATAGCAGTCTTTCGGATCATGGGAAGAAGCATCGCAGGATGCCTCAATCCCCTGCGATCAGCGCGGTGATGCGCCAGCGATTGTTCCGGCGATTGGCGATCAGGCGGTAGTCGATCAAACCGCGAAGTTCGGCCCCGGCGATATATCCCTCGACCCGTTCCTCGCTCTTTGGTTTTATCCAGGCGACGCGTTCGAATCCTTCACGTGCGGTGTCGTCCGGCAGCCGCTCCACCGCGTCCCAGGATATGGTGGCGAGAACAGGCGCATCGGTGTCGGGAGCGTCATGGAGCGACACATCTTCTCCGGTGACAATCGCACCCATGTACGGATCGACAGGGATGGTCTGCGCGAAATACCACGGCAGGGTGAGCGAGGTTTCGTTGCTTGTAGCGCAGCCAAGGTCCAACAACCGCGCCAGCGTTTCCCAGTGCGCGCCGTCGTTGGCCGCCAGCCGTTCGCGCAACTTGCCAGCGCCAGCACTACCGCCAAAATCCAGCTTCACGTCCTCCGCCGTCAGCGCCACCAGGGCATCGGCGTCGCGCGCGTTTATGG
>CAJXTZ010000059.1 GCA_913061345.1 uncultured Erythrobacter sp.
CGAGAGTGACCGCTACGACCGACGCACGGGCAGTATCGGCGGATACGACGTCATAGACACCCGGACTTGCAGCAAGCCACAGGCCGAGCCCGATGACAGCAAACTGCGTCCAGCGGGTACCGCGTTGGGGTCCATCCATGTGGTGCATTTCCCCGTCCACCTGGTGCCCGTCATGCGGCATATCGGTGTCATGCGACTGAGGCTGCATCCGTTCGGATTCCAATGCGTCAGAACGCTTCGGATGCCAAGCCACCCTGGCGGTATTTAGCTTGTTCGTTTCGTACCAGTCCTGCGGGTCGGCTTTCAACGCGTCGATGATGGTCGGAAGCGTGTCGCGGAGCGAATGCTCTGGCTCCCACCCCAGCAGGTTCCGGGCCCGGGAGATATCAAGGATGTAGTGAGCATTGGCGTCATCGACCATCCATTGCTTGACGAAGCCGTCATGGCCAAGGACTTCTTCCTCGATCCACGTGCCCAGTTTCGCCACGCTCTTTGGAATGCGCACTGTCGTCCATTCCTCGCCGTGGATCCGGCAATGGACGATGTCCTGAATCTCGGCGTAGCCCAGCGTTTCGGGCTCGCCGACAAGTATCGGCGTCTCGCCCTCGAGGTCAGCGCGATTTGCCATTGTATGCTCTACCGCTCTGGTCAGATCTTCGAGGTGCAGTGCCGATTGCGCTGCGCACAACATGCCGGGATACAGATGCGCCGACACGCGGTGCTCATAAACGCCGGCAATCTGTTCGGCGAGAAAGGCGGAGTGCCCCTTATCGTCATAGACTCCGGCGAACCGCAGGAACACAACCGGAATGTCGCCACGGTTCTCGCGCAGTACCTGCTCGGCGTCGGCTTTCGACTGAGGGTATGGCCAGGTAGGTCCGAGCGGACTGGATTCGTCGATACGCTCGTCGGGGAGCGGCTTGGGCTCGTGTACAAGCATCGAGCTTGCATAGATGAACTGTTCAACGTCGAAGTCCTGCAGCCCCGTGATCAGCCTGCGCGACCCTTCAACGTTGACGTCATTGTACAGAGGGTTCGGGTCGCCCGTGATGTCGAAATAGGCAGCTAGGTGTACACACGCCGCAATCGCGTTGCCGTGCGCGGCTCGCACCCTGGCCAGGGCATCGGCAATCGAAGCGTCGTCCGCGAGATCAACGGCGTATGAGGCTTCGAGCCCAGGGATGTCTTCCGCGACCGCGCGATCGAGGCCGATGATGCGATATTGACCGCTTAATCGATCAACCAAAGAGCGTCCGATGTATCCGCTTGCACCGGTTATCAGGACGACGCCTTCAGCCATTTTCTACTCCATCGCGTTGATCTTGGGTTTACTCTTCAAGACAGGACCGTCCTCAAAGGAAGACGGTCCTGCAGCGGCCCTCGGACTAGCAACAACCCGATGAGTCCTTTTCCTGAGATGGCTTGGAGATTTCCTCGACGAGTTCTGCAGTTTTTGCATCAGCACCGGACCGTGCAATATCGGCCTGGGAAACCATACCGCAGCAATTCCCTTCGTCATCAATCACGGGAACGCGCCGGACCTGGTTGCTCTCCATCGTGGAGCAACATGCATCTACCTCGGTGTCCGGCGTGACAGTAACAACCGACCGGGTCATGATGTCCCCCACCGGTGTGTCGGGCGACTTGCCTTCAGCTACGACGCGACAGCAAATGTCCCGATCTGTGACGACCCCCACCAGACCTCCTTCGCCATCAATTACTGGAATTTCTCCGCAGTCGCTTCCCACCATGAGCTTCGCTGCGTCCTGTGCGCTCGCATCCTTGTCGCAGCAGGCGGGATCCTTCGTCATAATGTCCTTAACATGCATATCTTCACTCCTTTATTGGTCGATCCGCGTGAAAGCACTTTTCATCGGGGGAACCTTCGCCCGAATCACTGAAAGTCATAAAGTAACGGTTCCCATCGTGGGAAGGTCAAGCCTCCTCCTCGCGGCGAATTGGAGAATTTGGCGCCGACCTGGACCGCACAAAGGTGGTCGCGAAAGTGCTTTTCTTCGGAGCTTAGCTGATGGGTCACGATTACAGTACGAGCCAACTGCTCCAACCCCTCAAATTGGCTGAATGGGAAAAGGTCGGGAGCTTGGAGAAAAGATCGTTTCAACGAATGGATAAGTTCCACTCAACATCGAGCTAATACAAAGATTTGTTGCGAATTAATCTTCGCAAACGGGCAAACCAAGCCTCGGCCAAAAACTGCAATCGCGAAGCTGGCCAAGCTTGAGGTCTTGCGGACATCGACGCAGCACCTTCGAGCCCGCTTCAGGAGTCTTAAGTTTCTCGACGGTCAAATGTCGGACGTGTCCTGAACCAAAGGCTGGTCAACCCAAAAATGAAGCGGACCATGACAACAGACCAGTGCCAACTCTGTTTTTAGCAGACCCGCTGGTATCCGAACTTGTGACCGACCTCTTTTGCCAGGGCAGGATTGGCATCGTCGGAAAGATCTTTGAGAATAGGACAATCTGGCCTGTCATCGTTCGTGCAACCCTCGATAAGATGCTCGAGGGCGTCGATCATGGAATGAATTTCTGCAGCCTTGGCGCGCAGAGCACCCAGATGTCCGTCAGCAACCTCCCGAACATCCTTGCTGGCCCTTTTCTCGTCGTGCCACAGACCGAGCAATTCGCCGATATCATCTACCGAGAAGCCCAGGTTGCGGGCGCGGCGGATGAACCGCAGCGTATGTATTTCAGCAGGGCCGTAAAGCCGATAGCCAGCTTCGGTGCGCTCGGCCGCTCCGATCAGACCGATTTTCTCATAATGCCTAATCATCTTGGCCGACACGCCACTGTCTGCGGCGGCCTCACCAATTGTGTGTAGATGGTTCATGCATGCTGGATAACTTTCCCACGATGGGAATGCAAATAACCTCCGCCGCCGGAATAATTATTCTGACGCCCCTCTTGACCTTCCCATGATGGGAAGCCTTATCTTTCGGATAATGTTTGATTCGCGGAGGAAGATTTGAAGAAAGCGCACTCCCGCGCATTGGCGCCGACATGCTCAGACGCTGCATCGCCCTGGAAAGACGCGAGCCAGATATGCGCAGCTGACCCGGGCAGGTAACTTGAGCGGCAAGTTCGCGCGCTTCCAAGTCTTGCGCATGATGACGCAAAACTGAATTTATCGGAACAACGAAAGGAACTCTTTGATGAATAGTTTGAAACTAGCCGGCCTCGGAGCCTTGGCAACCGCCGGTCTCGCAACAGCTGCGGCCGCGCAACCCCAAGTCGATCATCAGCCCGCTCCGCAAGAGAGTTCGCAAAGTCAGGAGAGCAGCCATGAGCATGGTGCAATGCAGGGCGAAATGTCGGGCATGGAAGGCGACATGCGGGGCCTGGATGGAGACATGTCCGGCATGATGGCGATGATGAACGATCCGGAAATGCGCGCCCAAATGATGGACATGATGCGCAACTGCAGCGAAATGATGAGAATGAAACAGGAACAGATGTCAAATGAAGAAGCAGGGTAATCCTGATCATCACACGTCAACTTGACGGATTGCCTTCGCAAAAACCTGCCCCGCACACCTGAGCGGGGCAGGCCTCGTCCGAATAACGATCGATAAATCCTGCCGACCTCATGTACCATGCAAGCGAACCGTATTTATGATTGCTACCACGACAGATCACGAAGGCTTGTCGAGACTCGCCTGCGCCCGTAGAGAAAGATGATGCGGTTACTGCGCTCTCTTGGAATTTTTCTGATTGCTTGCGGACTCTTTGTCCAGTCGGCCGCTCATGCCTCGGCGCTTCCGCAAGCGCCGGCGACGATCGACGGGCCGTGCGATGAGATGCGCATGGAGGCTGGTTCTTCGACCGCTCCGGAAGCCCAACACGGACCGTGCAAAAATCTTCGCCTGGATTGCCTTGTAGCCCTCGGCTGTATCGCTCCGCTGGTGATGGCCGAAGCCCCATCAGGAGAGCGTGTAACACTTGCTGCGCGTTCCTTGTTCACTCCGTTTACCGCTTATTCTTTGGCTCTCGTTGGTCAAGGACCCGAGCCGCCCCCTCCGCAATAGCGATTCTGAGTTTTGCCAGGGACTACCCTGCATACTGAAGCTGGACGAATTTTCCGTCGCGCCTAGCGATGGTCGTTTGTTCCGTCCGCGCTTACGTCGCGCGCTCTAGCGGAATCTAGAACTCATGCAGAAAATTTGCTGGACCGCATTTCCGGTCCTGCTGGCTTTGGCGCCAGCTAGTTACGCCCAGTCGATCGGCTACGAGGAGGCCTTGAGAGCGGTCGTTAGCGAGCAGCCGCAGGTGCGGGCGCGGGAGTTGCAGCTCGATGCACGTCGCAGCGTCGCTGATGCAGCTGACGAACTACCTGATCCTCGGCTCCGCGCTGGAATTCAGAACCTTCCGGTGACAGGCCCGGCAGCCTTCGAGATCGACCGGCAGCTGCCCACCCAGATCCAGGTCGGTGTGGAGCAGGACATCCCCAATCTCGCCGAGCGCCATGCGAGAGCGCGCGTGGCAGCGGCCGATATAGATCTGGCTTCCGCGCAGCTGACACGCGCGCAGCTCATGGCTCGGCTTGGTGCAGGCGAGGCCTGGATCTCGCTCGCTTACACCCAACAGGCCCTGAATGTTACCGATGACGCACTTAGGCAGATTGAAAGACTGGTGCCTCTGGCGCGGAGCGCTGTTGCCGCGGGATCGGCCAGGCCGGCTGAGAGCCTCGAGATTCGCCGTGCGGTACTGGAAGTCGAGGACGTGCGGACGCGCCTAGAAGGCGACCTTGACGCGGCACGGGCCATGTTGGCGCGATATGCTGCTGTGCAAGACGCAGTTGCCACCGGGGCGATCCCCGCGGCGGATGTCGATGTCGAGCGACTTCGGGCGACCCTAGAGCTTAATCCCGACATCATTCTCGCTATCGCACAGGTTCGACAGGCAGATGCGAGGATCGATCTTGCCCGGTCGGAGAAGCGGCCCGATTTCGGCATCAATCTCAGCTATGGCAGGCGCGATCCGATGTTCGGCGATGTCGTCTCTGTCATGGGCTCAATTACGCTCCCCATCTTTGCGGGCAGGCGACAAAACCCGAGGATTGCCGCTGCTGAAGCCGAAGCAAGCGCAGCGCAAGCGATTCAGCTTGATCGGTTGCGCGAACTGCAAGCGCAATTCGAAGCCGACCTTGCAGCCTGGCGCAGCGCATACCGCCAGTGGCAGCGGGCCACGGAGGAGTTGCTACCCCTCGCCCAAAGCCGGGCTGATCTCGAAAGAGCGAGCTTCGCGGCAAACCGCGCCGAACTGCTCGACGTCATCGAAGCGATCAAGGCGCTGGCGCTCTTACAAATCGAGATCCTTGAGCGTGAGGAGGCGACAGTCGAAGCCGCTACGACCTTGCGACTGACCTATACGGAGTTCCAGCCATGAGAGCCAAAATGGGAGCCGCGTGGGACAAACTGTCGCCGCGCCAGAAATCCTGGACGATGGCGGCAACGGTCGCCCTGATCAGCGTCACCGCAGGATACGGGTTATCGCAGCTGGGTGAGAGCGGAAGTCAGACAAATGGCGATGGAGGCTCATCCAGCGCCGGATGTGAGGACGTGCTTTACTGGTACGATCCGATGGTGCCGGGACAGCGTTTCGACGAGCCTGGAAAATCGCCGTTCATGGATATGGAACTTGTTCCCAAATGCGCCGGCGAGGAGGCCACCTCCGGGGTTCAGATCGACGCGGGGCTTGTCCAGAACTTCGGCATCCGCACCGCCGAGGCCGAATACGGCGTACTTGAGCCGGACGTGTCCGTTACCGGTGTTCTCGCTTACAACGGGCGGGACGTTGCAATTGTCCAGCCAAGGGCTGGCGGCTTTGTACAACGAACCTATGGGCGTGCTCCAGACGATGTGGTGAGCCGAGGCGCGCCGCTGGCCGATATTCTCGTACCCGAATGGGGAGGAGCGCAGCAGGAATATCTGGCCGTCCTGAACAGCGGCGATGAACAGCTTGCACAGGCCATGCGCGAGCGGATGCGGCTGCTCGGCATGTCGAATGGGCAAATTTCATCGGTGGGCCGGACCGGCCGCGCGCAGGCGACGATCACGGTCACCGCGCCGACCGGCGGGGCCATCACCATGCTCGGCGTGCGACCCGGCATGACCGTGATGGCAGGCCAGACCCTGGCGGAAATAACCGGATTCTCGCCGATCTGGCTCGAGGCATCGGTGCCCGAAACACAAGCAGCGAATATCCGGGTCGGCCAACCTGTCAGTGCAACCCTGACCGCGTTTCCCGATGAGAGATTTTCCGGACCGATCATCGCGATCTTGCCGAGCGTACAGGATGCCAGCCGGACAATCACCGTCCGCGCACAATTGCCCAATCCTTCCGGACGGCTCAAGCCGGGCATGTTCGCGCAGGTCTCGCTGACCCCCGACACCCGGCGCGCTCTGCTGGTTCCTTCCGAAGCGGTGATCCGGACCGGGCGCCGCACCATCGTCATGATCAAGCAGGACGAGGGCGGCTTCATGCCTGCCGAAGTCCGGATCGGCCGTGAGGCGGGAGGCAGGACCGAAGTGCTGGCCGGCCTTTCGCAAGGCGAAGAGGTCGTGACCTCGGGCCAGTTCCTGCTCGATTCCGAGGCAAGCCTGGCAGGGCTCGATGTTCGTGCGATCGATCAGGCAGGCCCAGACCGGGACGGTGACGACCAACCAGCGACATTCAGCGCAATCGGGACGATCGAGAAGATTGCCGATGGCTCCGTCACGCTGCGGCACGGACCTGTCCCGCGGCTAGACTGGCCCGCCATGACGATGAGTTTCCGCACGAAGAATGCAGCGCAGATCAGCGGGTTCGAGGAAGGCGATAGAGTGCGCTTTACCTTCACCCAGCAGGACGCCGGCCCCCGTATCGAGACCATCAGGAGTGCCGGGCAATGATCGCGCGCATTATCGATGCCTCGATCGCCAATCGACTTTTCATCGTCCTCGCCGCCATAGCTGTGACGCTTGGCGGGTTCTGGGCCGTCCGCACAACTCCGGTCGATGCACTGCCCGATCTGTCCGATGTCCAGGTCGTCGTCCGATCCAACTATCCGGGCCAGGCGCCCCGGATTGTCGAGGACCAGGTGACCTACCCGATGGCCACGACCATGCTGTCGGTGCCGGGAGCGAAGACCGTACGCGGCTACTCGATGTTCGGCGACAGCTACGTCTATATCATTTTCGAGGACGGTACCGACCTTTACTGGGCACGGTCGCGGGTGCTCGAATATCTCAATCAGGTGCAGAACCGCCTGCCCGAGGGTGTTACGAGCACGCTCGGTCCGGATGCGACGGGCGTGGGGTGGATTTACGAATATGCGCTGGTCGACCGCACCGGCGGACATGATCTGGCGGGGCTGCGCAGTCTTCAGGACTGGTTCCTGCGATACGAGCTCAAGACCATTCCAGGCATCGCGGAAGTGGCAAGTGTCGGCGGCATGGTCAAACAATACCAGGTCGTGCTCGAACCTTACCGGATGGCCTCGTTCGGCGTCACCCATGCCGAAATCGTAAACGCCATCCAGTCGTCCAATCAGGAGGCCGGGGGTTCGATCGTCGAGATGGGTGAGGCCGAATACATGGTCCGCGCATCAGGCTATCTGACGACGCTGGATGATTTCCGGCAAATCCCTCTCAGGACCGCAGCAGGAGGGGCGCCGGTCACTTTAGGCGATGTCGCCACAATCCAGGTCGGACCAGAGCTGCGCCGCGGTATTGCCGAGCTCAACGGGGAAGGAGAGGTTGCTGGCGGCATCATCGTTCTTAGACAGGGCGCAGACGCTCGCAGTGCAATCCAGGCGGTCGAGGAAAAGCTGGAAGAATTGCAGGCGAGCCTTCCCGAGGGCGTCGAGATCGTCACCACCTACGACCGATCGCAGCTTATCGACGCCTCGGTGGAGAATTTGACGACCAAGCTGATCGAGGAGTTCATCGTCGTCGCGCTCGTATGCGCGCTTTTCCTATGGCACGCGCGCTCAGCGCTGGTCGCGATCATAACCCTTCCCCTGGGCGTGCTGGCGGCGTTCATCGTGATGCGTTTCCAGGGGGTGAATGCCAATATCATGTCGCTGGGCGGGATCGCTATCGCGGTCGGCGCCATGGTCGATGCAGCCGTTGTGATGATCGAAAATGCGCACAAGCATCTCGAGCGATGGGAGCATGAAAATCCCGAGACGGTGCTTTCGGTCAACGAACGCTGGCGCATCATTGCCGATGCTTCGAAAGAGGTCGGACCCGCGCTGTTTTTCAGCCTTTTGATCATAACCTTGTCGTTCCTGCCCGTGTTCACTCTGCAAGCGCAGGAAGGTCGACTCTTTGCTCCGCTTGCCTTCACCAAGACCTATGCCATGGCGGCCGCTGCGCTGCTGTCGGTTACGCTGGTTCCGGTGATGATGGGCTGGCTGATCAGGGGTAAGATACCGTCAGAGGATTCCAACTTCCTCAATCGCTGGCTTACCAGGATTTACCGACCGGGTCTTAACTGGGTCATGCGCTGGCCCAAAGCCACGCTCGCGGTTGCAGGCGCTATCTTCCTCACCACGCTGATCCCGTTCTCGCAGCTCGGCGGAGAGTTTCTCCCGCCGCTCGACGAGGGCGATTTGCTTTACATGCCGAGCGCCCTTCCCGGTCTATCACCAGGCGAGGCCTCGGCGCTGCTGCAGCGTACCGACCGCCTCATCAAATCGGTACCGGAGGTCGAAACAGTTTTCGGCAAGGCCGGCCGTGCAGATACAGCCACCGACCCCGCTCCGCTCACCATGTTCGAGACCACGATCCGGTTCCGACCACGAGAGGAATGGCGTGAAGGCATGACGTCGGACCTGCTGATCGAAGAACTCGACCGGGTCGTTCAAGTGCCCGGTCTCGCCAATGTCTGGGTACCCCCTATCCGTAATCGCATCGATATGCTTGCGACCGGAATCAAGAGCCCGATCGGCGTTAAGGTCTCGGGCGAGGATCTTGCCGAGATCGAACGGGTGGCGCTCGAGGTCGAGGGTGTGGCAAAGACGATCCCCGGCGTCAGTTCGGCTCTGGCCGAGAGGCTTTCCGGCGGGCGCTATGTCGATGTCGACATCGATCGCGCCGCAGCGGCGAGGTACGGCCTCAACATCTCCGATATCCAGCAGATCGTCTCGGGCGCCATTGGCGGGGCCAATGTCGCGCGGACTGTCGAAGGCTTGGCGCGCTATCCGATCAATGTGCGCTACCCCCGTGAAATTCGTGACAGCGTGGACGAATTGCGAACCTTGCCTCTGCTGACTCCGTCGGGACAACAGATTACGCTCGGCACGGTCGCACGGATCGGCGTCAGCGATGGCCCTCCCATGCTCAAGAGCGAGCAGGGACGATTGACCAGCTACATCTATGTGGATGTGCGCGACCGCGATCTTACATCGGTGGTTGCCGACCTCCAGGAAGCGGTTGCCGCGGGCGTCAATCTCCCGGCAGGCGTCAGCCTGTCCTACGCGGGTCAGTTCGAGTACCTTACCCGCGCCTACGAACGGCTGCAGATCGTCGTACCCGCCACACTCGTCATCATTTTCCTGCTGCTCTATCTGATCTTCAGAAAGTGGGACGAGGCAATGCTTATCATGGGTACGCTGCCATTCGCCCTGTCAGGCGGCTACTGGCTCCTCTATCTGATGGGTTACAACCAGTCGGTCGCAACTGCCGTCGGGTTCATTGCCCTGGCCGGTGTATCGGCAGAGTTCGGCGTGATCATGCTGATCTATCTCAAGGCAGCCCTCGAAAAACGAAGTGCCGATATGAGCGCCGAGGAAGTGGATCACGCGATCCGCGAAGGGGCGCTCTTGCGTGTCCGACCCAAGGCGATGACTGTAGCGATGATCCTTGCGGGTCTGTTCCCGATCCTAATCGGAACAGGAGCTGGCTCGGAGGTGATGAGCCGGATCGCGGCACCGATGATCGGCGGTATGATTACCGCGCCGCTCCTGTCCATGTTCGTACTTCCTGCCGCATATTTGCTGTTGCGGCGGCCCCGTCCGGAAAAACCGGTCAATCCCCAAGGAGAAGAAGAATGCGTACCACAACCTATATGATCTTGCTCGCAGCTCCGCTGGCATTGGCAGCTTGCGACAATGCCGCCGAAACAACCGAACAGCCTGGAACGATGATGTCCGACGACATGGCGGATGCTGATGCCATGCCGATGTCGGACGACATGCCGATGATGGATTCCGCCGCAGCTGGACAAGCCGGAAGCGGCGAAGGATCGGTTACGGAAATCAACGAGGCCGAGGGCAAGATCACGATCGATCACGGTCCGATCGCTGCGGTTGGCTGGCCGGCGATGACAATGGCCTTCTCCGCAGATGAGGACAGCATGGACAAGGTCGCGGTCGGCGATCGCGTCACCTTCGAATTTCAAACCACGGAAGGCGGCGGCGGCGAACTGACCGCGATTGCCAAGCAGTAAGGATCGGCCAGCGCCGTGCCGAAATGGGCGTGGCGCTGGCTCCCGAGCTTGCTGAAATCCGACCTGACCATTGATACTGGAGATGATGATGACCTGCGATGGAATGATGCAGAACCCCATGATGATGTTGGCCATGGGTGTGGTCTGGATTGGATTGCTGGGACTAATAATACTCGGGATCTTCGCACTCATAAAGTATCTCAAGTCATGAGCGGACCTTGTGGCGTCTACGGACAAACATCTGGCCGGGCCCAGCTATTCGGCCATTGTGAAGGGCCTGTTGCTCCGACAGAGTATTCAATCGACGCGCTCGTAATAGGGAATTATAGATGACCGACACTCTTTCCGACGCTGCTGACAAGCCGGTCCCCAGCGGAACTGCCGTCGATCCGGTCTGCGGCATGAGCGTAGAAATCGAGGGCGCCAGCTTCGTCCACGAGCACAAAGGCTCACATCATTATTTCTGCTCCTCGCGCTGCCTTGACAAATTTCGCGTGGATCCGGAGATGTATCTTTCGAAGGCGCACCTCGATGCTGCCGAGGATGTCCCGGAAGGTACGATATACACCTGTCCTATGCACCCGGAAATCCGGCAGCCGGGGCCGGGCTCCTGCCCGATATGCGGAATGGCACTCGAACCCGAAACGGTGAGTCTCGATGAGGGCCCCGATCCAGAACTCGTCGACATGCGGCGACGGTTCTGGTGGAGCGCACTCTTCACGCTGCCGCTCTTTGCCTATGCGATGGGCGACATGATCCCGTCGCGGCCGTTCGATCAGGTCATCGAACCCGCGTTCGCGCAGTGGCTCCAGCTCCTGCTGGCCACTCCGGTGGTGCTCTGGGGCGGCTGGCCCTTCTTCACCCGAGCGCTGCAATCGGTCAGGACAATGAACCTCAACATGTTCACCCTGATCGGCTTCGGTGTCGCCATCGCCTATCTGTTCAGCATTGTGGCAACCCTTGCCCCAGAGATCTTTCCCGAGGCTTTCCGCGATCATGCGGGCCGGGTTGGCGTTTATTACGAGGCCGCAGCGGTAATCACGACCCTCGTGCTGCTCGGGCAGGTGCTCGAACTCAAGGCGCGCGGATCGACATCGAGCGCCTTGCGGGCGCTTCTGGAGCTCGCACCCCCGACCGCGATGAAGATCTTCGGCCGCGGGGACGAGCGCGAAGTACCGCTCGACGAATTGACGTCTAGAGACCTGCTGCGCGTGCGCCCGGGCGACAAGGTCCCTGTCGATGGTACGCTTGAGGATGGAAGCAGCGCCATTGACGAATCCATGATCAGTGGCGAACCCATTCCCGTCAAGAAAGGCGCAGGGGATCCGGTGATCGGGGGCACTGTAAACCAGACCGGCAGCTTTACCATGCGCGCGACGCAGGTCGGCGCGGACACCATGCTTTCGAAGATCGTGCAGATGGTCGCGGAGGCCCAGCGCAGCCGGGCACCGATCCAGCGGCTCGCCGATCAGGTCACTGGGTGGTTCGTACCCATCGTTGTCGTTGTCGCTATCGTGAGCTTTGTGGTCTGGGCCATCTGGGGACCTGCGCCTGCACTGGCCTACGCACTCGTCAACGCGGTCGCCGTTCTGATCATCGCCTGTCCCTGCGCACTCGGACTGGCAACGCCAATGTCGATCATGACGGGCACGGGCAAGGGCGCCCAGCACGGCATTCTGATCAAGAACGCCGAGGCCCTCGAAACGCTGGAAAAGATCGACACGCTGGTCGTGGACAAGACAGGTACGCTTACACTGGGCAAGCCGGACCTAGTCAGCGTCATTGTCCAGCCGGGTTACGATGAAACCGAAATGCTCGGGCTGGTCGCCGCCGTAGAAAGAGGAAGCGAACACCCGCTCGCGCATGCGATTGTTGAAGGCGCGAAGAAGCGAGGTGCGCCAGTCCAGGACGCTTCCGAGATTGATTCCGTGACCGGAGAAGGTATCCAGGGCTTTGTTGATGATCGTAAGGTTGCCATCGGCAATGACAAGCTGATGCAGCGCATCGGTGCGCTGAACGAGGAATGGCGCGCATCTGCCGAGAAAGGCAGGCGCCTTGGCCATACGGTCATGTTCGTTGCGGTCGATGGAAAATCCGCGGGCCTTATTGCAGTCGCCGATCCGATCAAGGAGACCAGCCGCACTGCCATTGCAGAGCTCCACGGGCGCGACATACGTGTCGTCATGCTTACGGGGGACAGCCGCGCGACTGCGCAGGCTGTTGCCGAGCAGGTCGACATCGATGAGGTTCATGCGAATGTCTCTCCCGAGCAGAAGCATAGCAAGGTCGAGGAGCTGAAGAAGGCTGGCCGACGCGTCGCAATGGCCGGCGACGGTATCAACGATGCCCCAGCCCTTGCGGCATCGCATGTCGGGATCGCGATGGGGACAGGCACCGACGTTGCCATTGAAAGCGCCGGCGTCACACTGGTCCGGGGTGATTTGGTGGGCGTGGTACAGGCTATCGTTCTGTCGCGCGCAACGATGCGCAATATCAGACAGAACCTGTTTTTCGCGTTTGCCTACAATGCGGTCGGTATCCCTGTCGCAGCCGGGGTCCTGTATCCGTGGACCGGCCTGCTCCTGAGTCCGATGATCGCGGCAGCCGCGATGAGCCTGTCATCGGTCTCGGTCATCGGCAATGCGTTACGACTGCGGGCCGTAACTCTTCCAAGTTTCGAGGCAGCGACACTTAAGGAATAAAGCCGGGTGGCTCCGAAGTGCTGAAGGAAATATGATGAGCTCGCTCAATACATCATTTAGGCAGGACCCGCGGGTCTGGCGCGGCGCGCATCCCGCGTTGTGGATCACCATATTCGGTGCCTTGATCGCGTTTGCCTGGGAAATGTTCCAGCTGCCGTTTTACGGAACCGGCGAACTGACCGCTGCGGAAACAGCCTATCGCTGCGGTCTTGCGTCGTTCGGCGATGCCGGGATCATGGTGGCCGCCTATCTCGGCGCCTCTGTCGGCAGTGGTAGAACGCCGTGGCTCGTGGACTGGCCGATCTCACGATTTCTTGTGTTCCTGGGAATCGGTCTGGTCATCACCGCCATTGTCGAAGTGCTGGCTGTCGATGCCGACTGGGGGTGGTCCTATAGTGCAATCATGCCGCTCGTGCCCGGGACCAAAATCGGCCTCGTACCGATCGTGATGTGGGTCGCGGTTCCCACAGCCACTTTGTGGCTCGCGCGCCGTCTCGGCACCGGACCCCGCTGATCGCAAACCGGGATCT
>CAJXTZ010000060.1 GCA_913061345.1 uncultured Erythrobacter sp.
CCCTACTACTTGAGTGTAATTTGGCAGTGCCAGCAATTGCTCCAAATAGGTAATGGATTGCGGGTCACGTTCTCCGAAATATTTGATTGCTCGTTCACGCATCCAAGTATGAGTGAAATGAGCGCGGAAATCTTGAAGGTGGGAGTTGGGATAGGCTCGTGCGTTCACAGCGCGGCCATCCTCATAGGTGTGCAAGTATGAAGGCATGTTATTCGGATCGAAGCCGTTGTCTCGCAGCCACTTTGAGAACATCAATCCCTCAGATATGTCCGGCACCATGCTATCGGGCAGCGTGTAACCTAGTTGCTCCATCGGCCCGATAAGTGAGATAGTCACCTCGTTGAGCATGGAGAAATGCCCCGCAGGAACATTTGTCATATTCGCCATATATCGACGTAGATGGTAGGGTAAATTGCCGCCTGGGATTTTGCCAGACATCCAATCTAGCACCCACTTGGACACCTTCACTGCAAATTCTGGCGATAGCCATTGCGCAAGATTGATCGCGACCTGTGGGTGCACCCATGTCCCCTGCATAGTCGGATCACCACCCTTAATGGACTGCACCAAAACCGATATCGGTATACCGATATCGGCCTCGAGTGCGTTCAGAAAGGCAGTTGTCTGCTTACTCTCTCGGTAATGCCCAAGCAGCTTTCCCGCAGCTTTACACATTGCGGTCGCGTTCACGTAACCGTCGCGAACACGCTGGTAGATTACCTCCCGCTCGAGTTCATGTTGGACCAAGGGAAGAGATAGCTGTTCTGACATAGAAGCTCCGAATCACGTTCAGACCATCCTCGGGTTACAGGACATGAGAGTCTATCGCGCACAATGGTTTATCCCCGCGTGCACATTTTGTTCTTTCCTACAGCGTGACACTGAATGTACCGATTCGGTCATAGTCGGAGAACCGTCGAGAGGGCGGGCTTCTCCAGCGATTTCAACGCTCTCTAGGTTTGGGTTTGTAAAAGACACAATCGCCTTCGCTTTGCGCAGGACCGTCTCGACATCAGGGGTTCTACCTTCGCAGCCGGCGAGGTGCCCTCCGTGCCGCTTATTGAAGTTCGTGAGGACATATGAGCGCGGTCTTCTTTGCCAAGGAACTGGAGGGCGTAGCCACGTGGTGGCGCGTCATGCGCCGAGACGGGGTCGCGCTGGCGTTTACCAGCCACAACCGTTCACTGTATTTCGATGGCATCACACATCTCTCGGCACCAGGCATGTTGCCGTCGGCTATCAGGCGCACCGCAAGACTAGAGCGGGACAGCGTGGAGGTGCAGGGCATCCTGTCGCACGAGACGATTTCGCGAACCGACCTCGAAAATGGGCGTTTTGCAGATGCGCACGTGGCGATTGGCATGGTGAACTGGGAAAACCTGCAACGCAGTACGCTGTTCCAAGGAAGCCTTGGCAACGTCTCGGCGGAAGATGATGGTTTCAACGCAGAATTGCGTTCTGCCAAGGCCAGCCTCGAGCAGGACTTCGTGCCGCGCACCAGCCCCACTTGCCGCGCGGCGTTTTGCGATGCCGCATGCCGTTTGAATCCCGTCGCTTACACGCGGCTCGCCAGTGTGACCGCAGTTGATACGAAGGCAAACGCAGTTCGCTTCGATGGACTGATCCAGACGGCTGACTACAGCCAGGGAGTGTTGCGCTGGGTCGACGGACCTCACGCCGGCTCGAAAATGCATGTTGTGAATGTGGAGAGCGGCGGGCTCGTACTCGATCAGCCCCTCTCAGTCACCATCGAACCCGGCCACCGCGCGTATGTAAGGGAAGGATGCGATCATACCGTTTCCACCTGTTCATCACGTTTCGGCAACGCCGTGAATTTTCAGGGTGAGCCGTTCCTGCCGGGCAACGACGTGCTGACCCGCTATCCGACAAGTTCTTCATGAGTGTGGCACTAGCATTAGCCTACGCTGCGCAAGATATGATCGGCACGCCATTCCGTCTTCGCGGGCGCAGTCGAAACGGCATTGATTGTATCGGGCTGGTGAGTCTTGCACTGTCGGTCGTCGGTCGCACGCCGCCGCCATTACCAAACTACAGCATGCGCAATCTTGGCAGGGAACGTTTCGACAAATTGATCGATGCCGCGGGTCTTGCTGTGACGCTCGAACCGCAATTGGCAGGCGATGTCCTTCTCCTGCGTCCGTCAGCCGCACAATATCACCTCGCAATTGTCGGTCCGACCGCAAAGATCATTCACGCTTATGCGGGGCTGGGTCGGGTGGTCGCCAGCCGCGCGCCGCTTCCCTGGCCGATAGAAACGCGCTGGCGCCTCGAGGAAACCTGAAGGAACGATACCATGGCTACTTTAGTCCTTACCGCCGTCGGCACAGCGATCGGCGGCCCCATCGGCGGCGCAATAGGCTCGCTGATCGGAAGCCAGTTGGACGGGGCTGTATTTGGAGGAGGAGACCGCGAAGGCCCGCGACTACAGGAACTGGTAGTAACAACCTCCAGCTACGGCATGCCGATACCCCGTCATTTCGGCACGATGCGCGCGGCAGGTTCGATCATTTGGGCAACCGATCTCGTCGAAAGCAGCGATGAGTCCGGTGGCAAGGGCCAGCCCACAGTGACGACATACAGCTATTCGATTTCATTCGCGGTTGCGTTGGCAAGCCGTCCGATTGCCTCCATCGGTCGGATCTGGGCCGACGGCAATTTGCTACGTGGCGGTGCGGGCGATTTGAAAGTAGGCGGCAGCTTTCGACTCTACACCGGCGAGGGCGACCAGCAACCCGACCCCCTGATCGCTGCGGACAAGGGCGCTCTGTGCCCCGCATTCCGGGGAATGGCCTATTGCGTGTTCGAAGACCTGCAACTGGCGGACTTCGGCAACCGCATTCCGGCTCTTACATTTGAAATCGTGGCCGATACTGGCGAAATTACCTTGCAATCCATCCTGTCTGCCAAAAGCCAGCAAAGCACCGTGGATCGCGCACTGGACGACTTGCAAGGTTATTCGGATGGGGGAGGTCCACTTCAGTACATGCTCGAAACGGTAGACCGCCTCTATCCCATGGCATGCGATGCGACCGGCGCCCACCTGACCTTTTTCGATGCGTATCCGTCTAGTGAATCGGTCGTCAGGCTGCCCGAGGCCGCCATCGATGTTTCAGGCGAGAGTTTCGGTGCGACTTCAGGCCGTACGAGCCAGCAACGCGCAGACGCAACGCGCGTACCAAGCGGACTGCGCTATTACGACGTGGACCGTGACTACCAGTCCGGCATGCAACGCGCAGGCGGACGCGCCCAGCCCGGACGGAACCATATCCTGGAGTTTCCTGGTGCCCTCGCGGCGGGCAAAGCGCGCGAACTGGCGAATGACGCGGCGGAAGGAGCCAACTGGTCTCAGGAAAGGCTTGCCTATCGTGTGGCCGAGCTCGACCCCGACCTTGGACCGGGGCGCATGGTCGCCATTGACGGAAAGCCCGGTAACTGGAGGATCGAGGCATGGGAATGGCGCGAGAACGGACTTGAGCTGGAACTGTTGCGGATGCCCTATCGGCGCAGTGCTACAGTCGCCAGCGATGCCGGTACCTCCCTCCCGCCGAAGGATGTCATCGCCAGCCCGACACGACTGATCGCGTTCGAACTGCCATGGGATGGGCAAGGCTCCCCGGACCAGCGGCAGATCTTTGCCGCCGCAAGCGCAGCCACTTCGGGTTGGACGGGTGCAACTCTATATGCAGACCAGGGCGGCAGCCTCGTTCCGATCGCTGGGACCGGCTCCCGACGATGTATCACCGGACGAACGACAGCACCCCTGCCGCCCAGTGGTTCGCTCATATTCGACCGGTGCACCCCATTGGATGTCCAGCTGGATTCCGATGATTTCGTCCTGTCCTCCATGACACCGGAAGACCTGGCAAATGGCGCAAATCGCGCTCTCGTTGGTAATGAAATCCTGCAGTTCTGCCACGCGCAAGGACTAGGCAGCGGTCTGTGGCGACTGTCCGGCTTGCTGCGCGGCCGCGGAGGGACGGAGCCTGAGGCTCTTGGAGGCGCCGGGCCTGATGTACCGTTCTGTTTGCTCGACCAAAAGCCCACCGCCCTAGATTCTGCCAAGATCGGAGCCAGCAATATCGTAGCCGCGATCGGCCTTGCCGATAGTGAACCCGTAATCGCAACGATATCCACACCGCGAAGAAGCTTGAAGCCCTTATCGCCCGTCCATGGCAAGGCCGTGCGCGCCGCCGATGGCAGTGTGAAGCTATGCTGGCGACGTCGCTCGCGCGGAGCGTGGAACTGGCAAGGGCAGGTGGATGTGCCACTCAACGAGCAATCCGAGCGCTACGAAGTGGGCCTTGGCGATCCCGACCGGCCCCACAGGGTGTGGGAAACCGATACCAGCATCCTCGTCCTTGATCCGGCAGATTATGCCTCGCTTCGCGCGGATTTCGAAGGCGCAGCCTTCTGGGTGCGGCAGGTTGGCACGCACGACCGTTCCGAACCCCTGTTTCTTACCAACATTAGCTGAGGTCCCTTCATGTCCGAACCGATAGTTTTCTCTTCCACGACCCCACGCGTGGGTCTCCCTAATCTCTTCGCTGCGCAGGCTCAGAAGGAGTTCACTGTCAACGAGGCATTCGGCCTGATCGATGCGCTCCTTCATCCGGTTGTCGAGGGTGAAGCTAACGATCCTCCGTCATCACCGAGCGAGGGGGAAAGCTGGATCGTTGGCAGCCAGCCCACTGGCGAATGGGCGGAAAAGGCAGGCCGGATCGCCTGTCGCCAGAGCGGCAACTGGCTATTCGTATCTCCGCTGGACGGTATGGGAGCATTCGACAGGTCTGTGGGTCGGATAGCCCGGTATGACGGGGCGTGGACCTCTGCTTCCACGATCGCGATCCCGAACGGCGGCGCCACTGTCGATACGGAGGCCCGCAGCGCCATCGCCGAAATCTTGAGCGCGCTGTCGGTAGCTGGCATCCTGAAAGCAGAATAGCGGACCCATCTGCAACCATGCGCGTATTAAGGTAAGACAGCCAAAAGGAGCCACCATGCAACGTCGCAGTCTTCCCCTTATCGCCATCGCCCTGCTTGCCACTTCCGGTTGCGCAACTGCCTACGAAGGGTCTTCCAGCGAAATCGGCTCGGCAATGCTGATGGATCGCAACGGCAACGATGTAGGTTCTGCTATGCTATATTCCGAAGGTGACGAAGTAACGGTTTCCGTTTCGCTCGAAGGACTTTCCGCTGGAACCCATGCCGTTCACCTTCATACGACGGGCAACTGCAGTGCGAGCGATTTCACGTCTGCAGGCGGACATTTGAACCCGATGGGAAATGAACATGGCAGCCTTAATCCGCAGGGCGCACATCTGGGTGATCTGCCCAACGCAGAAGTCTCCGCAGCAGGTGTGGGCATTGTAAGCGAAACGCTTCGCGGTTCGCGCGCGAGCGTAGTTTCCCAAATATTCGATGCCGATGGTACGGCCGTTGTCGTTCACGCAGGCGCTGATGATTACCGGACCGATCCCGCCGGCGATGCGGGAAGCCGCGTCGCATGCGGCGTGATTTCACAAGGCTGACGTGTACCCTGTGATCGGCGCCGGATAGGCTTATACCGTCTTCTCGCCGTCCGTCGGTATCCGGGCATATACTGTGGTGTCGATCACGCCAGCCTTGGCGAAACCCTTCAGTCGTAATCGACAGCTGTCGCATAGCCCGCAGGCCATACCGTCGGGCGTGGGATCATAGCAGGACCAGCTCCATGCCGGATCGAGATCCAGCCGCTGGCATTCACGTGCAATGCCTGCCTTCGTCATATGCTGCAGAGGCGTATGGATCTTGAACGGTCGTCCTTCAACACCCTGCTTCGTACCAAGCCGTGCGGTTTCGGCGAAGCTGGCGATAAATTCAGGGCGGCAGTCGGGGTATCCCGAATAATCCAGCGCGTTGACCCCTATGAAAATGTCGCTGGCGCCAGAGCTTTCAGCAAATGCGGTTGTCAGCGATAGAAACAACAGGTTTCGCGCAGGCACGTAGGTGATCGGGATATCGGCTCCCACGCCGGCTTTGGGAACGTCGATATCGGCCGTGAGCGCGGATGCGCCGAACTGCCGCAGGTCGAGCGGCAGATTAACATGGCGCTCCACCCCCAACTTTTTGGCGATAAATTTGGCGGATTGTAGTTCACGCGCATGTCGCTGGCCGTAATCGATGGTAAGCGCATGAACCCGGAAGCCGCGTTCCGACGCGATCGCGCTCGTAACCATCGAGTCGAGTCCGCCCGAAAGCAAAACGACAGCGATCTTGTCCATTTCTTTCATTGGTGTCGGCTAGGCATTCGTGCCCACTTCGGCAAGTGGCCTATCAGCAAGCGAACTGTCAGCACGATCCAACGTGACGCGCTTCACCTTCCATAGAAAACGGCGCGCCGCCGTGAATACCCTGGCTTCGTATCTGAACGACATCGGGGCTTTCGCGTCGAATGGTGGTTCGGCCATAGCCATTCCCACGGCACGTATACTGGACCGTCACTTCCCGGGACTCATCCTGCACCACAAAGCGATCGCATGCCGGCTGGCGGTGGCGCAGCTGGATAAGTTCACGTCCGGTGCGCACACAAATACGTCGGTTCGAACCGTCGGATCGCAAGCGCAGCTCCCATGCGCCGCGCTCCAGCGTGTTGAGCATGCCCAGACCTGGAGCCTGGGCAGACACGGGATTGAACGCGATTACAGCTGCCACTGCCGCGCTTACCATACCGAGTTTTCCCTTCATACCTGTCACCGCAAATCTACTCCTGTTGAACGTGCCATAGCACGTTCGTTATGAACGACCAATTGCCCTTACTGCACGCCGAATGGCTAATCCTGAATCGGAAAGACCTTGGAGCAAAATGCGCAGTCGACAAGAATGATCCCATCGTCGTCGGCCATATCGCGGCGCTCTTCCCTCGGGAAACGGGCCAGAACATCTTCGAAATGGGTCACCGTGCAACGGCATCCCTTGCTGAGGCGCATGCCCGGTGACACCAGAACCTTCTCCTCCTCGTGGTAGAGGCGCCAGACGATATCTTCCAGCGACAGGTCCGGTTCGACGAGTTCGTCATGACGAAGACTGTCGGCGAGGATGGAAACGTGTTCCCATTCCGGATGATCGAGCTCCACATGCAGTCGTTCACGGCCCTCTTCGCCCTCAGGCAGGTGCTGGACCAGTAGACCAGCTGCTACAGTCTGGCCCTGGCCCGAGCGTATCGCGGTCCGGATCAGTGTCGGGATTTGTTCGCTTTGCGCGAAATAGCTTTCGACGGCCTCCGACAGCGAGTCGCCCTCAAGTGGCACGATACCCTGATACCGCTTGCCGGCTTTCGCGATGTCGAAAGTAATCGCAAGGTGCGCCTTTCCGAACAGCGCGCCTAGCGAAGGATTGGCGCCTTCGGCTGCCATTTGCTCTTCGTCATGCTCAATATAGCCGCGGATTTCACCGTCGCGATAATCGCACACCAGCAAGCTGACGATCCCACCCTCGCCCTGCGCCTGCATGGTCAATTGATCGCCATCGCCCTTCAGCAGCCCGCCCATCAGCGTGGCCAGCACGAGCGCCTCGGCCAGTGCGTGCTTCAGCGCGGGGGCATAATCATGGGCGGATAGAATATCTTCCAGCACGGGACCCAGACGAACGGCACGTCCACGCGAATCGCGCGACGGAATGGAAAAGCCCAGCAGTTCGTCCGAGAATGTTTCAGATCGGGTTTCGTTCATGCGCATCATATGGTGCGCCTCCCCCGATTGTGAAGCGGGGCTATCCAAGCTTGCCGAAACACCACAACAGGATGGATTTTTGCGCGTGTATGCGGTTCTCCGCCTCGTCGAAGACAACGGACTGCCGCCCCTCGAAGACTTCCGCGCTCACTTCGTCTCCAACATGGGCAGGCAGGCAATGGAGGAAGATCGCATCGGATTTCGCCCGCGCCATTAACGCCTGATCAACTCGGAACGGTTCCATTGCCGCAAGCTTTTCCTTTGCCTGGGTCTGGCCCATCGAAACCCAGGTGTCCGTCACCAGCACGTCAGCCTTCGACGCAGCTGCCGTAGCGTCGCTCGTCAACGTTATCGTGCAACCGGCCTCGCGCGCCATCTGGACGAAATGGGCGTCCGGCTCGAATCCCGCAGGCGTTGCGACGCGCACATTGAACTTCATCAGGGCAGCCGCCTCCAGAATGGAATGCAGCACGTTGTTGCCATCCCCGAACCAGGCGACTTCAAGGCCGGGCAGGGCCTTGCGATGTTCGATCATGGTCAGCAGGTCGGCCACGATTTGGCAAGGATGCGAACGATCGGTCAGACCATTGATTACCGGCACATGCGCATAATGCGCCATTTCCTCGATCTTGGCGTGATCATCCGTGCGCACCATGATCGCATCCGCCATTCGGCTAAGGACGCGAGCGGTATCGGCTACTGATTCGCCTCGGCCCAGCTGCGTAGTTCCCGAATCGAGAATCAACGCGCGACCGCCGAGCTGACGCATGGCAATGTCGAAGCTCACACGGGTGCGGGTGGAGCTTTTTCCAAAGACCATGGCCAGCATGTGGCCGGCTAGCGGCTGATCGATATCGGGCTTGCCCTTGGGCCAGCCACGACGCGCGGTCTTGCGATCCTGCGCGTCGTTTATCATCGCGGCGATGGCATTTCCGCCAGCGTCCGAAAGATCGAGGAAGCTGCGCACGACCGGTGCGATCTCGAGGGGGGGCGTCTCGCTCATGCTTCGGCTGGAACCTCGTAATCGGCGGCACCGGCCGAGAGTTTCTCAATGAATTCGTCCATCTCTGCGTCCCCGATAACGAGAGGCGGCAGCAAACGCAGCGTGGAATCGCCTGCCGCCACGGTCAGCAACTGGTGATGATCGCGCAGGTGCTGCATGAACGGCCTCGGCTCCGCCTTCATCTTGATGCCCAGCATCAGACCCATTCCGCGCACGCTATCGAACAGGTTCGGATAATTGCCGATGAACTGTTCCAGTCGCGCACGAAGGCGTTCGCCCTTGGCGCGCACTTCGGCCAGAAATTCGTCGTTCGCCACTGCGTCCATTACGGCCGTGCCCGCTGCCATTGCCATCGGATTACCGCCGTAGGTGGAGCCATGGGTACCGAAGACCATGCCGCGCGCGGCCTTCTCCGTGGCAAGGCAGGCGCCGAGAGGAAACCCGCCGCCTATACCCTTGGCCGTGGCCATCACATCGGGTTCGATCCCGAATTGCTCGTAAGCATAGAGCGTACCTGTCCGGGCAACGCCGCACTGAACCTCGTCCAGCACCAGCATCAGGTCGTGTTCGTCAGCCAGCTTGCGCAGGCCCTGCATGAATTCCCGGGATGCGACGCGAATACCGCCCTCGCCCTGCACAGGCTCGACCAGGAAGCCAGCGGTGTTGGGGCCGACGGCTTCCTTTACGCCCTCCAGATCGTCAAAATCCACGTATTTGAAGCCGGACAGCAAGGGGTTGAAACCCTTGTGCATTTTTTCCTGATTCGATGCGCTGATCGTGGCCATCGTGCGCCCATGGAAGGCGTTCTTGAATGTGATCAGTTCGTATTTCTCATCGTTGCCGACGTGCTGGTGATAGGCGCGCGCCACCTTGATCGCCGTTTCCACCGCTTCGGCACCGGAGTTGGTGAAGAAGACCGTATCAGCAAAGGTCTTGTCCACCAGCCTCTGCGCAAGTGCCTCCCCCTGGGGGCTGCCATAGAGGTTGGAGACGTGCATCAGCCTCGCCGCCTGGTCTTGAATCGCGCCGATCAGTCCTTCGTGCGAATGGCCGAGAAGATTGACCGCGATGCCTGCGGCGAAATCGAGATAACGGGTGCCGTCCTCGTCAATCAGGTGGCAGTGGTCGCCCTCTACGGGTCGCACATCGCACCGTGGATATACGGGCATTAGCGGTGTAATCGACATGATGGATGCGTCCTTGATGAAATCGTGAAAACTGAAAAAAGCGGCCTCGCGGGACCGCCAATACGTTTCCATCTAGGAGGGTGGTGGCGGCCGGTCAAACATGCTCGGCCGCCATGACCTTAGTTACCTTATCGGGCGTTCAGCCCTGTACCGGCACCAGATTGACGGCCGAATATTTCCCCCGTCGATCAACTTCGAGGTCGAATTCGAATCGGTCGCCTTCGGCGATACCCTGTATACCGGAACGTTCGACAGCGCTGATATGGACAAAAGCATCGTCCTTGCCATCGTCGCGCGTGATGAAACCGAAGCCCTTCATGGTGTTGAAAAACTTGACCGTGCCCACGGCCTTTTCACCCGTCAGCTCGCGCTGGGGTGCCTTGGCAGGCGCTTCGATCACATCGCCGACCACCTGAATATCGGCGGCGGAAACCTTGCCCCCGCGATCAACCAGATTGAACTGCAGTTCCTGCCCTTCGGCAAGACCTTCCAGCCCGGCGCGTTCGACCTGGCTGATGTGCACGAATACATCCTCGCCGCCTTCATCGCGCTGAATGAAGCCAAAGCCCTTCTGCGCATTGAAGAATTTTACCTTGCCTTGGCCTGCGCCAACGACCTGCGCAGGCATTCCGCCACCGCCGCCGCCAGCACCGCCACGCGGTCCGCCGCGGCCACCGCCGCCGCCAAAGCCGCCGCTGCCACCACGGTCATCGTTGAAGCGGCCGCCGCCGCCGCCACCGAAACCGCCACGGTCGTTGCCGCCATCGCGCCATCCGCCGCTATCCATGGGCGGAGAACCGTCCATGAAGGGATCGAACCCTTCTTCACCAATATTGTCCCGCTTGTCACGTCCCCGACCGCGACGTCCTCGATCATAACCCATGAATTCGTAAAACCTTCATTCCCGCCCTGAAACACCAGCTGCCGACTCGAGCGACATTCTCCGCAGCCGGAAATGACGGACTTTCCCCGCCACTTCGGGCAAGGTTTATAACGTAGAAAGCCGCCCGACGCGAATGATTTAAGATTACAGCGTCATGACAGTTTGCGAAGCTTCCGGACTTGCGCCATTGAACGCCAAGTTTTTCTGGCAAGAAGGACGCTATTTCAAGGACAGGATGAAAGCCCGATGAGTGATTTTCGCAAGCTGACTGAGTCGATGTGGGCCAGCCCGCAGATTTCCGCGCAAGATGTTGCCGAAGCAGCTGAGCAAGGCGTCTCCCTGCTGATCAACAACCGTCCCGACGGCGAGGAAGAGGGCCAGCCGCCCGGTAATGAGATCGCCGCTGCTGCCAGCGCCAACGGGATTGACTATGTCGCCATCCCTGTAGGCCACGCCGGATTTGGCGATGCGCAGGTCCAGGCCATGGTCGATGCACTGGACAAGGTGGACGGCAAGGTCCTGGCCTATTGCCGCTCGGGCACCCGCTCTACCTTCCTTTGGGCGTTGGCACAGGCCAATCGCGGGGAAGACCCTGCGCATCTGACACGTGCCGCGCAGGCTGCTGGATACGATATCAGTCCCATCGCTCCCACACTGGAGATGCTGGCCACAAAGGCCCACGACTGACGCGATGGATGGCGCAGTGCCGCAGTTCCTCGGATCGCTGCTCGCGGTGGCCGCACTCGTCGCGCTGACGTATATCCTGGGATTTCGCCAGGCGGGCAAGCTGGAGAGCGAGGCAGAGGCAAGAGAGCTATTCCGGCTTGCGCCCGGCGGGTTCGAGCCAGAAGAGCTGGGGCTCGATTCTGATGGCGGGGCCGCCATAGCGCGCGATGAGCAGGATCGGATCGCCGTGTTGGTTCCGCATGGCAACCAGTTCGTCGTCCGCCCCGTAAAAGGGGGAGCGACGATTATCGCGCAAGAGGGCAAACTGCTGATTGCCGACATGCCCGGATTACGGCTGCATCTGGGTGATCGTGCCCCGCACTGGGATGGGGCCAGAGCGAAGGGCTGGGCCGCTACTGACAGTAATGCTAATAGGGGCTGATGCCATTCGATCCCGTCGCCTATGCCATCCCGGTTTTCGTCGCGATGATACTGGGGGAATTGATCTGGAACCGCCGGAAAGGCGCGGGCCATGCCTATGAATGGCGCGATACCGGCACGTCGCTGGCGATCGGCCTCGGCAGTACCATAGCAGGGGCGGCGACCGGGGGGCTGACGGTCGCGATGCTGGTGTGGGCACACGATGTTGCATCGCTGTCCATCGGCTGGGCGTGGTGGGCATGGCCGCTGTGCTTCGTACTGGACGATCTGGCCTATTATGTCTTTCACCGCAGCGCCCACCGCGTCCGCTGGTTCTGGGCGAGCCACGTGAACCACCATTCCAGCCAGCACTACAACCTTTCCACCGCCCTGCGACAAAGCTGGACCGGATTTTTCGCCCTATCCTTCATCTTCCGTCTGCCGCTGGCGCTTGCCGGGTTCGCGCCCGGCATGATCCTTGTCTGTGCAGGGCTGAACCTCATCTATCAGTTCTGGATACACACGGAGGTGGTGAAACGCCTGCCGCGTTGGTTCGAAGCGGTGATGAACACGCCTTCGCACCACCGCGTGCATCATGCCGTGAACGCGCGCTACCTCGACCGAAACTATGCCGGGACCTTCATCGTATGGGACAGGATGTTCGGCACCTTCACCGCCGAAGATAACGAAGACCGCATCCGCTATGGCATCGTCAGCCAATTGGGCACGTTCAACCTGGCCTATGCCGTGTTCCATGAATGGATGGGCATAGCGCGCGACATTTGGCACGCGCCATGGCCGCACAAATTGTCCTACCTGTGGCGCCAGCCTGGATGGAGCCATGACGGCAGCCGGGAAACCTCCGGCATGATCCGCCAGCGCTGGCAGCGTTCCCGAGCTTCGCAAGACAAGCAGTAACCAGCCACGAAAAAGGGGCCGGAAGATTGCTCCCCCGGCCCCTTGTCTATTCGATCTTTCAATTCGATCCGTGTGGATCGCTTACATGCCCGAACCCGGACCGTAAGTGATTTCCACGCGGCGGTTCTGCAGCTCGCGCACACCGTCTGCAGTGTCGACACGTGGCTGGGTTTCACCGAAGCCTTCGCTGGTTATGCGCGACGCCGGAATGCCGCGACCGGTGAGATAGTTCTCGACCGATTCGTTGCGACGTTCCGCCAGGCCTTCGTTGTAGGCCATGGTGCCCGAACGGTCGGTATGACCGGCCAGCATGATGGCAGCCGTGCCGCAATCGCCATAGGCGGTGATGGCACTGTTCAGCACCTGTCTCTTATACACATCTGACGCTGCCGACGAAGAGGATAGTGTAG
>CAJXTZ010000061.1 GCA_913061345.1 uncultured Erythrobacter sp.
TCGTCGGCAGCGTCAGATGTGTATAAGAGACAGGATCTTGTCCTGCGCCATGCGTTCGCGGCGTGCGACCATCGCGGCAGTATCTTCCTCAGCTTTCGCGACGATACCGTCAGCCTCGCGGCGGGCATTGTCGAGCATGGCCTCGGCATCTTTCTCGGCGCCGGCGATCTTGGCAGCATATTCCTCGCGCAGGGCTTCCGCCTCGGCGCGAAGCTGCTTTGCCTCGTCCAGATTGTCACGGATAGCCTTGATCTTGTTGTCCAGGCCGCCAGCGATGGTCTTGTGAACCTTCGCGCCGACAAAGGCGATCAGCAGCAGCACGAGCATCGCGATCGATACCCACTGGTAAGGCGCCAGGCCGAGCAGTTCGGGTTCCGCATGGGTGGCACCGACGTGATCGTCGGCGACCTCGATCTGCGCCTGTTCGGTGGCAAAGACTTCGGGCATCTCCTGGGTCGTGGTCGGGTTAGCCATGAGCCATTGCCTTCTTCGCTGCCGAGCGGGCCTCGGTCTTGGTGACATTGATGTTGGCAAGGCGCAGTGAAATATCCTGCGCCGCTTCTGCGGCAACAGTCTCGATCTCGGCAGCAGCTTCGGCGCGGCTTGCATCGATGCGAGCTTCTGCGTCGGCCAGTTCGACGTCGATGCGCGATTGCACTGTTGCCAGCTTGCTTTCGGTAGACACCTGCGCCTTGGCCTTCGCTTCGTTAACCAGCGCCTGCGCCGCTTCACGATTAGCATTCTCACGCTGACGCCAGGCTTCTTCCGCCTCGTCAGACGCATCGCGGGCAGACTGGGCGGCAGCGAGATCGTCCGCGATCTGCTTGTCGCGAAGCCCCACGGTATCCATCACTCGCGGCACCATGCCGCGACCGATGACGAAATAGACGAAGCCGAAGATCAGCAGCAGCCAGAAGATTTGGCTGGCATAGGTTTCGGCCAATTGGGCTATCTGGGGCATGGACGGATTCCGCCTATCTGCGCGAGATTACAAAAATTGAAAACCAGCCGGACGCGTATCGCCCGGCCGGATTTCGGCAAGTCGATCAGGCGACGAAGATCAGGATCATCGAAACCACGAACGCCAGCAGACCGAGCAGCTCGGCGGCGGCGAAGCCGATGAACAGGCGACCCTGCTGACCGTCTGCGGCACCGGGGTTGCGCAGGGCGCTTTCGAGGAACGAGCCGAACACGTTACCCACACCGATGGCGGCCATACCCGCACCGATAGCAGCAAGACCGGCACCGATCAGCTTGGCAGCTTCCATTTCCATGAGATTATCCTTTCAAGAGAATTCGTTAGGGAGAGTTATTGTGAACTTAGTGCAGGTTCTCAGCATCGTTGATGTACAGCGACGAGAGAAGTGCGAAAACATAGGCCTGGATAGCCGCGACGAGGATTTCCAGCGCGCAGATGCCGATCATCAGCAGGAAGCTGGGCACGCCCACAAGCAGACCGAAACCGGCGCCGGCGTTCCAGCCGTCGATCACGAAACTGGACAGTACTTCCAGCAGCACGTGACCGGCCATCATGGCGACGAACAGACGCAGGCCGAGGCTGAAGGGGCGTACGAGGAAAGAGATAAGCTCGATCGGGAAGATGATGGGGATCATCGGCAGCGGCGTGCCATGAGGCACGAACAGGCTGAAGAAGTGGAAACCGTGCTTCCAGAAACCCACCAGCAGCACGATGGAAAAGGAAATGATCGCCAGCACGCCGGTAACGGTGAAATGGCTGGTGAAGGTAAAGGGGTGCACACCCACGATACCCAGCGGCAACAGGCCCAGGAGGTTGGCAAACAGGATGAACATGAACAGGCTGAAGATATAGGGCACATACTTGCGTCCCGCCTTGCCCACATTAGCTTCCAGCATATCGTCGATGAAACCGGTGAAGCTTTCCACCGTCATCTGCCAGCGACCGGGCACCAGCTCGCGCTTCATTCCGCCCAGCATGAAGATCCACAGCACGACAGCCGTGATCAACATCCACAAGGCGGAGTTGGTGAACGCAATATTGTATCCCGCAACGTCCATGTTTTCACCCAGCAGAGGCTGGATGGTGAACTGGAACATTGGATCGACCTTGGCCGTTTCGCCTGCGACTGCCACGTCTGTGTAAACCCTTGCGTTTTATCCGCTCATTCGCCCGAAGGCGGCTGATTGGATGCCCGAATAATATTCCTGAAGGCGACCACGATCCCGAGGAACAGTCCCACCAACAGACCCCAGGGATTGACGTCGAACAACCAACCAACGGTCCATCCAACAACAACCCCTCCGACAAGCCCACCAATCAGGTCCGTCAGAGCTCGGCTGCCAGCCTTGTCGCTGGCGCCAGCTCCCCTGACCTGCGGCGTGTTGCGCTTCTCTTCTCGCTCGCGTGCGGATTTCAGCCGCTCCTCGAGCGCGTCGATCCGCGCATCTTCGCCGATGGGTTCCCGTGCAGGTTTGTCGTCACTCATGTCGATCTCTCTAGGTGAGGAAAATGACACACGCAACGCGCTACCCGCCGAGGGCGCCGCCCCCTTAGAAGGGGGGTCTTTTAGAGTCAACCGGTGGGGCGATGTTAAAGGGGATTTGGATGGGAGGCGTCCCGAAGTCTCGACTGTAGAAAGTCGCACCCAGGTTGTCTCTCAACAAACCCTTTTAAAAAGGTGCCGACTCTATGTCCTCAATTTCCAGTCTCAATGTGAGGAGGTCGTGCACAAACCAGTCAGTCGTATCTTCATAGTATGAGCGAACGTCAGCGAGGACTCTGTCGGTCGCGTCGGCGACGTTGCGCACGAGTATATACCTTGTGCATTAAAACCCGCTTGGACGAGTTGCGGGGGCTTCAAATTTTTCGATAGCTTCCGGATCCCAATCGAAGACGCCGTGCACAAGCATTCTATAGCATCGCATGGCCCAAGGATATTCGAATTTACGAACGTTCGGAATCTGGTCGCAAGCGTATGACTATCGCCTACGGACAACGCGGATCGCGCTGCGGGGCGCCATTGCCGCGGCGCTGCCAAGAACCGTCGGGCGCCTGGTACATTTCGCCCGGCGAAGTGCGCGAGATGGCGAGGCAGCCGGCGGTGAAGGCGTATTCCTCCAGCGTGGCGTTATTGGCCTGCGCCTGCTGCGCATAAACGGCGCGGCGGCGGATGTTGATGTCGTCCACCAGACGGCGCAGATCGGGCGTGGCAGCGCCGACGATGCCGAGGTAACCGTCCATCTTTTCGCCCACCTGGCCGCTGTCGCGCGCAGACTGGTATGCGGGGTCGCGCTGCGCCTGTGCCGGAGAGGCCAGCATGCCCAACATCGCGGCAGCTCCTGCGATCTTCAGAAAAGTTCTGGCATTCGTCATCGTTCTCGCTCCCTCGCGATACGCCCGTCAAAAGATCGAGGCGTTTTCTTCAATCGTATTGCCGGCATCTTCGGCCAGGCGATAAATCACTTCCTGCGTGATGTTGATGTTGAGTTCGATCACGATCGGCTCGTCGGGTGCTTCAAGGGTGATGCACCCTGCAAGCGGGATCAGACCCACCATTGCCATCACTGCAACCCTTCTGCGCGATCTCCCCCACATGGGAGACTTATGCGCGCAGCGGGCGCAATTCGTCAATTTCGCATGCATCATGGCATGGCCTCGCTTTCCTGGGGCTGAATAACGGGTTCGTTTTTGTCTGGTTCGTCATCGCGCGAATCGAGTGCTTCGAGCAGTTCGCGCTGCGCCTCTGCTTCGGCTGCGGCATCGCGTTCATCCACGGTTTGCTGGTCCACCGTATCGCGCAGGATATCGCCATCGCTGCCCAGCAGGCCGAGATCGCGCGGATCGCGTACGGCGCTGGGATCGTACAGCGCGCGGATGGAAGTGATGAGCTTGTAGAACGGCGCGCGGATATTGATGCGCAATTCGATGGGCAGGTCGGCAATGGCGCGGGTGATGATGTTGCTTTCGGCAGTTTCACCCTGCCCGATCCCTTCGAATCGGACCTGCGTCACCAGCTCTCCGGTCAGCGGGCCGTCCATGGCGATAGTCATGCTGTCATAGCTGAGATCGCGCAGGGCGGAAAATGCGAGGTTGCCGAAGAAGCCGACGTCCTCATACGTCAGTTCCCCCACATACGACACGTGGCCGCCCGGCGACCGCGAGGCGAGAATGCCATTTTCCAGCCTGCCGTTGCCCAGTTCGTCGAAAATGATCGGCACGGTGCCATCGAAGATGCCTGATGCGGCCAAGTTGCCCAGTTCCATCTGCTCCACGAAGCGGGCGGCTTCGAGCCCTTCTATGACGAGGATGTAGCTGCGCACCTCCTCCACGCCAAAGCGTATGTTTACAGGGCGAAGTGTGAGCGTTCCGCCCATGAAGGGCCAGCTGCCGCCTTGCAGTTCCAGCAGTTCGCCGTCGCGCAGCTGGAAGGAAATTTCGCCATCCAGCACCTCGATACCGGGGTTCACCGCTTCGACCGCAATGCGCTGGTCGGGCGCGGTGGTGAGGCCGAGCAGATCGGTGAACGCCACCGTTCCGCTCGCGCCCTTCACAGGGCCGAAGGCTGCAGCCAGGTCGAGCGAATCGCTGCTGAACTGGCCGGTGGAAGTCACCCCCGCCTCGTTCCAGTCAATGCGACCCGTGCCCGTCACTGTGCCTTCCACATTGCTTACGACACCCAAGGCAAGACAGGTAAGTCCGCGCGTGCGCTGCCGCGTAGAGACCGAGCTATCGAGGCACTGGGCTGCCGTGGGCGCCGGTTGAAGGTCGTCGTCGAAGGTGATGCCGCGCACATTCAGGCCGGCGTGGCCGGTGCCAGTACCAAGGTCGTGAACGATCCGAACGTCGCTGATCGCACGGCCCGTCACCGGTTCGCGCAGTACGGCATCAACTTCTATGAGATTGTCAAACAACGACAGCGATGCGTCTCGGGCCACCAGTGGCTCGAACCGGTCATTTTCCTGCCGGTCCTCAACACGCAAGCTTCCTTGCGCTATCAACAGACGGCCATCGACGTAACGCCAGTTGCCCGAAGCATCGAAGATATCGAGCGGAACGGAAGCCAGGAAGACGTCCGTCCCTGAAAATTCGCCGCCGATTGCATCGGACGAAAGGTCGGCGCGCAGGTCCGTGATGGTGAAACGCTGTGCACTCTCCCCCGGTCCCAGAACGATATCGAGATCGCGTGCGGCCAGTGCGCCTGGCCATGCAATTCCTATCGGGCCGGAGCGCAATCGGATCGGCGTTTCCGCAAGCGTGCCGGAAAGGTCCAGCGCATTGGTGCCAGCGGCAAACTGCATGCCAGAAGGGCCATAGCGCAGTATCGGCTGACCCGATTGCGGGCACAGGGAGAGCGACTGGCGCTGCAGCGTAACATTGGCGATGGCAAGCCTGTCGAACCGCAAGTCTCGACATCCTCGCCACAGGGCAAGCTCGCCATCGGGAGAAATTGTCGCATCCAATGGTAGGTCGAGATTTGTTACGAACCCGCCAGGAAGTGCGCCGGTTGCAAGAACTCTGCCATCCAGCGCGATGCGTCCGCCGCGCCCTTGTACCAGGCGCAGTCGTGGCAGGGCGAGACTGGCGCTTCCCGCAGTGTATTCACGCATCGCAATTCGCAGTTCCAGCGCGCCGTTGGCCGCCTGCTCCATCCTGCCGGAGATATTGGGTAACCCAGGGCCGCCGGTCTGAAAATTGCCTGAGAATAACGGAATGCCGGCTTCATCGCCTTCACCTACAGCCAACTGCCCTCGCGACAGCGCCAGCAGCATCGCACCGCTGCCGCCTCGCAATGCTGCCTGCGGGATTGAAATGCTCGTGCGGTTTTCCAGTCGCCGTGCCGTGAAGCTTGCGGAAATCGTGCTTGCGCGAAGTTCGCGGCCGAGAGCTTGCTGCAAACTGGCCAGAAGCGGTTGCAGCATCGTGCCATCGCTTGCCGAACGCGCATCGGAAAGTCCGGCCTGCAATTGCCCGCCCATCCGCAGGTTCTCTCCGGCAAGATCGCCATCGAGTTCCACCCGCTGAAAATTGTCCAGGGCGCGCACCCGCCCCTCAAGGGCTAGCGACCCGATGGCGGCATAAGGTGTTTCGGCATCGCTGGCGGTAACATCGTAGCGGATATTGAGATTGTCGTCGCGCCAAGTGAAGCGCCCGTTACCGCGCACTGCTGCTTCCACGTTTGCGATGCCGACCGACCCAGATAGGAAAGCGAAATCGCCTTCATATTCCGCCAGGTTCCGTTCTGCCTGCAAATCCAGTTCGATGCCGGTATCGCGGATGGCAAGTCCAGTCCCCTCGCAGTCCAGCCCGGCAAAGCGTAGAGGCCCGTGGAATTCGGGGCGCTCTGCATCAATGGCGATATTGCCGAACAGGGTCACGTCGTCGCCGGTGCAGCCGCCACCAGAAAGATCGGGTGCAACCGCAGCCAGCATTCCGGAGAATCCACCGCGTAAATGGCCGCTGCCGCTTAATTTCAGACCGACGCGACCATAGTCGATTTCTATCAGCGCGCGGCCATCGTCGATGGTGAGGTTCAAATCCGGGAATTCGAACGGCCCCTCCCCTTCTGTGAACACCAGCGGATCGAGCGCGCCGAAACTGGCCACGCCATCGCGCAAGGTTCCGAACAGGCGCGGCCTTATAAGGCGGACTTCGGTGATGTCGGGCAGACCGAATCGCGGCGTGATCAGCACCTCTATACGCTCCACGGTCAGGTCTGGCCTGTCGGGATTGCCGATTACGATATCGGAGAGCACCTGCCTGCCTGGCGTTATACTGTCTATGATATAGGTGGCCGGTACGCCGCGCTCGGCCAGGGTCTCTGCGATCACATTGTCGGCGATCCGCTCGCGCTGGAACCACGCAACTACGACAATCGCGAGAACCAGCAGGATGGCGAGCCAGAACACCTTGCGCAAGATGCGACGCCTGCGCCCGCGCGGGCGCGATTCAACTGTCTCTTGCGAACCCTGCGCCATTGCCATCGACACTTGCGCGAGTGCAGTGACAAAGGCAATGAAAGCTTGAAGGGGCAAGAGGGGCCGCGCCGTGCAGGACGTTCAAGAATCTGAGAATTCGCCTTCGGCGCGATCCAGTGCCGCGGGCCACCGCGCGCGGTTGCGGGAACGGCTGCTGAGCGGCGGAGCGGAAGCTCTGGCCGATTACGAGGTGCTCGAATACCTGTTGTTCGGCGCGCTGGCGCGGGGCGATACCAAGCCAATGGCCAAGGCATTGCTGGCGCGGTTTGGCACGCTTGCAGGCGTGCTGAATGCAGAACCGTCCGCCTTGAAACAGGTGAAGGGCATCAGCGATGCCAGCGTTGCCCAGATCAAGATTGCCGCGCTTGTCGCCCGCCGCATGGCCCGAAGCGAAGTGCAGAATAAGCCGGTACTAGGCAGCTGGCAGGCGCTGCTGGATTACCTCGCAATCGATATGGCGCACCTGCACACCGAACGTGTGCGTGTTTTGTATCTCAACGCGAAGAACCGCCTGCTGCTGGATCATCACTTCGGCGATGGTACGGTGGACGAGGCCGCCATCCATCCGCGCGAGGTTATCAAGCGAGGGCTGGACCTTGGCGCATCGGCCATGATCCTGGTTCACAACCATCCCAGCGGCAATCCCGAACCCAGCCGCGCAGACATTCAGATTACCAAGCACATTGCCGAGGCCGGCAGGCCGCTGGGCATCATGGTGCACGATCACGTGATCGTCGGACGGGAGGGGCATGTCTCCTTGCGCGCAAAGGGTCTGATCTAGAATTAGTGCCCCGCCGCGCTGTGCAAAACCGAAAGCGTGATACCCGGCATCTTGCCAATTGCAGGCGCAAGGCCTAGCCGCGCTGCCATATTCCCAACCCAATTTCCCGGAGTTCACGATGGTCCCCCGTTACGCCCGCCCCGCCATGACAGCGATCTGGGAACCCGAAACCAAGTACGAGATCTGGTTCCTCATCGAAGCCCACGCCACGCAGAAGCTGGCCGAACTGGGCGTGGTGCCCGAAAGCGGAGCCAAGGCGCTGTGGGACTGGTGGGAAACCAAGCCGAAGATCGACGTTGCCGCCATCGACGAGAAAGAGCGCGTGCTCAAGCATGACGTGATCGCCTTCCTCGACTGGGTGGCCGATGAAGTGGGTCCGGAAGCGCGCTTCATGCACCAGGGCATGACCAGTTCTGATGTGCTGGATACCACGCTCGCCGTGCAGCTTACCCGCGCCACCGATATCCTTCTGGAGGACCTCGACGACCTTCTCGATGCGCTGAAGCGCCGCGCGCAGGAACACAAGTATACCGCCACCATCGGCCGCAGCCACGGCATCCATGCAGAACCCACCACATTCGGTCTGAAGCTGGCACAGGCCTATGCAGAGTTCGACCGCTGCCGTAGCCGCCTGCAAGCTGCGCGTGCCGAGATTGCCACCTGCGCCATTTCGGGCGCAGTGGGCACTTTTGCCAATATCGATCCTTCGGTTGAAGAATATGTGGCAGAGAAGCTGGGCCTGACGGTCGAGCCTGTCTCCACGCAGGTGATCCCGCGCGATCGCCATGCCATGTACTTCAGCGTGCTGGCCGTAATTGCCTCTTCAATGGAGCGACTGGCGGTGGAAGTGCGTCACTTGCAACGCACCGAAGTGCTGGAAGCCGAAGAGTATTTCTCTCCCGGTCAAAAGGGTTCGTCGGCCATGCCGCACAAGCGCAACCCGATCCTGACGGAGAACCTCACCGGCCAGGCCCGCATGATCCGCGGCTATGCCCTTCCCGCACTGGAAAACGTGGCCTTGTGGCACGAGCGCGATATCTCGCATTCCAGCGTGGAGCGTTTTATCGGTCCCGATGCAACCATCACGCTGGATTTCGCGCTGGCCCGGCTTACTGGCGTGGTCGACAAGCTTCTGGTCTATCCGGAGCGGATGCAGAAGAACCTCGACAAGATGGGTGGCCTTGTCCACTCGCAGCGCGTGCTGCTGGCGCTGACGCAAGCGGGCATCACCCGCGATAATGCCTACAGGCTGGTGCAGCGCAACGCGATGAAAGTGTGGGAATCGGACGGTCAGATGTCGCTTCTGGAACTGCTGAAGGCGGACGAGGAAGTAAAAGCCGCCATGACCGGCGAACAGCTCGAAGAGAAATTCAACCTCGATTACCACTTCAAGCATGTCGACACGATTTTCGATCGCGTATTCCATGACTGACGCGTTTGCAAACTGACAGGCGCACCCTTCCCAAGCCGGAAGGTAGCGCCTAGCATCGCCAGCAAAAGCTCAAGAACAGGAACTGAAACATGCAAATCGTTCGCACAGTCATCTGGGTGCTGCTGCTGGTAGGCCTGCTGCTGTTCTCCATTGCAAACTGGGATCCTACCGTGACCGTGCGGATCTGGCAGGGCATCGTGGTTGATACCAAGATACCGGCCATCGTGATCGTATCCTTTGCCATCGGCTTTGTGCCGATCTGGCTGTATCACCGCGCCAGCAAGTGGCGGCTCCAACGCAAGATCCAGAGCCTGGAAAACGCCGCGCGTACCACCGCCGCAACGCCCGTGGCGAAGCACGACGGTGACGATGAATCTGCAACGGATCACCGGGCGACGGAAACTTCTTTGCGATCTGCAAGCGATGACGACTACACCGGCGTTTCAGCACGGCCCGGCCAGTACGGCGAGGATGACCACAGGGCATGAGCAACCCTGTGTTTCTGGCCGTCGATGTCCCCCAGCTGGAAGCGGCCAAGGAGTTGGTAGGCAAGGTCAAAGGCCATATCGGCGGGGTTAAGCTGGGGCTAGAGTTCTTCTGCGCTCATGGTACCCATGGCGTGCACGAGATTGCCCATCTTGGTCTTCCCGTTTTTCTCGATCTGAAGCTGCACGATATCCCGAACACCGTCGCAGCCGCGATGCAATCGCTGAATGTGCTGGAACCGGCCATCATGACGGTGCACGCCAGCGGCGGACGCGCGATGATGGAAGACGCCAAGGCCGCAGCGGGCGAGAACACGAAAGTCGTGGCCGTCACCATGCTCACAAGCTTGGACGAGCGTGACCTTGAACGCACCGGTGTTACGGGCACCGCGCACGACCATGTGATGCGTCTCGCCGAACTGGCGCAAGCCAGCGGACTGGACGGTATCGTATGCTCGGGACAGGAAGTGGGCGCTGTACACAAGCAGTGGAAGAACGGTTTCTTCGTCGTCCCCGGCTTGCGCCCCTCCGGCAAGTCTGCCGGCGATCAGAAACGCGTTGTCACACCTCGAAAGGCGCGGGACGATGGCGCCTCCGTGTTGGTGATCGGTCGCCCGATCAGCCGAGCGGTCGATCCGCTGCAGGCCGCGCGCGATATCGAGGCGACGCTTTGAATACATTTTTCGAAGGTCCTTGTTCGCCTTAACCCTTCCCCAACCATCCAGCGGTCACTAGGTGGGTTCCATGGCCGACATGCTTATCAAGATTTGCGGACTCTCTACCGAGGCATCAATAGATGCCGCGATCGAGGCGGGTGCGACTCACCTCGGCCTCGTGCATTTCGAAAAGTCGCCTCGCCACGTCACTATCGAGGATGCGGCGAAGCTGCGCGTTCGTATTCCCAAGAGCGTAAAGGTGGTGCTGCTCACCGTGGATATGGAGCCGAAGACCACGGCAGAAGCGTTGCAGGAAATTCAGCCCGACGTGTTGCAGTTGCACGGTCAGGAAAAGCCTGAATGGATTTCGATGATCCGCCAGAATTCCGATCTTGAGATTTGGAAGGCCGTTGCAGTGAAGGATCGCGCCTCTCTGGAACGCGCGGCGAAATACCAGGATTGCGCGCATCGCCTGCTATACGATGCTGCTGGCGGCGCGCTGCCTGGCGGCAATGGTCTGGCGCTGGACTGGCGGCTGCTGCTGAACCACCGGCATGTGCTGCCGTGGGGTGTGGCAGGCGGATTGAACGCCTCCAACGTGGCAGATGCCATCCGCTACACCGGCGCGCCGTTGGTGGATGCGTCCTCAGGCGTGGAGAGCAAACCGGGCGTGAAGGATGCAGGCAAGATCAAGGCATTCTGCGAGGCGGCAAAGGCGGCTCGCGCCCAGGCTGCATAGGCGTTCGACTCGCTGGACTTGAAGACGTCGCTCTGCCAATCGCGTTCGCATGACCGAGAGCAAACCAAACTCCTTCCGCAACCAGCCCGATGATCGCGGCCATTTCGGCCAGTTCGGTGGCCGCTACGTTGCCGAAACGCTGATGCCGCTGATCCTCGATCTGGAGCGCGAATATACCGCCGCCAAGGCGGACGACAGCTTCAAGGCCGAGTTCGACGACCTGCTGGAACACTACGTGGGCCGCCCCAGCCCACTCTATTACGCGCCCCGCATGACCGAGGAACTGCGCAAGGACGCGCCCGAAGGCAAGGGCGCGCAGATCTGGTTCAAGCGCGATGAGTTGAACCATACCGGCGCGCACAAGATCAACAATTGCATCGGCCAGATCCTGCTCGCCCGCCGCATGGGCAAGACGCGCATCATCGCCGAGACCGGCGCAGGCCAGCACGGCGTCGCCACCGCCACCGTTTGCGCGCGCTTTGGCTTGCCCTGCACCATTTTCATGGGCGCGACGGACGTGAAGCGGCAGCAGCCCAACGTCTTTCGCATGAAGCTGCTTGGCGCTGAAGTGGTGCCCGTCACCAATGGCCGCGCAACACTGAAGGATGCCATGAACGAGGCGCTGCGCGACTGGGTCGCCAATGTGCATGACACGTTCTACATCATCGGCACCGCCGCAGGCCCGCATCCCTATCCGGAGCTTGTCCGCGATTTCCAGAGCGTGATCGGGCACGAGGCACGCGCGCAAATGCTGGAGCGCACCGGCCGCTTGCCGGATCTGCTGGTGGCAGCCATCGGTGGCGGCTCCAACGCTATCGGGCTGTTCCACCCATTCCTCGATGATCCATCGGTGAAGATGCTTGGTGTGGAAGCCGCAGGTCACGGCCTCGATGGAGACGAACACGCCGCCAGCCTTGCGGGCGGTTTCCCCGGCATCCTGCACGGCAACAAGACCTACCTGTTGCAGGACGAGGACGGCCAGATCACCGAAGGTCACTCGATCAGCGCGGGCCTCGACTACCCCGGCATCGGCCCTGAACACGCCTGGTTGAAGGAATCGGGCCGCGTGGACTACACCTACGCGACGGATAAAGAGGCGTTGGACGCCTTCCAGCTCCTCTGCCGCACCGAGGGTATCATCCCAGCGCTAGAGCCTTCACACGCGATTGCCGCCATCGTGAAGGTCGCGCGCGAAATGCCGGAGGACGCAATCATCTGCGCGAACCTGTGCGGTCGCGGCGACAAGGACATCTTCACTGTGGCTGAAGCTCTGGGAGTGGAGATGTGAGCTTCTCGCCTGGCCGCGCGGGTGTGTTCTTCCTGATCGGCCTGCCCGTCGGCTTCATTCTCACGGCCCTCGGCTTCGCGGTTAGCGGGCAGCAGATCAGCGCACCGCAGATCGCCCCGTTCGCAGGCGGAATTGCCATTGTGATTGCTATCGCTGCGGGGCTATGGCGCCCGGCATCATGACCCGCTTTACCGACACCTTCTCCCGCGGCCCCGCGCTCGTCTGCTTCATCACCGCTGGCGACGGAGACACGACAGCCAATCTCGATGCGCTAGTCGAGGGCGGGGCGGATGTGATCGAACTGGGCATGCCCTTCACCGATCCCATGGCCGATGGTCTGGCAATTCAGGCGGCAAATATCCGTTCGCTCGGGCGCGGCACCAAGACTGCCGACGTGCTGCAAATCGCCGCCGAGTTCCGCGCCCGGCACCCTCACGTTCCGTTAGTGCTGATGGGCTATGCCAACCCCATGGTGCGGCGCGGGCCGGAATGGTTTGCCGATGCGCTGGACAAGGCTGGCGTCGATGGCGTGATCTGCGTGGACCTCGCGCCGGAGGAGGATGACGACCTCGGCCCCGCCCTGCGCGAGCGCGGCATTGCCCCCATCCGTCTTGCCACCCCCACCACCGACGAAGCACGCCTGCCAATGGTGCTGTCTCTTATACACATCTCCGAGCCCACGAGACTAGGCATGATCTCG
>CAJXTZ010000062.1 GCA_913061345.1 uncultured Erythrobacter sp.
CGACTGCACCTTGCCATATTTGGCTGGTGCGAGAGCCGTCCACGACTTCACGTCAACCCCATTGCGGACATTGGGCAGTGAGGAGTTAAACGTCAGCTTCGCGCCTTCATCGCGATCAGAGGTCGCATCTGGGCGAGCAAAACTCCAAGCGATGCTTTAAACCGATCGAATGTTAACTCATTTCAATTTCTTGGATGACCGAACAATCTTGCTTCTATTTTTCCTTGAATAAGTGGCAGGTATCGCCCAATCTGCTTCCAGCCGCAATTGCAGAGCCTCACTAATTGACGAAGCCTTCAATTTTTCAAGCATGTTAGCACGGTGGACCTCTACCGTCCGCCGGCTAATATTCAGTGCGCGCGCAATACTTTCATTGCGCAATCCTTTTGAGACACAATCTAAAACCTCTAATTCACGGCTTGAAACGCGTCCGATTCTTTCCTCTGCGGCAAACTTGCGACGACGCGCTTCGATCACGTAAGCCCCTTCCGAGTGTGTCGCATGCACAACCCTTTTCACTTGAGAACTGTCCAAGGGCAGTTCCAGATAGTCAAATGCACCGGCCCGGATCGTCTCTACGACTTCGCGCACGCTCGGGCTTTTGCTAGCAACAACAATCGGCACCCAAATTTCAGCGTCGGCGAGCGCTTGCTCGATCGTATCAATCCCGTCCTTGCCCGCCAGTATAACACCCCCCCTCGGAGGAGCTGCCCATATTTCGAGCAAGTCTGCATACAGTTCGGCATGAAAGCCGCACTCGAAAATCAATCGAGATTGAGCCGCGCGGAAACGACTGTCACCGCCGAGTATGTGAAACGTGAATTTGTTTTGCATGAGAATGCTTCAAAAAAGTCGTTAGCGAACCATGATCTGTGTGTTCAGCGCTAGGCTGCAAACGCGAGAATCGATGCGGAGATAACCAGCCCGAGGAAGGCAAACGATAGCAAGCTGGCGAAGCTGGTTGGGATAGGATGCTGGGCATCCGGCACGAAATGGCGGCGCACATTTGGCGTGCGGGCCGACTTCCGTTCCTGACTGTCGTAGCGCGACAGCACCTACCTATTCTCCAACCTTTTACAGAAACCGACAATTGCTTCCTCCGCGTGACGCGTAATACTAAGGAAATCGTCTCCCTTCTCACAGTTGGCCGCGCGGTCAGTCCAAATCACGATTATTCTTCTGGTCCGCTCAAAATCCAGCTGCCTGGCCACAGCTTTGAACTCTTCTGAGCGACGCGCGTGCAGGACGTCATCGAGTGAGCCCAATGCTTCAACTTTCGGCGGAGTGTATTGAGGACGCATAGTCATGATCTCTCTTCGCAATTATTGTCGGATCGCAAATTCGTAAGGCCGCGGCTCGCGGTGTATTTGATGAGGAATTCGCCACCGTCGGGCTGGGTAAGTGGAATGGGGGAGCTATCGTCCACCAACCGGTCAAGGATGGCGGTGTTGGCTCGCGGCGACGATTTTTGGTCGTGCCCGCCGCTCACAACAGGTTATCCTGTCGCATGCTAAAAACCTGGCCTCTGCCGACGATCAGGTGATCGAGAAGTTCGATGTCGATCCGCAGGCACAGCCTTTCCAGTTCTGCAGTGAAGTGCTTGTCTTTCCCGGACGGCGTGGCGTTTCCCGAAGGGTGATTGTGCGCTGCAACGATCTTATCCGCATCGAGGTCAAGCGCACGTGAGATTATCGTGCGAAACGAACCGCCGATGAAGCTCTTGGCGCCGGAGGTCATATCTTCATCGCGAAGGAAATTGTTCTCGTGATCGAGGAATACGAGGCGCAGGCGCTCTTCGCGCGGATTGTCGAGTTCGATCAGCAGGAAGTCGAGGAATGCTTTGCCGAAGATATTGACGCGCCCGCCAGAGAATCGCTCGCGCAATTCGATGGCGGTGATCCGCCGCAGGCCGAGTATAGCGGCCAATGCCTGCTCATCCCCGTCTAGGGTGCGTAAAAGCGCGTCGGGAGACGCGGCAAATACGCAGTGCACACTGTTGAAACGCTCGATCAGCTGTTCTGCGATGCGCTCCGACCGTGCGCCCAGAATAGGCGTGAGGATTTCAGCCAAGAGCGATATGGCCCCGAGCTTTCCACTCTTTTTAGATGCGCCCATAATCCCCAGGCCATGCCCACCAACTGGACGTAAGACGGCGCGATAGTCAGGACGAAGTAGACGGCTGGCTTGATCGGCAAGAATTCGCGGTGAAGATGCATCATGGTCGCTATGAGCTGTGCTGCCAGAAGCCATAATGGATAGATCCTATTCGCTACTAGTGCGAGGGAGGTCAGCGACAACATCATCAAGATGTCGATAGTCAGAAACCCCAAGTTCACATTCCGGAAAGCGAGCGATGAGACGGGAAAGGCCAGCCTGTATATGTAGACTGAAGCAATCGCGCAGACGAAGGTTGTCGCTGCCCACTTTTCCGGTCCGGCCCCGCGCCAAAAGGCGATTAGAGCCAAGGCTAGAAAGCCTGCGTTCTGCAGGAATACACGATTGCCGAGCAGGAAATCCAGAACCATGAGTAAGTCACTTTCTCAGTGTCTGCTGCCCGGCTACACGATTACGCGTGCTTTTTCACCTCGACCGGACCGAGATCTTCTGTCGGGCAAGCGCCAGGAACATCGGGGATGTCGGTGATCCTTGTGAAGTCATCGCGCATGGATTTGTGCGCCTTGGCCAATTCACCCATCGAAGAGACATCATCCGAGATTGCCTTCTGCAAACGCATCACGGCAAGATGACCTTGGTATTGCGGTAATTCGGTTTCCAGGCGCGTCGTCATCATGCTTTCGAGCAGACGCGCCTTGGAGCGCAGGGCTTCATTTGCAGCGCGTTCTGCATCGTCGAGATTATTGGCAATGCGAATCCCTGTGGTTTCAACTGTGAGCGACATTATCTTTTCCTTGCGAGGCAAGCACTCGACCTTGCCTTTTCGATTTCCTGAAGGACGACGCAAGTTCAGATCAGTTCGCCCACCTCCCCAGCAACGGCCAGGAGGATCAGCGCCAGTACGAGCAAGCCTACGGCAAGGCCCACGCTGGCAGCGAGGCGGAAGATCGAAGCGTATGCGCCTTCGAGCACCTCCGGAACGACCCTCGGTTCCTCTCGTGAAGCCCAGGCGGACGGTGCCGCGAAGGGCACTGCGTCGCTGAGTTCAAAGGTTTCCCGCCGGAAGTTCTGAGCAAGCCTCTCGTCGAATTCCTGCAAGAACGGGAGCTGATTTTTTGTGGCTGTAGTCTTTCTACAGGGTTCCTCGGTGAGGCAGTACTCGCGGTAGAGGCGGCCTACCTCTGCCTTGGTTACGTCGCCGAGTTTCCGGCGAAGGGTTTGCACTCGCTTGGTGGCGGCTGAATTGGAGATGTCGAAGTGGGTGGCTATTTCGTCAGTCGTGCGACCGTCGGCCACTAGCTCGAGTGTGGCTTTTTGCTCTGCTGTGCAACGGCAAAACACCGCTGCGGTATCAATCAATCGGCTTTTCATAGTCAAACTTACTTAGTCGAATGGCAACGAATGGACCAGACCCACCCGTCAACAATTCCGTTCAAACGCCGAGATCGCCACGGACACGAGTGCATCAGCCGGCCGTCCGTCTGCATAATCCCGAATCGGCTAGCATGTTCCGATTTGCCAAGAATACTGTCGCTCTGCGGTTGCTGATCATTAACAGAAGTGAAGCTCAATCTTCAAAGTGACCGATCAGCCAGGGGCCGCTTTCCACCTCACTTTCAGACATTCGCGATCGCACCGCTCGTCGCTATTTCCTGACGCTCTCAACCACCGCCCATACTAAATGAAAGGGCTGGAACAAGTTTTGACCTGGCGTATCCACGGTATCCTGATCGAAGTCTGCTATCCCAAAGCAAGGCCGCCACAAGACGGGCATTCGCACATCAATTCTGCGTCCCTCTATTGCTACGTGTCCCCGATGAACCGGCTTGGGCAATGGGAGGCGCAGGAGCCTGCCCTCGCTAGTCGCCCACGGGTCCCTTCTTGCCCGATGCCGAACCTTCTCTTCGTAGCTTAATCCTCGCAGCGCATATACATCCTTGAAGGCCATAGCGCCATGCGCCAGAGCAATGGCGATCTCCGCTACAACGTAAACATCATGGTGGACGGCCAACGCATTCACCGCGTGATCGGACGTGAGAGCGAAGGCACGACCCGCGAACAGGCAGAGCGGGCAATCGAGGGCTTCCGCACGAAGTCCCGCGAGGGAAGGCTTGACCTCCCTACTGGGCGCAAGATCCGCCGCACCTTCGCCGAGGCGGGGGAAGAATATCTTGCCCAAATGGAGGATCACCCGAAGCAAGGACGCAATTTCAGCCGGAAACGGCACCACATGCGTGCGCGGCTGGCACCGTATTTCAAAACGCAGCATGTGGAGAAGCTAACCGACATCGCCGTTGCACACTATGTCCGTCAACGTCGGAACGAGGGCGCAGCGAACGCGACAATCAACCGCGAACTTTCCACTCTCTCCCACTTCTAAATCGCTGCCTCGATTGGGGATGGACTAAGAAGCGCCTCAAGATCGACAAAGCGCAGGAGACACGTAAACAGATCACTGTGCTGTTTATCGCCGAGCAACAGGCGCTCATGAAAGCCGCCATCGGGGATCAAGATCCTTTGACATAGCTGTTCGTCGCGATTGCGATCGGCACTGGCATGAGACACAGCGAGATCATGCGCCTTCGATGGGACGAAATCAATTTCCCGCAACGCCGTATCTTCATCGGCAAGGCTAAGGCAGGCCAGCGTGAGCAGCCGATCCCGGAGACCTCTCCACCCGCCTGGAGGCGGAATGGCAGCAACTTGGCAAACCGGAGAGTTATCTGTTTCCTACAAGTCGCAAAGCACCCTCACCGATCGACAATGACCAAGCAGTTCCGACGGTCCGTCAAGCGGGCTGGTTTGCGCCCAGATAAGGTGACGCCGCATATACTGCGTCACACTGCGATAACGGCCCTCGTAAAGTCAGGCGTTGACCTGCCAACTATCCAAAAAATCAGCGGGCACAAAACGCTCGCAATGATTTTACGCTACACCCAGCTTTCCGACGCACATGTCGATCGCAGCGTGGCAAAGCTCAACGTGCCCTTTCCTGACACGATTACACCGGAATTACACACACAGCCGAATAAGGCCGTCAATGCGGCCGCTTGAAAACTGCAAGAATCGCAGAAAACCAACTATGGTGCGGGCGGCGGGACTCGAACCCGCACGTCTCAAAGGACAGGGGATTTTAAGTCCCCGGCGTCTACCATTCCGCCACGCCCGCTGCGCCTGCCTGTCTTGTGACGAGCGCCAGCGCGCGGTGCCTAGCCGTTGACCGCTCGCTTGCCAATTGCTCTGGGGCGGCTCGACAGAAAAAGGCGAGCACGATTTCGATCATGATCGGTGCGCCGAAGTCAGGTCTTGCCGCCTCACCGGCACTGCACAGTTGCCGCGATCGCCATTTACGCGCATAGTCGCGCTCATGCTGCACCTCGCCCTCGTCCTTGCTGCGCAATTCGCTGCCGACGCGCTGCCCGCAGGCACCTACGACGGACAGTGCCTTTATCCCGACGCCGTTCGGGAGCGAGCGGCGGGCACGGTTCTGGCCACCTGCAACCGCGCGGTCGTTGCACCAGGCGGCGTGGCCTTCGTGATACGCGGTAGCAGACAGCAGATACAGTTCCGAGGGACATGGAATGGGGACAGGCTGACGGTGGAAAGCGTCGTTCTGCGCGGGCGTGATCCCGTCGAAGTGCGGGGACTGTGTAAACTGTACGAAGCGGACGATAGTCTCTCAACCATCGCCTGCACCGCAGTGGGTTCGGGTAACCGCAGTTATGCTGCCAATTTCGTGGCGTCGCGGATCAACAACGCGCGCTGAGTCGATTGCCGGCGGCCTTCTCCGAAAAAACACAAAGGAACGCGGACCAATTCGATCCGCGTTCCTTTTGTTTGCGCTTGCTCGTCACCAAGCCGCGTATCAGCCTTCCGGGTTCAGCCTTTCACGCATTTCCTTGCCCGGTTTGAAATAGGGCACGCGCTTTGCAGGCACGTCCACCGATTCACCGGTCCGCGGATTGCGTCCCGTGCGAGCGTCGCGCTCACGAGTGGAGAAGGTGCCGAAGCCGCGCAGTTCCACGCGGCCCCCTTCGGCAAGACGCTGCGTGATTTCATCGAAGAAAAGATCGACGACCTGTTCGATTTCCTCTGGTCGCAGATCAGGATTGTCTGCGCAAAGGGCCTGGAGAAGTTCCGACCGTATCAATTAATTTCCCCCCTCGGGTTTGGCCACAGATTACGCAGCCATGGTTTCGCCAGTGCGCAGACCCGAAGCGCGTTGCTAAATGTTAAGTTGCCAGAACAATGCCGGTTTCGCAATCATCCGTTAGAATTAGTGAGAAACGAAAAATCACCTGACGGCTTATGCCGATATCCAAATGGCAACTTGAATCAGGCATGGTTCAGAAGATCTGCCGGCTTGAGACCAAGGCGATTCATACGTTTGCGTATTTCTGGCCATTCCTCCTGCAGGAATACATCACGTTCCGTCTGGCGCAACCGGTCCGCCGCACCTTCGCGCACGAACATGCCAACACCGCGCTGCACGCGGATCAAACCGTCGGACTGGAATTGCTGGTAGGCCTTGGCCACGGTCAGCGGATTGGCGCCCTGCGCGGCCGCAAAAGCCCGCACCGAGGGCAGCATTTCGCCTTCCGGATAGCTGCCGTCGATGATGGCAGCAGCAATCTGCTCTCGCAATCTAAGGTAGACGGGGCGGGTATCGACCATAGGTGATTGAGTGCCATAATACAGCGGGGCAGGTCAAGCGTACGGCAAGAAAAATTGCAGTCCCGAGGCAGTTTCACGCGTAACTTGGCTTCACATGCGCAAAACTATCGTTAGGGTGCCCGTTTTTCGGGACGAGTCCGACGAAGATCGGAACGGACAGGCAACACACATTGAGGACGTACGAATGAAAGACATGGGCTTGTGGAACGAGGGCGACTGGATCGTGGCAATCGCCTCCGTCGTTCTTGCGCTTTTCCTGATCGCCGGTGCCTGGGCGGTCACCCGCAAGCAACCCGAAGTCGGCGGCCACCCCAAGGGCCTGTACATCCTCTTCTTCGCAGAAATGTGGGAGCGGTTCTCCTACTACGGCATGCGCGCGCTGCTGATCTTCTACCTGACGCAGCACTGGCTCTATAACGATAGCGCTTCCAACATCATCTACGGCGCCTACGTCAGCCTGGTATATATCACTCCGGTCCTGGGTGGCTGGCTGGCCGACCGTTACCTGGGCCAGCGCAAGGCCGTGCTGTTCGGCGCGGTGCTGCTTACCCTGGGTCACTTCTTCATGGCGTTCGAGGGAACGGGCGGACAGAACGATCCCACCATCAATATCTTCTGGCTGGCGCTCAGCTTCATCATCGTGGGTTCGGGCTTCCTGAAAGCCAATATCTCGGTGATCGTGGGCCAGCTTTATCCCCGTACCGACGTGCGCCGCGATGGCGCCTACACCATCTTCTACATGGGCATTAACGTGGGCGCCGCGATCGGTACGATTATCGCCGGTTACCTGGGCGTGACCATCGGCTGGGCCTATGGCTTCGGCGCTGCCGGTATCGGCATGCTGCTGGGCCTGGTCGTCTTCGTTCTCGGCAAGCCCTTGCTGCTGGGCCAGGGCGAACCGCCAAAGCCGCTTACCAAGGGTACGGAGTGGACCATGTATGGCGTTGGCGCCGTGGGCGTTGCCATCATGTGGCTGCTTATCCAGTACCAGTCCGTCGTCGGCGGACTGATGCTGGTCTGCGGCGTGGCGCTGCTGGCCTATGTCCTGCTCGAGGCTTTCAAGCTCGACAAGCATCCGCGTGAACGCATGTTCGCCATCCTGTTCCTCATCGCTCTCCAGCCACTGTTCTGGGGCCTGTTCGAACAGGCGGGCGGATCGCTGAACCTGTTCACCGATCGCTTCATCGATCTCGGCGGCGTTCCCGCTCCAATCTTCCAGTCGATCAACCCCATCTACATTATCCTGCTGGCACCTTTGTTTGCCGGGCTGTGGACCTGGCTTGGCCGTCGCGGGCTCGAACCCTCTACGCCTGCGAAATTCGGTCTTGGTCTCGTACAACTGGGTTTCGGCTTCCTCGTTCTTGTCTGGGGCGCGGCATCGGTGAGTGCGGGCGAACTGGTACCGGTGATCTTCCTGTTCGGTATCTACCTGTTCCACACCACGGGTGAACTTTGCCTCTCGCCGGTCGGCCTCAGCGCAATGAACCGCCTGGCACCGCGGCACCTTGCCTCGCTCATCATGGGTGCATGGTTCTTCGCAACGGCAGGCGGCAACTTCGTCGCCGGCATGATCGGCGCTGCGACAGGTGGCGAAGATGGCGAGATGACCCGTGAAGGTACGATAGAAATCTACCAGCAGATCGGCTGGGTCGCGATTGCCGTGGGCATCGTGGTGATCATCATCGCCCGATGGGTGAAGAGACTGATGCATCTCGATACGCTGGCTGACGATAACGTGGGCGACGATCTGGAAGGCCAGTCCGAAGGTCCGGGCGAACCGCAGGGCGCAGGCATCCACCCCACCACCAATCCGAAGGGCTGATAGAATGACGGGTCGTTTCTTCAACCGGGGCGGCCCGTCCGCCCTGTTGCTCTCCGCCGCCGCGCTGGCGTTGACCGGCTGCGCTGCTGCCTCCGGTACGGAGCGTCCGGCAACTGCCGCTGCGCCAGGCTCTGCTGAAGAGCCTTACGCCTCCACCTACGAGGCATATCCCGGTGTACCCACGGCTATCACGGGCGCCACCATCTATGATGGTGCAGGAGGCCGCATCGAGAACGGCACGGTACTGTTTGCCGAAGGCGAAGTTGTCGGCGTGGGTGGGGCAGACCTCGCCATTCCCGCAGGTTACACCCGCCTGGACGGCACGGGGCGCTTCGTCACTCCGGGTATCATCGATATCCACTCGCACCTGGGCGACTATCCCACTCCTTCGGTGGCCGCGCATAGCGATGGCAACGAAGCAACCGATCCCACCACGCCCGAGGTGTGGGCGGAACATTCGGTCTGGCCGCAGGATCCCGGCTTCAGCCGCGCACTGGCCAATGGCGGGATCACCACGCTGATGGTCCTGCCCGGCTCGGCAAATCTGATGGGCGGGCGTTCGGTAACGTTACGCAACGTGCCCAGCCGCACCGTGCAGGGAATGAAATTTCCCGGCGCGCCTTATTCCATGAAAATGGCCTGCGGCGAAAATCCCAAGCGTGTTTACGGCGGCAGGGGTCGCATGCCTTCCACCCGCATGGGCAATTTCGCGGTCAATCGCGAAACCTTTATCCAGGCGCAGGATTACATGGCCGAGGAAGAGCCTGACCGCGATCTGGCGATGGAAACGCTGGCCGGCGTGCTGAGCGGCGATATCCTGATCCAGAATCATTGCTACCGCGCCGATGAAATGGCCTTGGTAATGAGCATGGCTGAGGAGTTCGGCTATCAGGTTTCCGCCTTCCACCACGCGGTGGAAAGCTACAAGATCGCAGACATGCTGCGCGACAACGGCGTATGCAGCGCAGTGTGGGCGGACTGGTACGGCTTCAAGATGGAAGCCTACGACGCTATTCCCGAGAACGCTGCCCTCATCCACAATCAGGGCGCCTGCGTGGTGATCCATTCGGATGACGAGAACGGCATTCAGCGCCTGAACCAGGAAGCTGCCAAGGCGCAGGCCGATGGTCGCCGTATGGGCATAGAGATTGCCGACGCCGACGTGATCGGCTGGATCACCCTCAACGCCGCACGCGCCATGGGCATCGACGCAATGACCGGCAGCCTGGAAGCAGGCAAGATGGCCGATGTGGTGCTGTGGAACGGCGATCCCCTGTCCATCTACTCGCGGCCCGAAATGGTCTGGATCGATGGTGCCATGATGTACGACATGAACGATCCCGCCATGCGTCCGGTCAGCGATTTCGAACTGGGCCAGCCGGGCGAAGGAGATGTGAAATGAAGCGCCTCCTCAGCATCGCAGCCTCTGCAATAGCAATCGCCGCAACGCCGGTCGCCGCGCAGGATATCGCCATTACCGGCGCAACCGTGGCCACCGGTGACGGCAGCGACCCCATCACCAATGCCACCGTCGTGGTGCAGGGCGGCCGCGTGGTTGCCGCAGGCAGTGGAGTTTCCGCGCCCGCAGGCGTGCCTGTCGTCGATGGCAGCGGCATGTGGGTAACGCCCGGCCTCTTTGCTTCCGTCACCAATCTTGGCCTGGTGGATGTGGATGCCGTGGCGGACAGCAATGATGTGAACGCCAGCGATTCGCCATTCGGTGCCGCGCTCGACGTATCGCCCGTTATCAATCCCAATGCTCAGGATTTCGGCTACAGCCGCGCGGGCGGCGTAACCCGTGCCAGCGTGACGCCGGGCGCGGGAGCCTCGATCTTCGCCGGCCAGGGCGCAATCGTGGATCTTGGCGCGGATTACGATGCCGTACGCCATCCGCGCGCCTTCCAGTACGTGGAAATGGGTGAGCGCGGCGCATGGCTGGCTGGCGGCAGCCGTACTTCCGCCCATGCCCTGCTCCGCAACGCCTTGCAGGAAGCAGGCTCCTTCGGTGATGCGGCAGAACTTTCCAGCAGCCGCCAGACGCGCGGCAATCGTCCGGGCGAGACGATCGGCCTCGATTCGCGCTTTTCTCCCGGTGCCGACCGCTCCAGCGACGTGCTGCTGACCCGCTTCGATGCCGCAGCCCTGGTGCCGGTGGTGAAGGGTGAGCAGAAGGTCTACATCGAAGTGGAGCGCGCGAGCGACATCCTTTCTGCCCTTTCCCTGAAGGAAGAGTTCCCCGCGCTCGACATGGTCCTGGTGGGCGCGGCGGAGGGCTGGATGGTCGCAGACCGCATTGCGGCCGCGGGCGTTCCGGTCATCGCCGCAGCCTTGCGCGACCTGCCGGTTTCGTTCGAACAGCTGGCCGCCACGCAAAGCAATGTGGGGCGCATGGTGGATGCAGGCGTTACCGTTGCCATCGGCGGCTACGACAGCAGCGGCGACCATCCACGCAACCTGCCGCAGCAGGCGGGCAACATGGTCGCGCTGAACCGCGTCCCGGGGGCCACCGGACTGACCTGGGCAGAGGCTTTTGCCGCAATTACATCGATACCTGCCGCAGTGGCGGGGCTGGAAGGCCGGGTCGGCGTTCTGGCTGCGGGCGCCCATGGCGACCTGGTGGTATGGGATGGCGATCCGCTGGAAACAAGTTCCGCTCCGGTCCGCGTGTATATTGACGGCGTGGAACAGCCACTTACAAATCACCAGACCCGGTTGAGGGACCGCTATCGGTCGCTCGACGAAACGAAGTTGCCGCGCGCCTACGAGCGATAGAGCAAGCTATCCGCTCCTGGCGCTGAACGGGGGGAGAGGGCGGGGCCAATGGCTCCGCCCTTTTCATATCGGCGAACGGTGTGATACTCCCCCATGGAAGGAAATTGCCATGGACTACGCGCTCGTTTCGCTGATCGCCGCCAGCATAGCCCTTGTCGGCACGCATTTCGCATTGTCGCACCCGCTGCGCGCGCCGCTGGTCAAGAGCCTGGGCGCAAATGGCTTCATGGCCCTTTATTCCATAACCGCGCTTGCCTGCCTGTACTGGATGGCGCAGGGCTTCAGGGCAGCCCCGCCTGCCTCGCTAGGGGGCAGCGGAGCGGCAGGCTGGATCTTCGCCAGCGCACTGACGCTGGTGGCCGTGGTGTTGCTCTTCGGCTCATTCCGCAAAAACCCCGCCCTGCCCGCGCCCGGCGCAGCCGATCTGGCGGCAACACGCCAGCCGACCGGCGTCTTCGCCGTCACCCGCCACCCGATGATGTGGAGCTTTGCGCTATGGGCAGTTTCGCATATCGCACTATGGTGGAGCTGGCGCACTAATATCGTGGCGCTGGCGATCTTCACCCTCGCCCTGCTCGGCGCGCATTTGCAGGATCGAAAGAAGGCCGTGGCCATGGGCGATGCATGGCAACAATGGCAGGCCCGAACCAGCTACTGGCCGCGCTTGAGCAAGCTGCTTTCGGCAGGCTGGATGCTGTGGCTGGCCGCGCTGGCGACATGGCTGGCGCTGACATGGATACATATCGCCATGGCCGGAATTCCGGCAGGCATTTGGCGGTGGCTGTGACGGTAAGCTTGCTGCTTCTCAGTCCGCGCAGCTAGTTATCGGCGCAAAGTCCTCTCGCGGTATTCCCTCGATGCTGAAAAGGCGCTCAAACGGCAGTTTCACGGTGATGCCGCCGATCTCGAAATCTCCAATCGCACCCAGAAGGCCAGCCATCCTGTCGCCTTCAATGCAGGCGCCCAGCTCGGCCATCCCCAATGCCAGCCCTTCACCCATCGAGCCGGTCCAGCGCCCGACGCGCACCACGACCGGGCCTGGGTGATATTTGTTCTCACGCGGCTCCACCAGTTCAAGCCAGCTACGCGCGATACCCGTTTGCCGCTCTTCACGCGGGAGCTGGTGCATCTGGTATGGCGTCGGTTGGCGCGCGAACCAACCCATGATAGCGCGTGCCACCACTGTGTTTCCGCCACCTGGAGTTCGGGTGAGGTCGAGGGTGATCGTGTCACCCTGTCTCTTATACACATCTCCGAGCC
>CAJXTZ010000063.1 GCA_913061345.1 uncultured Erythrobacter sp.
CGAGATCATGCCTAGTCTCGTGGGCTCGGAGATGTGTATAAGAGACAGCCAATAATGTCTGCGCCTGGAAACGGTCCGCGCCCAGCGGACCGCAAGGCCGAGCGGCCGCCCGCAGCGGGCGCAGCTTGCTGCGCATCTAGCAAGGATGATCCGGCGGAGGCCGGATCAAAAAACAAACAGTCGCGCTCGAGGGCTATACTAGAAACGCGCCCCGTAATCCGTCGATAACATATTGCGCTGCGAGCGCCGCCAGCAACACGCCCAGCAGACGCGTGATCACCGCTTCCACACGGTCGCCCAGCAGCTTGATCAGCGGGCCGGCAGCGATCAGCGCGACCATCGTCAGAACCAGCACGGCCACCAGCGCGCCAAGCACTTCCAGCGACTGTTCCAGCCCCTGCGCCTCGTTCATCAGCAACATGATCGCAGCAATCGCGCCCGGGCCTGCCAGCATCGGCATTGCCATGGGAAAAACGGAAACATCCTCCACATGTTCGCGGGTCGCGCGTTCGGCGCGCTCCTCACGACGCTGGGTGCGTTTCTCGAACACCATTTCCCACGCGATCCAGAACAGCATGAAGCCGCCTGCAATGCGGAAGGCATCCAGTTCAATATGCAGCGCGCGCAGCAGGTCTTCGCCAAACAAGGCAAAGATCAGCAGGATGACGAGTGCAATCGCCGCAGCGCGGATTGCCATGCTGCGGCGCTCCACCTGCGTCGCCGCCTTCGTCAATCCGGCATAGATCGGCGCGCATCCGGGCGGATCGATCACCACGAACAGGGTGATGAAGGCAGAAATGAACAGTTCGCTCATGATTCGCCTGCTGCAGGAACGGCGAAGTCGAGCGCTTCCTGCACGCTGCCATCGCGCACCCATTGCACCGTCACCCGGCGCTGGCCGTCGTCAGACTGGAACCACGTCCATTGCAAGGTTCCGTCACCGGAACGCTTCGAACCGGACCGGTGAGGCAGCGCAGTCGAAAGCAGCGGGATTTCCGGCAGCACGGCATCGGCCCCCGGACAATCTGCCACCCGACCTTCAATCGCCGTCATGCCGGGCACGATGATCGCGTCTTCGGGCAGCTCTTCTTCAGGCTGGCGGACAGGTTGCGGATTGTCGAGCGCGCCCAGGTCATAGGTGTACTTGTAGCTGTTGTCGTCCTGCAGCTCCCAGGCCGAGACATAGCTGCCGACCTTTCCATCGGGTTCCTGAAACCGTCCGAAACTGATGGCCAGCGTGCCATCGCAGCTGGACCATACCGTGTTCGGCGTCCATGCCACGGCCACCGGCGGATTCTCCTGCTGCGCCAGCCAGGTCTGCGCGAGGATAGGGCCGTTCACCCCGTGTATGACAGCTTCGGGCGCAGCATACTCGCGAAAGGCAGTCCACTGCCCCTCTTCCCGCGCCATCTTGGCAAAGGCGATGTCTGCGGCGGCCACCCGGCCCGGATCGCCAATGCTGCCCTGCCGTTCGAGGAACTGCGTGGCTGCCCGCCGTTCCCGCTCCACTCGCTGTGCTTGCGGACTGGTGCAGGCGGCGATCATCGCGCTAGCAGCAAGGGCAATGGTGACGCGTGAAATCATATTCGCGCCCTGCTCTTGGCGAACCGCTTTGTAAAGTCTGCGAACGGTCGCCAGATCAGATCGCGATATCAGCCAGGATATAGACCACTGCGTTCAGCGCCAGAATCAGCACGAGCGGCGAGAAATCTATCGCGCCCGTATCGGGCAGAAATCGACGGATCGGCTTCAGCAGCGGATCGAGCAGCGAATTTATCGAGTTGTAGACCTGCATCAGGAATTCGTTACGCGGGCTGACCACGTTGAACGAAAACAGCAGCCCGATGATGAACTGGATGATGACGAGGAAGACGATCGCCTGGGCAATCATGGAAATAATCTGAACTAGGGCGAGCACGCCGGTCTCCCGCAAGGGTGTTTCTGATCGAAGAGTGTATCGTTTAGGTAATACGGGTCAAGCAAACCACAAGGTTCAGCCTATTCCTCGGCGCTGACCAGAGTGCCCGCGCCTCGGCTGGTGAAGAATTCCAGCAGCATGGCGTGGGGCACCCTGCCATCAAGCACCACTGCCGCCTCGCACCCGCCTTCCACGGCGTGGACGCAGGTTTCCAGCTTGGGGATCATGCCCCCGCTGATCGTGCCGTCTTCGCGCAGTTTCGCAATGTCTACAGGGCGAAGATCAGTCAGCAACTTGCCGTCCTTGTCCAGCACGCCCGCCACATCTGTCAGCAGGAACAGGCGCGCCGCACCCAGTGCCGCAGCAACCGCTCCTGCCATGGTATCGGCATTGATGTTATAGGTATTGCCTTCACCATCACTGGCGATCGGGGCGATGATGGGGATCATCCCTGCGCCGCTGGCGGTTTCGAGGATGGTTGTATCGACGTGCTTGGGTTCCCCTACAAAGCCAAGGTCCACCACCTGTTCGATCTGACTGTCGGGATCCTTCACCGTGCGGCTCACCTTCTCGGCCAGCACCATCTTGCCGTCCTTGCCGGAAATGCCGATGGCCATGCCGCCCGCCTGGTTGATCCAGCCGACCAATTCCTTGTTGATCGCACCGGACAGCACCATTTCTGCAACGCTGGCGGTTTCCCTGTCGGTAACCCGCAAGCCATCGATAAACTGGCTTTCCACGCCTAATTTCTTCAGCATCGCGCCGATCTGCGGGCCACCCCCATGAACCACAACGGGATTGATGCCCACGGCTTTCAGCAGCACGATATCCTCGGCAAAGTCGCGTGCGGCCGCGGGGTCGCCCATGGCATGGCCACCGTATTTCACCACGAAGCTGCGCCCGGCATAGCGCTGGAAATACGGCAGCGCCTCGATCAGTGTCTCGGCCTTGGCCAGCATGCGGTTATCGTTCGTCTGGGTCATATCGGCGAACCGCTTAGCCCGCTGGACCGTCCGCGCCAATAGCATCTTGCGGACGCAGCCCCTTGGTGGGACAGATGGAACCCATGAAACGCAAGCAATATGAAAAGCTGCTCGAACCTCTCGATCATGAACTGGTGGCCATGGCGCGCTGGGCCAAAACGACCGGCGAACGCATCTGCGTGCTGTTCGAGGGACGCGACACGGCGGGAAAGGGCGGCACGATCAAGGCGATCAGCGCGCGCATCAACCCGCGACAGTGCCGCGTGGTCGCCCTGCCCAAGCCCAGCGACGTGGAGCGGACGCAATGGTACTTCCAGCGCTACGTCCCGCACCTGCCAGCCGCCGGCGAAATCGTGCTGTTCGACCGCAGCTGGTACAATCGTGCCGGCGTGGAAAAGGTGATGGGCTTCGCTAGCGATGCGCAGGTGAGCAAGTTCCTGCACGAAGTGCCTACCTTTGAGAAGCTGCTGGTGGACGATGGCATACGCCTGTTCAAATACTGGCTCTCGGCAAGCCAGGAGAAGCAGGAAGAACGCTTTGCAGAGCGGCTGGAAGACCCTCTGAAACGCTGGAAGCTCTCGCCCATCGATATCAAGGCGCGCACCTTGTTCGAGGAATATAGTGAGGCGCGCGAGGCGATGTTCGCCGCTACCCATACCGAGCATGCGCCATGGACGGTGGTGGACTATAACGATCAGAAGCATGGCCGCCTGACCCTGATCCGCGACCTGCTGGATCGCCTGCCCGATACCCATGTCCCGCACGAGGAACTCGATTGGCCCGAACTGGGCCATTCTCCGCTGGAGGAGGATTTCGATCTGATTCGGCCGATAACACCCTTTCCGCTGGAGAGTTGAACCACTGGGCGATGTTCTTCCTTTTCACCGGCGACGGAAGGAACGGCCGGGCAGGGCATGGCGCAGAGCTTTTTCCCAAGTCAGGCGGTGGCTGGTATTGATCGCCCTGGCGACGCTTGTGCTTGTTGCGCGCGAACTGGGATGGGGCCGGCAGGGGTTTGGCGAAGCGCAGGAGGTTTCGCTCTCCTTTCCGCTATGTTCGGCACCCGGCTATTCTGCCAACTGCGTTTTCGATGGCGATACTATCCGTATTGGCGAACGGCGCATTCGCCTTATCGGGTTCGACGCCCCGGAACTGAACGGCAAGTGCCCCGCCGAGAGTGAAGCAGCACGCAAAGCGCAGGCTGAGCTCGTGCGATGGCTGGCGCTTGGCCCGTTTCAGCTTGACGGCGGGGACGACCCTGCGCGCGATCAATATGGCCGTGAACTTCGTGCCGCACGCCGACTGGCGCCATCCGGGGATACGCGATTGCTTTCCGATCACATGATCGCCGCACGCCTCGCCCAGGGTGACTATTGGGACGCGGGGTGGAGCGATGACTGGGGCATTGGCCGCGTAAACTGGTGTTAGCTCATGCGCGCACCCGCGATCGTACGAATGGCTGTAGTTATTCGGCCACCGTCACATCGTCGCCTGTTTCAAGGTCGCCGGTTTCCTCGTCTTCGGGAATAACCAGTTCGACTTCGCCATCTTCGCCATACTGGTCCGACTGGACCGGATAATCAATCAGCGTATCGTCGCGGTCGATCGAGGCTTCATCCACGGCCGCTTCCAGTGCTGCCTCGTCATCCCCTCGCGTGGGATTGAGGATGAGAATGATTGCAACCACAGCAAACAGGGCGATCACCAGCAGCCATAGCGTCTTGTTGTTCGGTTTCGGTTCGGTCATCGTGTTCTACTCCGTTCGATACATAGAACAAACAGGATCGGCTGCCCAACGGTTCCGAATCCGTGGCGCACCATCAAACAGGCTTAAGCATTTCACAAGATATTGCTGCGACAACCCCAAGTAATTGTCCGGAGTTTGTTCCGGTCGCCATTAGGAGGCGGGAATGGTCGCCGAAAAGAACGAACCAGCTGCAGAGGACCGCCGTAACGGCGATCGCCGCCAGATAGAGGCACCGATCAACTTTCCGGACCGCCGTCAGGGCGACCGGCGCAGTGGCCCGGATCGCCGGGCCAGTCCGCGCAGCTAGACCGTTTCTTTCCCTCACGCGTTCTGCAAGTCCCCAGACAGAAATAGCCTGTGTTACTCTGGATTCCAGCCGAATTCGGCGTAGGCCGCGCGCTTGGGAATATCCGTGACGGCTTCGTTGATCGTCATCGTTTCACCCGGCGCCAGTTCGCGCTTAGGCGGGAACACCTCGTAGCTGTAAACGATGGCATCGCGGGCATCGCGCAGTACGATCAATATGGTCGGCACCCGGCGCGTTTGCGTGCCGATGTTCGTTACGCGTCCGCTTGCACCAAAAAACTCGGTGCCGTTGGGAAGGGTGCGCCGCTCCTGCTCCTCCTGCGGGAAATCCAGTTGCAGGTCGGGCTGGGCAGCGGCGAAAGTGGGGCGGTCGACCGGAACCCAGTCGGGCAGTCCCCAATAGCTTACGGCAAAGATCGTGCCTGCCACAACTGTTGCGAAAATTGCTGCGGCCCATGTCCACATCTTGAGTGGATTGCGGCGCGGGCGAAACGGCGGTTCGGCATCGAAGTGCGAATGCTCGTCCTCGTCTTCAGCCAGCGCGCCATAGCCCTGCGGTTCGAATACGGGAGGCGGTGCCAAGTCCTCATGCGCCTCTTCCCCCGGCGATTGCTCGGGGGTCGGCTCGGCCTCGTGCTCAGGCTCCGCCGTGGCTGCCGGTTCGTTCGAACTCGCCACATTGTAGGAGATGCCCACGTTCTGCGCGGGGTTGTGCAGCCGCGCCGACCTGCCGCCATCCATTGCATCAAGCATATCCTGCCCCGGCGGACCAGGTTGCGCGGCGCGCGGCGGCGGAGGAGCCGGGGGCGCCGCCGATGTGGGTGCCGCTTCGCCCGATTGGGGAAGCGACGGGCCTTCCTGAAACCAGCTATGGCGGCATTTCGCACAGCGCACGGTGCGCCCTTCCACGCCTACGGCGGTATCGGGCACGACATAACGCGTCGAGCAGGCGGGGCACTGTAAAATCATCTTGCTGACCTAGTCCCTACGCCTAGCGGATATGCGTGGGCAAGCTTGGCCGGACCCTACAATGCATTCGTTCCACCTTTTTTCCACAAGCACCAGCGTCTATATCCGCCCGAAATGCCTGCAAAGCCCTTCCCCACGCCGATCTCAGGCACTAGCACCCGGCCATGAGCGGGAGCGAAGATTCCATTGTCCAGTTCGATAACGTCGGACTTCGCTACGGCACCGATCGCGAGGTTTTGCGCGATATCTCCTTCACGCTGTATCCCGGCAGCTTCTATTTCCTGACCGGCGCAAGCGGAGCCGGCAAGACCTCGTTACTTAAACTGCTATACCTTGCGCAACGGCCCACGCGCGGGGCCATCCGCATGTTCGGCCACGATCTGATTACCCAGCCGCGCGCGGCGCTTCCCCAGTTCAGGCGGCGCATCGGCACCGTCTTCCAGGACTTTCGACTGATCCCCCACCTATCCGCGTTCGATAACGTCGCCTTGCCCCTGCGCGTCAGCGGAATGAGCGAGGGCAATATCCAGAAGCCCGTTTCCGACATGCTCGATTGGGTCGGGCTGGAACACCGGCGCGACGCGCGCCCGGCCACGCTTTCGGGCGGAGAGCAGCAGCGCGTGGCCATCGCCCGCGCCGTGATCGCGCGGCCTGAAATTCTCGTGGCGGACGAGCCCACGGGTAACGTCGATCCCGAAATGGCGGTGAAACTGCTGCGCCTGTTCGAAGCGTTGAACAGGCTGGGCACTACCGTGGTGGTGGCCACACACGATGTCCACCTGCTGCGCAAGGTTCCGGATTCGCTTATCATGCGGCTGGACAAGGGCGCCCTGTCGGACCCTACCGGCGCGCTGCGCTATCCGCCCAAGCGCGGGTTTGCAGGCTGATGGCGCTTGATCCCCTCATCCGCCGTGGCAGACCTCGGTTCGGCAGCGAAAGCGCGCGCATGTTGCCGCAGACCCGTATCGCCGGTCCGATGCCGTGGGTCATGGCGATCATGATTGCGCTTACGGTGATAGCTGCGGGCGCGGGGCTGGCGCTGAGCAATGTCGCGTCCAACGCGCGGGACGAAATCGCCGGCGGTATCACGGTGCAGGTGGTGGAAGGTGCCCCGGCCTCGCGTGAGCGGCAGGCCCACCGTGCTGTCGCTTTCCTGACCGCGCGCAATGATGTCGCCTCGGTCCGCCGCGTACCCGATGCGGAACTGGCCAGCTTGTTAGAGCCATGGCTTGGCGAGGCTGCGAGCAACGTCGATGCGGTGCCCACGCCCGCCTTGATCGATGTGCAATTGTCCGGCCCGGTTACGGCGCAGCGCCTGCGTGCCTTGCGCAGCGAACTGCTGACCCAGGTGCCTGCCGCTCGGCTGGATGCGCAGGCAGGCTGGCTGGCCCCGGTGTTCGATGCGCTTCGTTCCCTGCAATATCTTGCCATCGGGCTGGTGGTATTGCTGGCGGCCACCAGCGTGGCGGCAGTCTGGCTGGCGGCCCGCAGCGCACTCGGTTCCAACCGCGATACGATAGAGGTGATCCATCACCTTGGCGGCACGGACGGACAGATCGCACGGATCTTTCAGCGTTCCATCGGGATCGATGCGGCGTTGGGAGGTCTGGCTGGCCTGATGCTGGGAACGGGCGCTATCTTCGTGCTGGGACAGCAATTTGCGCAACTGGGTTCCGGGCTGGTGAGTGGCGGGACGCTGGCCTGGCTAGACTGGTTGGCGATCGCCGCGGTCCCCGTCGCTGGAATTTTGCTGGCGGTATTTACTGCGCGCCTTACCGTGGTTGCGGCGTTAAGGAGGATGTTATGACCATGCGCCGTCTCCTTGCCATTCCCCCTGTCGCTTGGGCGCTGGGCTTCATCTGGTTCACCGTGGCCCTGCCGCAGCCCCTGTCGCTTTCCCAGACCGATGCCATCGTCGTGCCCACCGGCAGCGGCGGACGTATCCAGCGCGGGCTGGAAATGTTGCAGACAGGTGCCGCGCAGCAAATGCTGGTGACAGGGGTGGACGCCAGTGTGCAGCACGATGAATTCGTCGCCGAGTTCGAAGTGCCACAAAGGGTAATGGATTGCTGCGTAACGCTGGGTTTTTCCGCGCTCGACACGCGGGGCAACGCGCGGGAAACGGCGCAGTGGCTGGAAGAGCGCGACTACAACTCGCTGCGATTGGTCACCGCCGACTGGCACATGCGCCGCGCGGCGCTGGAATTGCAGGACCAGTTGCCGGATAATGTCTCCGTCACTTACGACGCCGTGCGCTCGCAGGCCAGCTTTGCCACGCTGTTCGTAGAGTATCACAAGTTTCTGGCAGTCTGGATATTGCAGGTTCTGGGGTGATCTACCTACGCAACATCGCATTTTACCTGACCTTTTACGGCAGTTCCATCGTACTGGTGCTGGCTGCCGTACTGGCCGGTTATTTCTCACCTGTGTGGGTGCGGCGGGTGTGCGACGTGTGGTCCGGCGTGCACCACTGGGCCTGCGAGAACTTGCTGGGCATCCGCATCGTCGAAACAGGCCAGCGTCCCGATCACCAGGTCTTCTATGCCATCAAGCACGAAAGCTTCTTCGAGGCCATCGGTCTGCCCCACCTGTTCGATTACCCCGCCCTGTTTGCGAAGCAGGAACTGTTCGACATTCCCGGCTGGGGCCGTGCCGCGCGTGAATACGGCGTAATACCCGTGGCGCGGGAGGAAGGTGCGAAGGCACTGCGCACGATGATCCGCGAAGCTCGCCCCCATGTCGACGCAGGCAGGCCAATCATTATCTTTCCCGAAGGCACGCGCGTGGCACACGGGCAACGACCGCCATTGGGTGCAGGCTTTGCCGCGCTGTACAAGTTGCTGGGCCTGCCGGTGGTGCCCGTGGCGGTGAACAGCGGGCCGCCGTATCACAACCTCTGGAAACGCCGCGGCACGATCACGATACATTTCGGAGAGGAAATAGAACCTGGCCTTGCGCGCCAGGAGATCGAGGCGCGCGTCCATTCGGCCATGAATGCACTGAACCATGGGGACGGCCTGGAACGCACCCCGCAGGAGCAGCTGGACTAGCTCGCGATCTCTTCGATTATGTCTGCCAGCCATTTGCGCGCATCGTCGCGATTGCCGATATCGCTCACGAATTCCTGACCCCGCGCCACGCTTTGCAGACGCCCCTCATCACGCCAGCGATCTGCGCGATGGTGATAGGAAAGTCCGGTTTCAAACAGCCATTGCGGCACTTGCCACAAGCTGGGCGGACCTTCGGGAACGGTCAGCCGCAGGGTATCGCTGGCGCGCCGTGCCGCTTGCCCCGTGCCGATATAGGCGGTGTCGTTCGCTGCGTGCAGGCCGATGGCATGGGGAACACCCAGTGCGGCCAGTTCCTTCAGCCGTGCAGGCGGGGCGCATTGCAAGGGCAGCACCTCCTCGATCCGCAGGTAGGCAAAAATGCGATGATGCGGTTTCTCGCCCTGCTCGCGAAAAAGCCCGAAGAACACAAAACAGTCGCCCACGCCCACGCCTTGCCGCCCCAAGTGTGTTTGTGCCGCGCCGCACTGGCCCAGCACCGCGCGTTTGTCGGGAAGGAACATCGGGTCATGGTGGCAAAGATCGTCCGCTCCTATTCGGCCGCGACTGGCAAGCGCAACATGGTTGCCAAGACCAAGATCACCGTAGCTGGTGCGTGAAAGTGCGCCGTTTGCGGGTATTGGCAAGCTGATTGGTCGGCCATCGATGATGGGCGAAGGTCCGCCGCCGGCAGAAGAGTCGAAACCTTTGCGGCTGAAAACTGTTCTCATGGTTCCGCCCTAGCCGCTGTTACCAGGCTGCCCCACCCCCGACTTCGCTTGATTACGAGCGAAACGATGTGCATGTGACCCCCCTAATGGCATTAGACAGAACCGCGCTCAGAAACGCTTATCGCCTCGATGAGGATACCTGCCTGGCAGAACGGATGGAGCAAGCCTCTGCCGTTACGCAACTGCATGAAAAATCGGCAGACCTTGCTGCGAAACTGATTCTGGAAGCGCGCAAGCGGGAAAGCAGCGGGCTCGATGCCTTCCTGCATTCTTACGGGCTCAACACCGATGAGGGCATCGCGCTGATGTGCCTGGCAGAGGCCCTGCTGCGCGTGCCGGACGAGGCCACGCGCGATGCGCTGATCCGAGACAAGGTGGCGACGCAGGACTGGGCCGAACATATCGGCGAAAGCGGCAGCGTGTTCGTGAACGCCGCTACATTCTCCCTGATGCTGACGGGCGAGGTCATCAAGGGTGGCAAGACCAAGGAAAAAGGTCTCGCCAGCGCCCTTCGCCGCGCTACCGGTCGCATGGGCGAACCCGTCATCCGCAATGCCACCGGACAGGCCATGCGCATTATCGGCGGGCAATTCGTCTACGCCCGCGACATCGAGGAAGCGATGGACAGGGCCAGGCCGGAAAAGAAACGCGGCCTCACCCACAGTTTCGACATGCTGGGCGAAGCGGCGATGACCTTCGACGATGCCGATCGCTACGCCCGCGCCTATTGGAACGCGATAGAGCGGCTGGCGCGGGAACCAGGCGACGTGCACACCGGCCCCGGCATTTCGGTGAAATTGTCCGCACTTTACCCCAAGTACGATTTCTTCCACGCCGAAGCTGCGCGTAAGACCATCGTGCCCATCGTGCGCGAACTGGCGATCAAGGCGCGCGAGGCGAATATTCACTTCACCGTCGATGCCGAAGAGGCGGAACGACTGGAACTTAGCCTCGATATCATCGAAGAACTGATGACCGACGACGAGCTGTTCGACGATGGCACAGAGGACGGCTGGCAGGGTTTCGGGCTTGCCATCCAGGCCTATCAGAAGCGCGGCGTTCCGCTGTGTCGCTGGATTGCAAAGCTCGCCCGGCGGCACGAGCGCAAGCTGTTCGTACGGCTGGTGAAAGGCGCCTATTGGGATTCCGAAATCAAGCTGAGCCAGGTGGGCGGTTATACCGATTATCCGGTTTTCACGCGCAAGGTCGGCACCGATGTTTCCTTCCTCGCCTGCGCGGCAGAACTGCTGAAGGCGGACGATTCGATCCACCCCGCCTTCGCCACCCACAACGCCTATACCATCGGCGCGATCAAGGCGATGGCAGGCGATACGCCGTTCGAATTTCAGCGCCTGCACGGCATGGGAGAAGACGTTTATGGCGCGCTTGCCCGCATCGAGGGCGAGAAGAAGACGCCGGTTCGCATCTACGCGCCGGTGGGCGGTCACAAGGAACTGCTGGCCTACCTGGTGCGTCGCCTGCTGGAGAACGGAGCCAACAGTTCCTTCGTGAACCGCATGGCCGATGCCGATGTGCCGGTGGAAGAACTGGTGACCAACCCGGTCAGCGATCTGGCGAGGTGCCAGCCCTACCGAAATCCCACCATTCCCCTGCCGCTCGACATTTATCCCAACCGCCGCAATTCCAAGGGTGTGGATCTTGCCCATCCGCCGGAGCTGGCGGAGCTGCGCGAGAAGCTGGCCTATTGGCGGCAGAGCCACCCCATTGCCC